>CAKZVB010000001.1 GCA_937922015.1 uncultured Granulosicoccaceae bacterium
GTTATCGAAAAAATTTCAAGTCAGACCTCTAATACTGTTTTTATGTTGTGGGGTGGTTATGCAAAGAAGAAAGGGCAGGTGATCGATTCAGCCAGGCATTGCATCCTGACCAGTGCGCACCCTTCGCCGCTCTCGGTGCGAGGTTTTACTGGCTGCAGGCATTTTTCCAAAGCTAATGAGTATCTGCGGCAACATGGCAAAAAAACGATCGAATGGCAGCTGCCAAAGGACCCTGATGAGAATGGTTGAATTGCTGAGATGATAAGACAGCAAGATCAATCGTAGCATTCGAAATTTGAACCAGCGCCTCAGATACCTTGCGACAGGACAACAGGTTTTAAAACTTCGAATCTTTTAAGTGTTTGTATTTAGTGTTAAAACCACTGTTGATCCGGTTGGAATTTGTGAGTGAATAAACAGCGACTTAGGTGAATAAGAAGATTGATTTGTGCCCCGGAATCCTTGTCGCCTTCTGAAATCCAGCTAATCTCATACCGCGGAGGTTGTGTCAGGTAAGCTTGCAAGGCAAAATCTCAGGGTCACCCTATCAACCAATAACAAACAGAGGAAAATCGCTGATGGAATTCATTCCAGTACTACTCGGTGTGGCAGGCCTTGCCATGGCTGTGTATGTATACTCGCTTGTACTGAAGTATCCTGCCGGTGACGGCAAAGCAGCAGACATAGCAGTAGAAATTCAAAAAGGGGCCATGGCCTTTCTAAAACGCGAGTATTCAATACTGGCAGTGTTTGTAGTTGTCGTAACTATCCTGCTTTACATAGCGTTTGAGAGCAGCTACACAGCGATTGCTTTTGTCTTTGGTGCGTTCTTTTCGGCGTCAGCCGGCTGGTTCGGGATGTACACAGCGACCCGGGCAAACGTAAGAACCACAGTGGCGGCCAGTGAGAAAGGCGCTGCCGAGGCCCTGACAGTAGCATTCTTCGGCGGGTCGATTATGGGACTGACTGTCGCGTCTGCCGGCTTACTTGGTCTGGGTCTGCTCTATTGGTTTTGGGGTGCCGAGCACGCCGAGTCGATTCATGGCTTTGGCATGGGCGCGTCATTGGTGGCGCTGTTTTCACGTGTCGGCGGTGGGATTTTCACAAAGAGTGCTGATGTGGGTGCCGATCTGGTCGGCAAGATCGAAGCCGGTATACCCGAAGATGATCCGCGTAACCCCGGTGTGATTGCCGACAATGTCGGTGACAACGTCGGTGATATCGCCGGTATGGGATCGGATATTTTCGAATCTTACTGCGGCAGTATGATTGCCACAATTGCTATTGCCTCCACCATGACTGCGATGGAGCTTGGGCTTCTGGGGGAAGGGGCGTCGAATTCTGTTCTTAGTTTTCTTCCTTTATCGCTGGCATCTGTCGGATTGATCTGCTCGGTGATGGGCATTTTTCTGGTTAAAAAAATGTCTGATAAGTCGCCTGAAAAAGCACTGCGGTACGGCACAATCGGCGCAACCGTTATTTTCATAATCGCGGCGTTCATTTTAATAATGGCAAGTGGTATAGCGATGTCTGTCTGGTGGTGTGTGGTAGCAGGCGCTGTCGGTGGCATGGTGATTGGTCTCGTCACCGAATACTACACTGGCGGCAAGCCGGTTCGAGATATTGCTGAGTCAGGTCAGACTGGTCCTGCAACAGTGATGATATCTGGTTTGGCAACCGGTATGGAATCAGTAGTGGTTCCGGTACTCACGCTTTGTGTGATTATATTTACGGCCAGCAGCCTGGTTGGCTTGTACGGTGTCGGTATTGCAGCCGTGGGTATGCTGGCGACAGTCGGTATCACCATGGCAATTGATGCGTATGGTCCGATCGCTGACAACGCTGGCGGAATTGCTGAGATGGCGGGCCTGGGTGAAGAGACTCGAAAAATCACTGATGGCCTGGACGAAGTTGGAAACACTACAGCGGCGATCGGCAAAGGTTTCGCAATCGGTGCTGCCGGGCTTGCAGCGCTGGCAATCATAGCGGCATTTATTCAGGTGGTTAAATTAAATAACCCCGGCTTTGCGTTGGATATTGGTAATCCGATAGTGCTGGTCGGTATGTTTATCGGCGGTGTGTTTCCATTCCTGGTCAGTGCAATCACCATGCGGGCGGTGGGTGCTGCGGCATTCGATATGATTAATGAGATCCGTCGGCAGTTTAGAGAGATACCGGGTTTACTTGAAGGGACCGGCAAGCCGGACAATGAGCGTTGTGTGGCTATTGCTACCACGGCGGCTCTTAAGCGAATGATTCTACCGGGAGTTCTGGCCGTTGGTGCGCCACCAGTGATCGGTTTTGGCCTGGGGCCGGAGTCGTTGGGCGGATTTTTGGCTGGAGCACTGGTTGGGTGTGTCATGCTGGCGCTTATGATGGCTAATGCCGGTGGTGCATGGGATAACGCTAAAAAGTATGTCGAGAAGGGCAATCTGGGTGGCAAGGGTACAGACACACATGCGGCGGTAGTTGTAGGGGATACTGTTGGCGATCCGTTCAAAGATACTTCCGGACCTGCGATGAATATCCTTATTAATGTTATGGCTATTGTTTCCTTGGTTATTGCTCCTTTGTTGTAATTTCTAAAGAGGTATCGTAAGCGGGGCCGGCTGCGTTGCAGTCGGCCTTTTTCGTTTGTGCAGCAGCCTTTTATTCAGTTTTATGGATGCTGCGGTATGAGAGAAATCAGTAAAAAGCAAAATGTGTGTATAAGTTGCGCTTTTTTGTTGCCGTCAGTCGCGTTGATTGTTACCAATACGATACTAATGTGCCGGGCCGGTTAAATCGCTGAAACCGGTCGATCGAAATATCGCATCATCGTAGTTTTGAATTTATGTCGGGTATTAAATTGAATGATATTGTAAATCGGCTTTGCTGCCATTCGCTGGTCTGTGCTTGTGTTGTTTTTCTGGTGACCGGGATGGGGGTGGCGCACGCTGATTACAGCGAGCACCCTGAAGCGAAAAAATTTATTGCGGAAATGGTGAGTAAGCACGCCATGGATGAGTCGCGTTTGCAGCAGATGTTTGCTAATACCCAACGTAGTGATAGAGCACTCGAACTCATACAGCGGCCCGCAGAAAAGCGCCTTGAGTGGAAGGGTTACCGCAAAATATTTTTGACCCAGGAGCGCATCAATGCCGGTGTGGAATTTTGGCGCGAAAACGAAGAAACGCTGGAAAAAGCGCAGTTACGTTACGGTGTACCTGCGTCAATGATTGTTGCAATCATTGGTGTTGAAACATTTTACGGCAGAATAAGTGGTGGTTTTCCTGCGATGTCTGCCCTGTCTACTCTGGCGTTTGAATACCCGCGCAGAGCGAAATTTTTTCGTGGTGAGCTTGAACAATTTTTGTTGCTGATCAACGAAAACGAGCTTGATTACGAAAATCTGGAGGGCTCTTATGCAGGGGCGTTCGGGATGCCTCAGTTTATCTCCAGCAGTTATCGACGATACGCTATCGATTTTGATGACGACGGAGAGGTTGATTTATGGAACAGTACACCTGACGCTATCGGTAGCGTGGCAAATTATTTCTACCGGCACGGCTGGAAAAACGGTCAGGCTGTGGCTGAACTGGCGACCTATAAAAAATCGGCTAACTCGCTTGTAACCGATAGTCCAAAGCCCAAACACAGCTACGAAAAGATGAAATCAGCTGGCATCTATCCAAAACGTAAAGGCAGCGGCAAATATACCTTATTAAAGTTACAGGCTGAACAAGGTGCTGAGTATTGGATCGGGCATCAGAATTTTTACGTGATTACCCGCTACAACCACAGTAACCTTTACGCTATGGCCGTGTACCAGCTCAGCCAGGAAATCCAGTCGCGCAAACGCGAGCGCTAACGCAGGCGCTTGTTTGCATACTCCATCAGGAGATAGTATGAATTATCGAAACGCCGCAGTGGTATCTGTATTGGCCGGCATGATGGCCGGGTGTGCCTATCTGCCTGCCGGGCACTCTTCAAGATCCGGTCATGCGGTTGATCAGGCAAACGCCAAGGCCGGTAGCCGTACGCAAAGCCTGCTAAATACCAGTGATACCGAAAAGCTATTCGTCTCTGACAGCAGTAACTCTCAGTTGCCGTCGTCGGAATCAGATGCGAATGTTGCATTGCCGTCAGCCAACGGTTTGAGAATTCGTAAAAGTAAGCGCGGCAATATGGAATCATATGTTGTGCGCGGTCAGCGCTACCACACGCTTGATAGCAGCGATGGCTACTCGGCGCGCGGACTTGCCTCGTGGTATGGACCTAACTTTCATGGTCGAACCGCATCCAATGGCGAGGTCTACGATATGTACAAAATGACGGCGGCACATAAAACATTGCCGCTGCCAACTTATGCGCGGGTAACGCATCTGGATAACGGAAAATCGATAGTCGTGAAGATAAATGATCGCGGGCCTTTTTCCGGTGATCGAATAATCGACCTGTCTTTTGCTGCCGCACTTGAATTGGGTATGGTGAACGACGGAACCGCGATGGTTGAGATACAGGCTATTAGCCCTGAGGAGCTGGTAGTACTGAGTGGCCCTAAAAATAGCCTTGGTGTGGATTTTTACTATGAATCGGGCTCAACGCAAGGACAGCCACTGCCAATAACAGATCTGTTTACAGCGGACTCGACACCGGTAGTGCAGGAAGCTCAGTCAAGTGTTGTGGTGCAGGTACCTGAACAAGTAGCCGCTACTCAGCTCAGTGTCGCCGGCCGGCAAGCGATGGCCGGAAAGGTTGTTAATGCGGATAGTGATGGCGGGGCAGCCGATGTTCCGCGCGACGCAAGCTACATCGATATAGATATTGCCGCATTGGACACGGAGTATCTGGAAGTGATTGTGCCGGGCCGTAATAGTGAGTCGGCGACGGCATTGTTTGGCGATGAAGCCACTTTGAAGACATCAGCCGAAGATGATGTCGTGGTAGTTGATGGACCGGCAATAATTGAGGTTGCCGCAGCAGAATCAAGTGCCGATGTGGTTTCAGAATCACAACGGGTTGAGGTACCGCTTATTGAAACCGCGGCACTGGGTCAGGCATTGCCAGCGGTTGGTGTACCAGCCATGATGACCGCGAAAAAAACCGCACCTGAGTCAGATTTGCGATACTACATTCAGGCGGGTGTGTATGCTGACGTGCAGGATGCTGAAAAAATTGCTGTCGACATCGTGTTGGAAATTCCCAGTGAAGAAGTACACGTGAAACCACTGAAAGATTCGCGTATGTATCGAATCACTGTCGGACCAATTGTTAATAGCCAGCACGCGCAGGAAGTTGCGGCGAAACTGAATACAGTGGGCATCGAAAACTACACTGTTAAAGTCAAAGAATAATAGCCTTAGATTCCAAATTTAGCCCGCGCTCGCTGCGCGGGGAGTAGCTACTGCACTCAGGACACCCGGTGACCCGTACTTTTTTACTTCTTATTGCCGCTTTTTCGCTTTTAACAACGACGGCGATCCGCGCGCAAAACGTTGCACCTCTGCCTATTCCCGCACCTCCGGGGCTGGCGGCGAAAAGCTACCTGCTTGTCGACTACCACACAGGTAGAGTGATCGCTGAAAGCAATGCTGACATGCGCCTGGAGCCCGCCAGTCTGACTAAGATGATGACGGCCTACATAGTGTCTTTTCAGCTCACCCACAGTGATCTGAGTCCGGACGATCTGGTGCCTGTCAGTCATAACGCGTACAAGACCATTGGCTCCAGAAGCTTTCTGGAACCAGGCTCACAGGTCAGTGTTCGCGATCTCATGTACGGGCTTGTGGTGCAGTCGGGCAATGATGCAAGTGTGGCTTTGGCTGAGCATGTAGGTGGCAGTGAGGAAGGCTTTGTCACTATGATGAACGAAATGGCCAAACGATTAGGTATGGCCGATACCAATTTTGTTAACGCTACCGGTCTGCCAGCCAAAGATCACTATACAACCTCGCGCGATATGGCCAAGTTAGCCGTTGCCGTTATTCGGGATCACCCTGCTCACTATCGTCTCTATTCGGTTAAGGAATTTACCCACAACGGTATCAAACAGAAAAACCGAAATACATTGTTGCTTCATGATCCGACTGTTGATGGAATTAAAACCGGGCACACCGAAGCTGCCGGCTATTGTCTGGTCGCGTCTGCGAAGCGCGGAGATATGCGCCTGATCAGTGTGCTCATGGGCGCGCGTAACGAGCAACAACGGGGTACTGAAAGTCTGCGAGCGCTTAACTACGGTTTTCGTTTTTATGAAACTCTGAAGATTGCAGAAGCAAAGCAAAAGCTGGGTAAGGTGCAGGTTTGGGGTGGTCAGGAGGACGATGTCGCAATGGCTGTGCCGACTGATCATTATGTAACCCTTCAGTCAGGGCAGAAAACCGGCTTGGTCCCTGAGTTTAAAATGTCATCTGATGTCGTAGCGCCAGTGACTGCAGGCCAGAAACTGGGCGTGGTGAGTTACAAGCTCAATAATAAGGTTGTTGCCGAGTTGCCGATAGTGGCGCTGCAGGCAGTAGAACGTGGTGGTTTTTTCACGCGGACCGCAGATGCCTTTAAGCGGATGTTGAAATAGGCCAGCGTGTGAACGACGATGACAGGCCAATTCAGAATTTCCCTGATACATACTCGATTAAAGCTGTCGGTAAAGATGAGGCGGGCGACTTCGCTGAGTTTGCTTTGAATGTTGTTCGTGGTCTTATTGATGATCCGGATGGAGTAACCCACTACAGCAGACCCAGTCGCAGTGGTACTTATTTGTCAGTGACCATTTCATTTGTGGCCCGGGATCAGGCTCAGCTTGACCGGGTTTTTCTGGAAATGAGTGAGCAGGACAGGGTTGTGTGGGTTTTATAAGCTGTTTAGAGACTGTGTGCTTTTTCCGGGCCGATTCAGTATTATTGTTCTAATGGCCAGCCGTGGCTTGCAGGGCCAGGTCTTCGTCATTCAACGTCTCACCCGTGTCGACTCTCCGGTAGCCGACGTCACGCTGACAGGGGTCTCACCGCACGTGTGAATGATGACTGACACAGCGGATTATCTGACGCGAAGGCGTTGCAGCCGTGTTGGCTTTGTTTTTGTATCGGAACGTGATGGCCGTTCGTGATACAGAATCCGTTTCAGGCGTTCACCCCCGGGTAAGCGTGCCGTTACCGAGTCAGGGTTATCCTGCTACTTTATATTTGCTCTCGCACTTGAACTTATCGCTTTGGAATCCATGCTTTGGGAATGTCCATGACACCTGTAATAGTGCGTGAATTAGGATTGCAGCCTTACAGGCCTGTAGTTGGGCAGATGCATGAGTTTACGGACTCTCGCTGTGCAAACACAGCTGATGAATTGTGGGTTTTACAGCATTCACCAGTCTATACTCTGGGTCAGGCAGGTGACGCAGGACATATTCTCGACGCTGGTGATATCGAGGTGGTTCAGACAGATCGGGGCGGGCAGGTCACTTATCATGGGCCCGGGCAGTTGATTATCTATGTGCTGGTTGATCTGCGTCGGCTGAATCTTGGGGTTCGATCTCTGGTTGAGTTAATGGAGAACGCTGTTATCGATTTGCTCGGGACGTACGATATTTCCTCTGAAAGCCGGCGTGACGCTCCCGGAGTGTATGTTAAAGATAAAAAAATAGCTGCGCTTGGTTTGCGTGTCAGGCGAGGTTGTACTTTTCACGGCTTGTCATTGAATATCGATATGGAACTGGAGCCATTTAGTCGGATAAACCCATGTGGTTATCGCGATTTGCAGGTTACGCAGTTGATTGATGAAGGCGTCGATGCGTCAATTGAACAGGTGGGAGCTTCACTTGTTTCGATTTTATCTGAAAAATTTGCCGGCTGCGAGGCGCAAAAAGGAAGGGTTAACAGTTGAAAGATAACCACTCTGCTCACGAGAAAATAGCTGCGATTCCCGTAGTGTCGTCCGGGCAGAAATATAAAACTGATGTTGGTTTCAGCGCCATTAAAGATGGCGTGAAAACAAAAAATCGGGATACCGACGAATCGAATGAAGATTCGCCAGTATTGCGCAAGCCGCCGTGGTTGCGCGCAAAAATGCCTGGTGGTGGTAAGTTCAACGCCGTGAGAGATAACGTTCGCGAGAACCGGCTCGCTACTGTCTGTGAAGAATCTAAATGCCCGAACATTGGCGAGTGCTGGACAGCTGGTACGGCGACTATTATGGTGATGGGATCGGTGTGTACACGTGCTTGTCGATTCTGCTCGGTTGATACTGGAAATCCCAATGGCTGGCTCGACCCTCAGGAACCACTTAACACCGCCAGATCTGTAGAGCTGATGGATCTAAAATATATTGTTATCACATCGGTCGATCGCGATGACCTCGAAGACGGCGGAGCTGCGCACTATGCTGCCTGTGTTAAAGCCATTAAGGAATTGCGCCCGCAAACCGCGGTCGAGGCATTGACACCGGATTTCGACGGTCGTGAAGAGCTGGTTGAACTGGTTGTTGACTCCGGCCTGGAAGTCTTTGCTCAAAACGTTGAAACCGTACGTAGGCTGACCCATCCTGTGCGGGATCCAAGAGCTGGATATGAACAAACTATCGAAGTGCTGCGCCATGCGAAAAAACACCGGCCTTCGGTATTAACTAAAACCAGTTTAATGCTGGGGCTGGGGGAGCTGGAATCCGAGATCATCCAGACGATGGATGATCTGCGCAAGGCCAACGTAGACATCCTCACCATGGGGCAATATTTGCGGCCAACCAAAAATCACCTGCCAATAGACAGGTATGTAACGCCGGATGAATTTGATCTCTATCGACAATGGGGGCTTGAGCGTGGTTTTCTCGAAGTAGTGTCGGGCCCGATGGTGCGTTCGAGTTATCGAGCAGAACGGGTTCTCGAATTAAACAATGTTGGTTTGAGTCAGTAGCGCAGACTGCGTTTTCTTGAAGATCGAGGGCTCTGCGATACTTTGATCTAAAGTAGTGACCGACTCGGAGTTTTTTAATCAGGCACATTGGGCAGACCGGAGTTTGTGTGTGGATTCACGGCAGGTTGTCTGCCCGCAGGTTACAGTTCGCCGATCAGTAGTAACATTTTCATGGGTAT
>CAKZVB010000002.1 GCA_937922015.1 uncultured Granulosicoccaceae bacterium
GCAGCTGATTGCAAAATTCTGGTTCTAATTTACGTATGAATGACCAGGCGCCTCAAATGATCGTTTGATTTGAATTAGCATCATTAGTCAAAGGTCTGGTAATGCTGTCAAACAAGCAGTTCTGCTTCACAAAAAAACGACCGGTCAATCGTTTAGTTCACACCGTTTGTGCCGGGTTTGGCATTTCCCCGGCACTTTAATGAAAAATTCTTTTTGCCCGTTACAAGTCATACATTTCTAAAAATGAATGAATAGATGCGGCAACTAATTGCGATTGTATTTTTCTCTATGTTCATTGCTGCCTGCGATAGCAGCACAAGTATCATTGATATAGACACTGACGCGACAAATTCCCCTGACGCGGGGCCACCGAGTACCGGACCCGCTCTTGAACCGGTCTTTGGTGCGGCCACTGGCAGTCGTGATGAGGTTGGTCAGTGGGGTGAAGTGATTCCGTGGCCGCATGTAGCGGTATCCATGGCCAATCTGCCGGATGGCCGTGTACTGAGTTATTCAGGATCAGAACGTCGCACCTGGCCGACTACCGAGCAAACATACAGCTCGACCTGGGATCCGGTCAGCGGTGTTTTTGAGGAAAATTTCTTCAGAGGTCACAACATGTTCTGCGCCGCGTTGTCTTTGACATCGGACGGGCGTGTTCTGGTCAGCGGTGGCAGAAACAGTGGCAACAGCCCCTGGACATCGCTTTATGACTATGACAATGGGTCATGGCAAGCCGTGCAGAATATGGCAAGTGGAGGGCGTTGGTACCCGACAACGCTGTCACTGGGTGATGGCAATGTGATGACTTCAATGGGTTCTGCAACCAACGTGCGCAATCCGGATCTATGGAACGCTGATGATGGCTGGCGTGTGTTAAACGGCGTTGATTTCCTGACAGCGCGTAGCGGCCGCTCAGGCAGTACCTGGTTTCCACAACTAAGCCTCACACCTGACGGCAATGTTTATCACTATTGGGACCCGGAGCGCAGCCACATGATCAATGTGCAGGGCAACGGCACCACTCGTTCAGCGAACGCAATATCCGATGGCGGAGGTCATGCCCCCGGAGTTCAGCTGATGTATGACGAGGGCAAACTTTTGATGACCGGCCAGAACGATGGCAGTTGGAACGGAAGCCCTTCGAACAAGGCTTTTACCATTGATTTAAATGGATCGGTGCCGGTGATAGCTGCAACCGACAATATGCGTCATCAGCGTTCATTTAATCAGCTGGTGCCTTTGCCTACCGGTGAAGTGCTGGTGGTGGGTGGCAATACCACTGGTGCAAAGTTTCGTGACGACGGTAGTGTGATGGAGCCGGAAATCTGGAACCCTCAGAATGGTCAGTGGCGAGGTGTAGCAAATATGTCAGTGCCAAGGGACTACCACTCAACAGCGATATTGTTAACCGATGGCCGGGTGGTTGTCGCGGGTGGAGGTTATAGTGCAGGTAACGCAAACTCCAGTGGCACACATCAGGACGGCCAGATATTTTCGCCACCGTATCTGTTCAGTGGCAATAGCCCGGCGTCGCGTCCATCTGTTATTGCAGCCGAAGCGAGCGTTGATAC
Organism: uncultured Granulosicoccaceae bacterium; assembly: GCA_937922015.1. Lineage (GTDB taxonomy): Bacteria > Pseudomonadota > Gammaproteobacteria > Granulosicoccales > Granulosicoccaceae. Next base: position 1,575 of record CAKZVB010000002.1, read on the forward strand.
CGGTCAATGGTTTGAAGTTACCACTACTGGCAATGTGCAGTCGTTCAGCTTTATTAAAATGAGCGCCACCACACATTCAGTAAACACGGATGCCCGTTTTTATCGCCCGCAGTTTGAAGCGATCGGCAATAATTCCTTTCGCGTACGTGTTCATCCAAACCCTAATGTATCAGTTCCCGGCTATTGGATGCTGTTTGCGCTGGATGATCAAAATGTACCGTCTGAAGCGCAGGTGATCCGGGTCACAGCGGTAGACACCCGACTGGATAATCTGGCGGCAAAGGGTTCGGCTACCCAGTCTTCAACTGCACAGGCGCAATATGCCGCGAACAGTGCTATCGATGGTGATCTTAGCGGTGCTTTGAGCAGTGGCTCTGTTGCACAAACCAACAACGATGCGCAAGCGTGGTGGGAACTCGATCTGGGTCGCGAAGTAGAAATTGATACTATCCGGGTCTGGAACCGCACTGACGCGCTCGCCGATCGGCTGGCTGACTTTCATGTTCTGGTTTCATCACAACCTTTTACCAGCACCGAGCTCAACCCTGCGCTGGCCCAGGATGGTGTAATCGCGTACGAGGTTAATGGAGTCGCCGGTCGTCAAACCGATCTGTCGATAAATTCATTCGGGCGCTATGTCCGCGTTCAGTTGCAAGGAACCAACCCGCTACAACTGGCTGAAGTTCAGGTGTTTGGCAAAACCTCTAAACCCGTCAGATACGAATACTACGAAGGGACCTGGGACGCCTTGCCCGATTTTTCCGCGCTGGCACCAGTGGCCACTGGAAACCTTGAAGATTTCAGCATTCCACCGGTAAGTCGTGCAGAGAATTTCGGATTCAGGCTGCGTTCGAGGTTGTCGGTTTCAACCCCCGGAGAATACACCTTTTCGACTAACTCGGATGACGGCAGCCAGTTGTTTATCAACGATCAGCTGGTGGTGGATAATGATGGTCTGCACGGGGCCCGGCAGATAGAGGGTAAGATAACTCTCACACCAGGTGAATATTCAATAATGGTGACCTTTTTCCAGAAAGGCGGTGCAGCTGGATTGACAGCAAGCTGGTCAGGTCCGGGATTCACCGAGCGTGCAATACATTCGTTAGTCGCTCCCAGAGAAGATTTTAGCAACGTGGCGTTGAATAAAACAGCAACACAATCTTCGACCTATCCGACATATCCAGCAGCCAATGCGGTCAATGGATATACCGCCGGCAATAGTGTAGGAAATAACAATACTGGAATCACCCATACCAACCTCGACCAAAATGCCTGGTGGGAGGTTGACCTGGGGGAGGTGATGGAGCTGGATTCTGTGGTGATTTACAACCGTAGCGATTGTTGTGCTGCTCGGCTAAGCGACTACCATGTGTTGATATCGGATACACCGTTCATCTCGACTGCACTAGATGCAACTATAGCGCAGCAGGGTGTATCTAATACCCGGGTTAACGGTCCGAACGGCGCTGCCCGGACACTGCTATTGAATTCCACTACTGGCCGCTATCTGCGTATTCAACTGGCAGGAACTAACTTTTTAAGCCTTGGTGAAGTAGAAATCATCGGAGCGCCGATTTCACAGCCGCTGGCAGTCTCGGCTATAGATCCAAGTCCGCAACAGATTGGCAATACCATAAGCGTCACCGCTGATGCCGTGGGGCGTGCGCCTTTTCAGTACAGCTGGAATTTTGGCGACGGCAGTGCAGATACGCCTTTCACCTCTGCACCGAATGCCAGTTACGACTATGCTGCGCCGGGCCGTTATGTGGTGAGTGTGACGGTACGCGACGCAAGCGGTGATGAAGTGCGTCAAACGTTTACCCAAATAGTGCATGAGCAGGTACTCACGTCGCAAGCGATGAGCTCAGGCAACCTGCTTGAGATTCCGGCACGCAATCAACTATGGAACACCAACCCTGATAACAATACGGTGACTGTCACTGATACCTCGCTGTTGACTGTAGTGGCCGAGATTGCGACAGGTGCAGAACCGGTATCACTGGCGATGGGCCCGGACAATCGAGTGTGGGTGGTCAATCGCGAAGCAGCTACCATCAGCGTTATAGACCCGGCCAGTCTGACGGTAAGTGGCAATTACGCACTGCCAAGAGCTTCACTTCCGTATGGTATTGTCACTGACAGCACGTATGCATACATTGCTCTCGAGGCGACCGGGCAGGTAGTTAAACTGACTGCCGGTGGCTCCCAGGCAACGTTGCGGGATGTAGGGGCCGGTCCGCGCAATCTTACCCTCGATAGTGACAGTGGCAAATTGTATGTCAGTCGATTTATCACTCCGTTGTTACCGGGCGAAGATACCGGTAATCCGATAGTCGACGATGGTGTCACACCCTATGGCGGTGAGGTACTGGTGCTGGGCACGGCAGGTTTGACGATCGAAGATACCATCATCGTTGAGCACAGCAACAGGACTCCGTCAGAAAACCAGGGTCCGGGAATTCCAAACTACCTGGGGGCTGTGGCGATTTCGCCTACCGGCAATACAGCGTGGGTACCTTCCAAGCAAGACAACATACTCAGTGGTGAAGTGCGTGGTGGCACCGAGTTGGCGTTCGATCAGACTGTACGAGCGATTACCTCAAAGTTAGATCTAAATACCAATGTTGAATTCAATGATCGCCGTGTTGACCATGATAACGCCAGCGTTGCACACAGTGCTGCATTTGACCCTTATGGCACTACGTTGTTTGTAACGCTTGAAGGCAACCGGCAAGTCGCCTTGATCGATACCAGTACTGCGATAGAAATTGGCAGAATTGACACAGGCTTTGCCCCGCAGGGGATAATTGTATCTGAGGATGGCACCCGCCTGTATGTGCACAACTACACCGATCGATCCATCAGCGTTTTCGATATCACCGAAGTGGTTGACAGTGGCGCTACTGAAGCGGCTGAGGTAACTACCGTGGGTGTTGTTTCTAACGAGCAACTCGACTCTATTGTACTGCGTGGCAAGCAACTATTTCATGATGCGCGGGATGATCGGCTGGCGGCACTGGATTACATGAGTTGTGCGAGCTGCCATGTCGATGGCTCACACGATGGCCGTGTGTGGGATTTCACCGCACTTGGAGAAGGTTTGCGCAACACTATAACGCTCAATGGTCGCAAGGGTATGGGTCATGGCATGCTGCACTGGACCGGTAACTTTGACGAACTGCAGGATTTTGAAGGGCAGTTGCGTGACTTTGCCGGTGGTCTGGGACTAATGGATGATGTCTCTTTTGCACAAACCTCCGATCCGCTCGGTGCACCCAAGGCAGGTCTCAGTGAAGATCTTGATGCACTGGCCGCCTACATGACAAGCCTTGACAGTGTTCCGCCCAGTCCATGGAAAAATGCTGACGGCAGCTTCACCAGCGATGCCGCCACAGGACAACTACTGTTCGCTGCCAGTGGTTGTGCGACGTGTCACAGCGGTGAAATTTTCACCGACTCCAACGACGCTGTGCTGAACGACGTGGGCACTGCCATGGCTGACAGTGGCAACCGCATGGGTGGACCGTTGACCGGTTTTGATACGCCGACTTTGCTAGGCGTGTGGAATACTGCCCCTTATCTGCATGACGGTTCGGCGGCAACACTGCAGGATGCCATCAGCGCTCACCTGAATGTCACTTTTAACACCACTCAACTTGATCAACTGGCCGCGTATCTTTCGCAACTCGACGACAGCAACAATGAAGTAGTTGATCCACCGATTGAACCGCCGACGCCGTCTAATCCGTTGACCGACGGTGCGATAACCGTTGATGGCATACTTACAGAATGGTCGACAGTACGAAGCTTCACCGGCGACCCTGCTGATGCTGACAACAACAATCCAATCGACTGGATCAGTGCTGCAATCGCTCATGACAGCAGTAATTACTATATTAGCTACACCACCGATTCACCGGTTGTTGATAGCTGGGGTTATGCCATCTTTATTGATACGGATGGCAACCCCGATACCGGGTTTAGCGGCTTTGGCAACGAATATCCCATCGGTGCTGACTACCTGATCGAAGCAGCCGATGTGCAGCGTTATACAGGCACCGGTGACAACTGGAGTTGGGTCTTTGCAGGTAGCGCACTGCGCGGTGCCAGTGGTAACTCTGCTGAACTTTCTGTGCCACGCACCATGCTTGGCAATGCTCAGATGTTGCAGCTGTTTTTACGCGGCGACAACTCCGCGCTCAGCGGTACTGTGATCGATTTTTATCCTGATACCGTGACCGATGCAACGGCTGTGATCACTGATCGACTCCTGACTTACACTACGGTGCAAAGCCAGGGTAACACGCCACCTCTGGCGAACAATCAAACGTTGGCGGTTGCTGCTGACAGTACGTTGCCAATTGTACTCACCGCCAACGACGCCAACAACGATGCGCTGATTTTTGAAGTGGCAGATCAGCCCGCAAATGGTGTGCTCAGCGGTACAGGGCCAAACAGAACCTATACACCGGACGCAGGATTTACCGGCGCCGACAGCTTTACGTTTACAGCCTATGACGGTGCTGACAACAGTAATCTGGCGCTGGTGAATATCACTGTGCAGGGGCAGCCTCCCAGCAATACGTTGGCCATCACAGTAGATGGTGATCTGGCAGAGTGGGTCGGCAGTGAATCGTTTGGACTTGATGCGGCGGACGCAAACGGTCTGAATGACGATATCGACTGGCAGCGCGGCTGGATGGCTCACGACGCTGACAATCTGTATATAGCCTACCAGAACTACGACTCTGTGATCGACAGCTGGGGCAACGGTATCTATATCGATACTGATGGCAATCGCGCCACCGGCTTTACCGGTTTTGGCGATGAATACCCCATCGGCGCAGATGTTCTAATCGAGGCAGCCACAGTGCTTAGTTACACGGGTAGCGGCCAGAACTGGAGCTGGGATACTTCGGCTGGGGTAGACTACGCCATCAGCGCGAAGGTGGCAGAACTTGCCGTACCACTGCAACTGTTGAATAACCCGCAATCAATACAATTGTTTTTTCTCGCCGAAAACGCAGCGGTCGGCGGTAGCAGCATTGACTATTACCCCGATGGTGTGACAGATGTCTTAAACCCCGTTCGTTTCCACAGTTATACCGTCGACAGCGGCGCGGTGAACCGGCCGCCAATTGCCAATGGCCTGTCGCTGCAGACGCAGGCAGATACCGCGGTAGATGTGCAGCTGAGCGGTTCTGATCCCGAGAATGCCGCGTTGTCCTACCAGATCCGTACACAACCGCTCAATGGCTCACTAACGGGTACTGCACCGAACTTAAGCTACACACCGGATAGTGGTTTCACCGGCGCTGATAGCTTTACTTTTAGCGTGAGTGATGGTGAGAACGATAGTCTCGCGGCGGTAGTGGCGATTGATGTGGAAGTCGATCAGCTGGCACCGGCTTATGCGGTGAGTAATGACAATGCCACTATCGTGGTGGATGGTGATCTGAGTGAATGGGCTGCACTAAATGGACTGGTTAGTGACGCAGCGGAATCCGGTGAGCTGGACTGGAAACGAGTCTGGGTGGCAAACGATGCCAGCAGTTTCTTCCTTGGCGTAGAAATGCATCAGCCGGTAGACGCACTGACCTGGGGGCATCAGTTCTATCTCGATACGGATCAGCAGGCTACTACCGGTTTCAAAGGATTCAGTGGTGAGTTCGCCATCGGTGCAGACTATCTGCTTGAAGGAAGCACGCTTGTCAGATACACCGGCAGCGGCAATGACTGGTCATGGGAATTTGTCGCAACAGTGCAGGCAGGTATCACCGGTGATAGTTTTGAAATCGGTATTCCGCGAACACTACTCGACAATGTTGGTGCATTTGAAATGATAATGAAGGCAGATGCCGCCGCAGTGAACGGCGCCACCATAGACTGGTACCCTGATGGCGTGGCAGCAATCACACTTGATGCCTCAGAGCGCAAGCTACGCTATTCAGTCATCAGCGAATAACGGGTGCTGCATTTGTAGTGATTTAGAAGGGCATCACGCGGTGCCCTTTCTCTATTGCGGAATATGCCGGGCTGTGAGGCCCGGCAGTTGTGTATTTATCGCCTGCGGTATCAAGCGGCCATGGCCTGCTGATTCGTCGATATAAATTTTTCTACAATGCCTGGCTCAAACGGTTCCGGTCGTCGAATGGCATATCCCTGTGCGTAATCCACACCTATATTGAGAAGCTCGCTGGCAGTGCTGTCGTCTTCCACGCATTCGGCTATTGTTTTCATCCCCAGCAGGTGTCCCATCTGGTTTATGGTTGATACCATCAATCTGTCAGTCGGGTCTTTTATAAGGTCCCGCACGAAACTTCCGTCTATTTTTAAATAGTCCACCGGGAAGTGTTTGATATAGGAAAACGAAGACAGTCCGCTGCCGAAATCATCCAGCGCAAACCCGCATCCAATAGATTTCATTGACTGAATAAAGTGATCGGCCTGCGCCAGATTACTGATGACGGCAGTTTCTGTCAGCTCAAAACAAACTCTGGCTGGTGCTACGCCCGTACGCGCCAGTTCTTCTTCTACCAGGGTTAACAATCCCTCATCAGCAAGCGATTGTCCTGACAGGTTAATGTTAATTTTTACCTGTTGATGATCTCCCAGCACTCTGGATATATTTTCAAGTGTCTTGGTCAGCACCCAACGATCAAGCACACCCATTAAGCCAAATCGTTCGGCTGCCGGTATAAATGCTCCGGGGGGAACTAAATCACCATCGGTGGTTTTCATGCGAAGTAGAATCTCAAAATGACTGAGTACCTGACCTTGTTCGGTAAGTTCTACAATGGGTTGGCTATACAGCAGAAACCGGCCGTCTTCCATCGCCTTGTTTATTCCGGACACCATATGCAGTTCACTGCGCCGATTGCAGAGCTCAGCGTCAGTAGGGCTGTAGATATGCACCCGTGAACGTCCGTTGTCCTTGGCCGTGTAACAGGCAAGATCAGCAATAGACAATAGATCGACAACTGTGGAGTGGCCTGGTTCCAATGGTGCCAGTCCAATACTTGCACCGATGGTGAAAGTCTGCGACTCCCAGTTAAACTGATGTGCTGTTAGTGCTTCGATGATTTCAGTGCAATCCCTCTCAGCTGCGTTAACAGTCGGACGGTGCAGTAATATACCGAACTCATCGCCACCCAGTCTGCCCAGACAATCATCAGTTTGTATACAGCTGTTGATAATCCTGGATGCCTGTATCAATAGCTGATCGCCTGCCTGGTGCCCGGCTGTGTCGTTAATCACTTTAAATTGATCAAGGTCAACGTAGGCAAGAACGAATACTCCGTTGGTGGTGGTCGTCTGCCTGCAAGCCATGTCCAGTGTGCGGGTAAACTGGTCCCGATTGATCAGTCCGGTCAATGTATCGTGGTTTGCCTGGTATTGTAATTCTTCCTCGAGCTCTCTGGCTTTTGTTATATCCTGGCCAGCACCCCGGTAACCCTGAGTTTCACCGTCCGGACCGTAAATAGGTTTGCCACTTACCAGGAAGTATCGATCACCAACAATATTCAGGTTTCCAACGCACAGCATAATACAGATATCTGTAAATGGTTTACTTTCGTAAATGGCGTTCTCAAATGCAACCTTTTCGTTTTCGTCTTTAAATTTCGGGGTGAAGACGTCATCGCAGCTATGCCCGATAACATGACCCGGGTTAATATCAGTCAGATCCAGAAAACGCTCTGACAGGTATGTGATTGAGCCGTTTTGATCCGTTTCCCAAAACCAGTCAGCTGCCGTTTCCGCAATATCCTGAAATCGTTTTTTCTGCTCTTGTAACGCTTGCTCACGTATTTTGAGTTCGGTGATATCCGTTGATGTACGCAATATGGTTCCGTCTGGAAGATCAATAACCGTTGTACGATAGTAGCGTTCCCTTATCTCCTGAATCTCGCTCGCCTCGTATCCAAAGGGCTGGCACATACGCTCCTCTACCCACTCTGCTTCTCTGCCAGCAGCTGCCTTGATATTGCTGTGATCAACCAGGTGTTCAAGAAACCGTCTGTATGGCAGATCGGGTTCGGAAAGAATAGGCAGATCATCGTGCATCTGCCTGAAATGAAGATTGTAGGTGATTATATTCTGATCCTTGTCCAACAGTACAAACCCGCCGGGGAAATGATCAATTGCTCTGATAAACATGTCTTTTGACAGTTCCGCCCCGGTTTCTTTTCCTTTAACTTCGGTGATATCCGTGCCCGTGCCGCGACAGCCCTCGAATTCACCGTCAGAGCCAAACAAATTTCGACGAGTAGCTTGAATCTCGTTGTGGTCATATTCACTGGCTGGCTGATCAATAAGCCGGACAACCACTGCCGGTATCGTTCCGTCTGGCTGTTTCCACGGTGTGATCATGTAGTTCAGTATTTGCTGCTTGTTGTCAACAGCGTCCTGTTGATCAAAGTTGGGCCGGTCAGTGACGTTCTCACCTGTAAAGGCCCTTTCTAAGGATTCTTTTATAGAAGCATTCAAAGTCTCATCACCACATAAGTCCTGCACAGGTGTTCCGATAAGCTGCTCCATAGACATTCCTCGAGCCTGCTGGATAGCAGGTGTTGCAAGCAGATAGCGCAGGTCGGGGTCGAGCACGCAGATCTGCTCAGTACTTACCGCCAGAGCAGCTTGAAGAATGTTGTATTTCTCTTCCATAGGTAAATGTTCGTGCACGCCCGCACGAGACAGGAATGATGATGTTATATCGGTAAAGCCAGTCTTGTTATTACTGTGAGAAAAATTCATCGAAACCACCTGTGAATTATTAGTCATGTCAGCTGGAATTTATCGAACGGGTTTAGTTCCTCTACTACCTTAGTGGCAATATTTCCCCGAATGCATTCCTGAATCGAATGTTGGTTGTGGCGACAACAACCAGCTAGCGGAAATGCAATTTCTGTGACACATATCTAATTTCTATTGGTCCTGCATAAGCTACATCGACCGCTATTAGATCGTCGTGAAAGTTCACTTTATCGTTAAGGCAATTCGTTGAATAGCATGGGGCTAAATAAGCCGTATTTACGTTGCTGAAAGTGAGAACTTAGGTGCTGAAGATCATGATACTGACTATCATGGCAACGACCTGAACGACGGCGTCTCTGCTATTCACTGTGCCGGAGCCGTGATTTCTCAGCTTATCTGTCACATACCGAAAATCTGTTGCAATATGCTCCGCAATGCGTGCGTTGATTTACAGCTGTTCGGTAAATGAACAGGATTACCTTAGCTGCAGGGACGTCGGTGACAGTTTGTGTGCCACCCTATCGATGTCACCGGAATGACCCTTTACCGTCAATCCCATATATATGGATCTATCTTAAGTTTGATGCTTCAGAGTATTAAACCACTTCAGTTTGGCGGTATGCTTCTGCCGGCGCTACATAGCCATGCGCTTCCGGTTTTCCGTTAGCGTCAATAGCTACAAACACAATCTTCTCAATAGAGATGATGAT
>CAKZVB010000003.1 GCA_937922015.1 uncultured Granulosicoccaceae bacterium
TGCTGTCGGTTATCGGTGTCCTTTGTATTTTGTTTTATGTCTCTGCAGTACTCACCACCAAGTTATTCGGACAGCATACCGATCCGCAATTACAAGAGTGGTTTGGAAGCATCGGAGCATCGGCCTATACGCTTTTCCAGATTATGACGCTTGAAAGCTGGTCCATGGGCATAGTACGCCCGGTCATGACCCACTACCCGTGGGCCTGGTTGTTTTTTGTGCCATTTATTATTGTGACAAGCTTTGCCGTACTTAACCTTTTTATCGGTATTATCGTCGACGCCATGCAAATGGTACAACAGGCAACAAGAAACGATGATGCAGAGAATCGGACGACTGACGACAACATAGCAGCACCTGCTCCGACAGCCGGGACAAGCACGGACCTGCAACAACAACTGACCGATATCCAGGAGTCCATTGCACGCTTGAGTAGCTCAGTGGAAGAGCTAAAACAACGTTGACTGACAACGCCGGACGATACAAACATCCGGAGTTGATATCAACGCATCAAATAGCAGTGGTTCTGACGTCGATTTTTCCATGCAACGTTTTATGAACCGGACAACGGTCTGCTATTTCCAGCAGTCGCGATCGCTGCTCCTGATCCAGATCGCCTTCAATCTTAACAGTACGTTTGATCACGTCGATTTGCGGATGCTCCGCATCACACTCTTCACAGTCTTCGCCATGATCGCGACTGTGACTGAGCGTCACAGTGACGTTCTCGACCGGCCATTTCTTTCGATTAGCATACATTCGCAGGGTCATTGATGTGCATGCCCCCAGAGAGGCAAGCAGCATGGCATAGGGATCCGGCCCCAGGTTGCTTCCGCCGACAGAGGAAGGCTCATCAGCCAGCCAATGGTGGCTGCCACTATAGATGTTCTGTGTAAATTTATGGTTCTTCTCTGTAACCAGCACATGACCTTTTTGAACATCCGGTATTGTGGGCGGGGATTGTTCATTGCCCAGGTAGCGCAATGCCCAGGCAGCGATGGTATCTGCAACATAGCGCGCATCGTGTGATTTGCTCAATAAATGATCTGCGTCATCCAGGCTGACAAAACTTTTGGGATGCCGTGCTGTGGTATAGATTTTCTCAGCATTGCTGATTGAAACTACATTATCAACCGGCGAGTGCATCACCAGCAGCGCCGCCTTGATGTTATTTACATTTTTTTCGACGTTGGCGCGTAAATCATCGATAAACTGTTTTTTGATCGTAAACTTTCTATGGCCAAGGGTGACCTCGCTTTCACCATCACGTTGAATCGCATCAATGTCACAGGCAAATTGGTGGACGACATGATCTGCTTCGGCGGGTGCACCAATGGTAACAACACCACGAAGTTCAGGTATATTACCGGCTGCAGCCAGCACCGCGGTACCACCAAGACTGTGCCCGATAATCAGGGACGGTGCCTGGTAGTTTGTGCGCAGGAAGGACGCCGCAGCAATCAGATCATCGATATTTGATGAGAAATTGGTGTTAGAAAAATCACCATCGCTGCTGCCCAGACCGGTAAAGTCGAAGCGAAAAACTGCGAATCCATGTGCCACAAGTGCCCGTGATATTCTGGACGCTGCTGCAATGTCTTTACCGCAGGTAAAACAATGAGCAAAGAGAACCATGGCCCTCGGGGTTTCTTCAGGTTGCTCCAGCAGCCCGGCCAGTTCCGCGCCCTGACTACCCGTGAAAAGCACCTTCGATTTTGCAGCAGGCATAATAATAACTCCAGTTCACCCTTAATTGCCTTTCGACACCGCACAGCTGAATTTGTTCAAGGGACACTATCGTTTTTAAGACGACGCTTTCATTGCGCTCTGTCGGCTAATCAGACGCGCCATGGCTGGTAGTACAGATAATCGGGCGCGATTAATAGCGACAGGTACCGCCGGCGAGCCGGTCAGCTATCACGCTGCATAATCCATTCAACCTCAGGCGCGGCCACGAATCGCCACTTGCGCATAGGTCCGGCCATCACATTCAGGTAGTACATTTCAAATCCATACGGCGCAGCACAGGGATGGTGTCCGCGCGGTACCAGCACTACATCTCCATCTTTAACAGCCATGGTTTCATCAAGCCCGCCATCATCGGTATAGACTCGCTGAATACCGAAACCACCGGTCGGATTCAGTCGGTGATAGTAGGTTTCTTCCAGATAGGTGATGCGTGGAAAGTCATCTTCGTCGTGTCGGTGACTGGGGTACGATGACCAGTGTCCTGCGGGAGTGAAGACTTCCGTTACCAGCAGAGAATCGCAGTAATCGGCATCTTCCATGGCAATGTTGTTAATGTAGCGGGTGTTAGTCCCTTTGCCTCGCTCTGTCAGGGTGATTTCCTGCGGACCGATGGTACGGGCTTCGTGCCCGCCCTTGCCCGGCGCCGCACATACCGCTATCACACAGTCGGTTTCAGCGCCAGCCTGCCAGTCACTGCCGTCGGGCAGGTACAGGCAATGTGGCGCAGTCTTTTCAAACACGCTCATGCGATCGCCAAGTACACCCCATTCGCGACCAGCTCCACTGATGCGCGCCTTGCCTTCCACCAACACCAGAATAACTTCATTGTTGCCGGTATGTTCTGACGCGCTGTCTCCGGCTTTCAAGTGAAACAGAGAAAAACCAACGTAGCGCCAGCCTGCACTGGCCGGTGTTATATCGTGCACCTTGCCACGGGTGCCAAAGGGTTTTAATAATAGCTCAGCCACACCGGTCTCCGTTAAAGCTGTTGATGCATCACGCCAGAGAAGAAGATCAATTTACATCGGCAAGTTTAACGGAGAGACCCGACTGTGCTGATCGGGTGGCAGCTTCCGCCATAGCCAGTGCATCTACACCATCGTCAAGGCTAACCGGTACAGGCGAACCGCTGGTGACTGCAGCAACAAAAGCAGTCCACTCTGCTTCATAGGCCGGCATATAACGCTCGAGAAAAAAATAGGTTGGCCTGGCACTGACGACTCCGGCGGAGGTGGATTTAACCATCGAATTTTCAATGACGTTGTTCACCTGGAGTAAACCTTCGGAACCTAACAGCTCAACACGCTGGTCATACCCGTACACGGCGCGCCGCGAGTTCTTGATAACTGCTATACGCCCGTCGCTGTAAGACAGCGTCGCCACTGCTGTGTCCACATCACCTGCCGCACCTATCTCAGGATCAACAATTGAAGAACCTACCGCGATGATACTCTCCGGCACATCTCCCATAATAAAATTTGCCATATCAAAATCATGGATCATCATGTCCCTGAACAGTCCACCAGAGACCCTGACGTATTCTATCGGCGGTGGCGACGGATCAAACGAGTGAATCGACAACAACTCGGCCTTTCCTATCTCGCCGCGATCAGCTGCCGCTTTCAGTCCGGCAAGGCTTGGATCAAAGCGACGGTTAAAACCAATCATGATCGGTGTACTGCGGTTGGCCACGACTTTCTGGCAGGCTCTGGCACGCTGCAGGGATAGGTCAACCGGCTTCTCACACAATACCGCCTTGCCAGCTGCTGTGGCCGCTTCCATTAAATCTGAATGCGTATTGGTGGGACTGGCGATCAGTATCGCGTCTATATCGGGATCTGCGATGATCTCATCGGTGCTGCAATGCCTGCATTGGTACTGCAAAGCCAGTTTCTCTGCACTTTCAGCCACAGCGTCAGAGACGGCTACCAACCGGCTGTCGGGATGCGAGCTGATAGCTTTGGCGTGTACAATACCGATGCGCCCGGCACCAAGAAGACCTACTCTTAACATTCTATTCTCATTAGTAAATTATTTTGCCAGTGCTGACAAACGTTCTTCAATCAGGTTTTCGGCGCCCGGACTCAGACTCAGGCCAGCCATCAAAAAAGAATTGCCATAGCGCGTATACGCCGATCACGCCAAAGACAAGCCCCCAGAATGGCGCGAGCATGACAAATTCAAATACCGACCACATCACGCACACCAGCACCACGATCAGGCGCCGCCACACCGGCAGAAAAAAATCGACTTGAAGGTCAAACGCTCGCAAGACAGCTCCTATGCAGCGCCTTCATACTCGGCACCCGTTTTAGCGCCGGTGATATAGGCGACGACATCTTGTCCGTCAGTCTCATCGCGGTTCAGATTGGCGACTATGCGACCACGCCGGAACACCACTATTCGATCGACCAGATCCATCACCTGCCGCATATTGTGGCTGATAAGAATTAGCGGATCACCGGCCTTTTTCAGGGTGCGAATAATATTCTCAACCTGCTCAGTCTCCTGCACGCCGAGCGCAGCAGTGGGCTCATCCATGATCGTGAGCTTTGATGGAAACGTTGCGGTTCTGGCAATGGCCACGCATTGACGCTGCCCACCTGACATATTCTGAATAGTATTGTTTATGTTTGGGATCTTAACCGCTGTACGTTCGAGTCCTTCGAGCGTCGCCTGGCGCATGGCTCTATAATTCAAGAGCCGGAAAGGCCCAAGCCAATTACACATGGTTATCTCCCTGCCGAGAAACAGGTTATCAGGCACATTTAGATCGTCTGCCAGTGCCAGAGTTTGAAACACGGTTTCGATACCAGCTTCCCTTGCTCGTATCGGGCCGGAAAAATTCACTTCTTTGCCATCGAACCTGATCGTGCCGCTGGTGCGCTGTTCCACTCCGGTGATCTGTCGTACAAAAGTAGATTTACCCGCACCGTTGTCACCCATTATCGCGACATGCTCACCCTTGTGCAGTACAAAGTCCGCGTCGCTTAGCGCATGAACACCGCCATAGTGTTTGGTGAGACCCTTAGTTTCGAGAATTATATCAGTCATGTTTTCTCACCCTATGTCCGCAATGCGGCTCGTTCCTGACGCACCTTATCAAGTACCACCGCGCCTATGATGATCGCACCCATTGCCATAAGCTGGTAATAGGCGTCGAGTTTTATGTAGGTAAATCCCGATTGAATCACCCCAAAGACCATCGCACCAAGCACAGTCCCTATAATAGATCCTCGCCCACCGGTAAGACTGACACCACCGATAACCGCCATCGCAATCGCATAGAGTTCGTAAAATATACCCATGCCCGACTGCGCTGTCAGGTTTTTAGAGCTCAGGATAACGGCCGCAAATGCGGCCAGCATAGAAGCAACCATGTAAACCATAACTTTATGCCTTTGCACATTGATACCAGACATACGAGCCGCGTCTTCGTTTGATCCGATAGCGTAGGTATGTTTGCCATAGAGCGTATACTTCAGTACAAAGTGAAATAGTATGGCAAGCCCTATAAACCAGTACACCGGCATCATACCGGACCCCAACGCGGCATAACCTTCAGTCGGGAACGATACGGGCTTACCTCGGGTCCAGGCTTGTGCAATACCACGACAGATCAGAAACATACCCAGCGTGGCTATAAACGGAGGAATCCGCGTGAACGCTATAAGGCTACCGTTTATTGCACCGATCAGCGCGCCGAATGCAAGAGCGATTATTACTGGTATCAGCACCGGCAAATCAAACGCCCACTCTCCGAATACGGCTTTCGGGTTTGGCCCGCCGTTGACCAGTTCGGTTTGTGCAAACGACATAACAATCATTGCAGAGGCGCCGACCAACGGCCCGGAAGACAGATCAATACCACCGGATATAATCACCTGCGTTACCCCTAGCGCGATGATACCGATGATAGAGACCTGCAGAATAATAATGCGCAACCGCGCTTCATTGAAAATAGAGTCGAAGCGATCGCGGGTATCAAACAGAAAGCTCTGGTCTTTCATATACGGCAAAGATTGACCAAGCGCCTCGAAAATGAGAATGATAATGATGAGCGCTATGAATATGTTCAGCTCATTAGGCCAGCCAATTTTCTTTTTATCGAACTTCAGACCGCCGGTACCGTGGTTAGATTCAGCCATTGATGGCCATTCTCCTGATATTCAAATGCTCACCTGTTTTCAGCAGGTTATGTAGAAAACTGCGGGCACACCGTGATGTGCCCGCACATTGCGTCTTACTTGAAGTCGCCTACATTTTCAGGTGTAACCAGCTTGAACGGGATAAAAACAGTTTTATCTACTTTTTCACCATTAACCAGCTTGATAGCGGTATCGATAGAACCTGCACCCTGACCCGCAAGATCCTGGAATACCGTTACATCCATTTCACCTGCTTCCATTGCAACCAACGCATCAGGAGTCGCGTCAACACCACCAACAACTACGTCTTCCATTGAGATACCGGAAGCCTTCATTGCCTGAATCGCACCTATAGCCATTTCGTCGTTGTTGCCGAACACAGCGTCAAACGGCTCGCCGGAGGCAATCCAGTTGGTCATCATGTCCTGCGCTTCGTCGCGTGACCAGTTAGCTGTTTGCTCATCGATCAGGGTAATAAAGTTACACATGTCCATGCCGATCACGTCGTGAAAGTCTTTTGAACGCTGAACTGCCGCCTGGTTGGACAGACGCCCCATCAACATATAGGCAGTGGCACCACCTGACTTACCCATTGCACGTAAATCCTGACACATGCGAAATGCGGCCAGTGTTCCGGACTCAATTTCGTTAGAAGCCACGAAAGCCTGGCCGTCTGGAAGCGTTTCCATGTTGCCCGGCTGACGATTTACATAAACCAGTGGTATACCGGCAGATGACGCAGCATTTGACATTGCTTCTGTTGCATCGGTGTCAACCGCATTGACGATTATTGCATCTACCCCGGAGGCGACGAAGTTGTTAATCTGATCAAGCTGCTTTGCAACGTCTTCCTGAGCGTCTTCCATTTGCAGGTCGACGCCTTTAAGAGTTTCAAGGTGCGATGTCATGCCGTTGCGCATGATGGTCAGACCGTTGTCATCAAAGTTGGCGATAGATACACCTATGGTTTGAGCCATTAACGGACCGGAAATAAACGCCGCTACGCCTACTGCAACTAATGATTTTATTCTCACTGTATTTTCTCCTGGTGATCGTGTCCGGCACACGGATTGTTTTCGCCGGATTGCCCTGCGGGTCGAGGGCGGTATGTCGTACTGTTCAGGCGGCGTCAGCCACCAGAGCAGAACAAATAAATTCGAATGATTCACGCAGCCTGGCTGCGGGATCCGTTAGCTGATGTACTTCAGTGGCAAAGGCCTCCATTGATACCGGCCCCTGATAACCACCGGCAAACAAGGCCGACAATTGCTTTATGGTCGCCAACCGGTCGTTTTTATCCACCAGTACGCGGTGCGCATCGCGCATTTCATCAATACCCGGATCTGTCGCCACCACCCCGGAGACATGCACCATACCGGTGTGCTGCGGAAAATATTCTTTTTCGCCAGCCAGGTGGTGATGGAAAGTATCGTGAATCAGTTTATAGTGTTCGCCTACATCCAGCGCTTCAATTGCGTCAACGACTTCGCGCTTAGTGCGCAGGGAAGATGAAGCAAACCCCAGCGGTTCAATGAAACCCTTGATCCCGGAAGCCTTCAACAGGGGTTGTAATTCGATCAGCGACTGCCTCAGGTTATCGATGCGCGCCTTAGAGCTTGCAGGCACACCGTCGTTACAGGGAATCAGAGATATTGCCGGCGCACCGGTCTGCACGGCGATATCGATCAGTGCACCGGCCTGTGACATCACGGCATCCGACATTTGATTAAAGGACTTTAACTCGGCAACGGCCAGTAGCATCTGGCCTTTGCTGGAGAGCAACTCCTTTACCGTAACCGGGTCCTGACCATCGAACAGCCTGCCGGGCAGATCGTTGCGGGCCTCAATGCCAACGCAACCGATTTCACCTGCAAGCTCAAGCAATTGGGCAAAAGCAGAGTTTGCTGCCGTGACATGATTTATAGCGAAACTTATCAACAATCCTCCCGATACGCGTGTGAACCACACCTGATTAATCGTTCAGTGAGGATAATTATGCGAGGCGCCGGACAGCGTTGCAAGCTTTTTTTGCAACCGGTTGCAATTAGTGACCGGGATAGCAAAACGCATGTCCTCCGAGGCTTCATTCAGCACGACCGGGGACTGCCTGACTTTGCCTTCCACTATATTCCCGACGGCGACATTAAAGACCAGTTCCTTCAAAAGAACAATTCACTCGACTGGGAATGGACCGGTTTCTTTCCGGGTCGCCGGTCGCACCGACAGCAAGCTGACGCAATTGACGCTGCTTGCAGAGAATGGACAATTACCGGGCGTTGCATTGCGGACTAAGCGGATGGCACTTCGGCGCTTATAATTACTGCCAAACAGCTCCAGTGCAGGTTATCCTTAAACTAAAGGGCACAAACTACCGGAGCACAGCGTGCAATGAAAAATACAGCACTTTTTATCCATGGAGCTGGTGACGCACGCGTTGGCAGCCACACCCCTGATGATCCTTCAACCGACCAGGTTATGGTTGACGTTGTCGCTGTCGGATTGTGCGGCAGCGACCTGCACTACTATAAAGACGGCGGCATCGGCACCGCTGTAATTGATGATCCATTCGTTCCAGGCCATGAATTCAGCGCCACATTGACAGAGGATGTACCGCAACTCGACATTCAAAAAGGCGAACTGGTGGCAGTCGACCCTGCAACGCCCTGTCACGTATGTGAATGGTGTGAAAAAGGCTACCACAACCTTTGTCCCGACGTGCGCTTTACCGGTGCGCCTCCTTTTAATGGCGCCATGACCCAGGCCCTGCCAGTACCCGTCCCGGCACTTATCAAGCTACCCTCTGGCATGACACCGGAGCAAGCCGCCATGCTCGAGCCACTGGGGGTATGCATACATGCAATTGATCTTGCAAAACCACGGCTGCTGGAGACAGTTGCGGTATTGGGTTGCGGCGGAATCGGGCTTGGCATCATTCAATTGCTGACACTCTGTGGTTGTCAGTCAATCATCGCGGTAGACCCGCAATCGCATCGTCTGGAAAAAGCAAAATCCCTGGGTGCCAATTCTGTCGGTACGGATTACACGGCTGCACTGCAATACACATCGCAGCGGGGTTGTGACCTGGTGATTGAGGCGACTAACTCTCCTGATGGTTTGTCACACTCGGTACTGGCCGCAGCGATTGGCGGCCGGGTGATACTCGTGGGCATTCCCGATGGTGACAGCTATTCTACAGTATCCGCTGCTCAAGCCAGGCGTCGTGCGCTTGATTTGCGTTTTTCAAGACGCATGGGCAATGTATATAAACGCGCTATCACACTGGTGCAGGAACAACGCGTTGATGTCGACACGCTAATCACGCACCGGTTCTCACTTGACGATGCACCCGGCGCATTCCGGATGCAGGCAGATGAGGCAGACGGTTTGATTAAAAGTATGATCCTGCCCTGATCGCGCGTTACAGCAACATGGCAGACAACCGCTGGTGCAGCGATCACGACGGCTTCAGCGCAACTGCCTGCTTTTATTCAACGTTTAATATATCGCTGTTAGAATGCGCTATCCAATAAGGCATGAGCAGTTTGTGCATCGGTGACGAGGTCTGTTATCAGGCCATCGTTTAGCACGGCAAGCAGCGCAGCCACTTTATTAGGACCACCGGATATCATCACCCGACGAGGTATTTTGCGAAACTGCTGTCCCGATATTCCAATAATACGACGATTAATCGGATGATCCACAATAGCGGCTTTATCATCAATGTAGTAACCGAGAAAATTACCGATCGCCCCCCTGCCCTGAACACTGAGAAAATCCGTGTCGTTGACCATCTCGACTTTTCGAATGGTGGCACTGTCAAGACCACCGATACTGACAATCGCCAGGTCAGAGGTAAGCCCCATCCGGTGAATCTCCTTAAGCATGGGCTGCGACATCAATACTTCGCGCGTGGCTTTCGAATCACAAATAATAGGCGCTGCCAGATAATGGCATTCTGCCCCCAGGCGCTCGGCCAACTCGGTAGTAGCCTCAAAACGCGCCACAGAGGACATACGGGTTAACGAACCCAGTAACGACACAACCGATACGTTATCGGTAATCCGTCTGTCGAACTGCATCACCAACTCTCTCAGGGTCATGCCCCAGCCAACGCTGATCGTCATATTGTCGTTAATGAGGGGAAGCAGATAGTCGCCTGCCACCGCTCCGATCTGCCTGGCAAGCATTTGTTCGTCATCGGCCTGCACCAGACATACATCAGCGTTCACCAGCTGGAAGCGCTTAACAAGGCCGTCGGCAAGATTGAGATTTTCGACCAGTGGCGAATTGATACTAATGGTGACGACGCCACGCTCACGCGCCTCTGCCAGCAGTTTGATCACACGCGCCCGCCCGATACCAAGCTCGGCGGCAATCTGTTGTTGCGTCAGTCCTAATTCATAGTAGTAACGCGCTATACGCACCGCGAGCTGCTCTGGCCATTCAACACTGCCACGACCTTGTTCATCAGTGCCTGCCTGATGATCCCGGGGCTTTAGTTTCGCTGACGATTTCTTGTTCATAGTGCGGGTTACCAGCCTACAGATGCTTGTTGTCAGTCCGCTTGAGACGGATTTGTAAAAGCAACTATTGTAGCGGTGTATACGTACACAGCCGTACCACGGTGAGACCTCAGCATACACCACAGATACAATTGACAGCAATTGAAAACATTTGTCTTGCTATTGGGTGTGCTGCTGTGGCAGTCTCGGTATTGTCAATGGAGGAGGAATGATATTGTGGTTTTCATAAACCGCGTGTCAATTGATTATGGTAGCGATGAAACCATTTAGTTATCATCGACTAAAAACACGCGTGCTGCCGCTGCGTTATCACTTACGCATGAGTGAAGCGCAATGACTTCACCACGCTTGTGGCTGCCACGGTGGCTTACCTCTGAACACCCCTTTCCGTGGTTGTTTCCAGTCACCTCTCTGTTAGTTGTTTTCGGTCTCTACCCGCTGCTGTTTTCACTGTGGCTATCGTTTGTAAAGCGCAACCCGGCTACCCGCAAAGAGAGCTTCCAACCGTCCTGGAACTGGAACAAGATGTTCGCGGACGACAGAGTATGGGACGCGGTCCAGATCACCCTTACCTATGCCGTCATCGCACTGATATTGCAGTTAGTCCTCGGACTATTGATTGCCCTGTTGCTGGACTCGGACAGAAAAGGTTTCGGCGTCCTGCGGGCGCTGATGACACTGCCCTTAGTCGTCCCGCCAGCCGTTACCGGTATGATGTTCCTGCTGATGTACGACAGTTCATTCGGTGTGATAAGCAACGCGCTCTACTCTCTTAATCTGCTATCGCCAGACACGCCAATACTTGGATCAGGATCTACAGCGCTGTGGGGCGTCATTGTCGCTGATGTCTGGCAATGGACACCGTTTATGGTGCTGATCATGCTGGCCGGACTCCGGGCACTGCCGAAAGAACCCTACGAAGCGGCATCCATTGATGGTGCGTCTTCACTACAGTCGTTCTTTTTTTTAACGCTACCGATGATGTCAAAAATCATTGCCCTTGCAGTGTTAATAAGAGGCATCGATTTATTTCGAATTTTTGACTACGTAAAAGTGATGACCGACAGCGGTCCCGGTACCGCAACCGAAACCCTGACCGCCTACGCCGGAACCATCTATTTTAAAAGTGCCAACTTCAATTATGCGTCCACCATCGCCCTTGCCACCCTGATTGTTGTGTTGCTGACCGCAAGCCTGTTCATGAAAATTTTCAAGGTTAGATTTTAGTGCTCCATCTAATCGACAATTGCAGATTCAAGGCCGCACGGCTCTCTGGCACTTTTCGGTCGCGGCAGTCTGCACACACAGGCTGCGTTGACCCGGTTCAAAGTAAAACGGCCAACCATAGATCAACCACCCTCGCAAAAAAAGTTATCGCGGTGAACGCGGGCAGTCACACTAAAGCCGCAGCTATTGGATGGATGAACCACCAGTGAACACCTCCCCATTCAAAACAACCCTACGATACGCGGTGTCGATCACCATTGTTTTTATATTCATTTTCCCGATTGCGTGGTTTGCACTCACCTCTATCAAACCTATTTCTGCTGTATTTAACAAAGACAAGGTGGTTGTCTTTGATTTTAAACCGACCTTCGAAAATTATCAGGTCACAGTACTGGGAGGAAAAAGATCAGACACGGCGGCGGGCACCAACGTTGGCATGGGAACAAGCGGTGCCGGTGCCTACGACGGCAGATCGTCGATATTATCGTCGCTTGTGATTGCGATATCGTCAACGTTACTGGCAACCGGTATTTCG
>CAKZVB010000004.1 GCA_937922015.1 uncultured Granulosicoccaceae bacterium
GTGCGTTCGAGTTATCGAGCAGAACGGGTTCTCGAATTGAACAATGTTGGCTTGAGTCAGTAGCGCAGACTGCGTTTTCTTGAAGATCGAGGGCTCTACGTTACTTTGATATAAAGCAGTGACCGACTCGGAGTTTTTTTAATCAGGCACATTGGGCAGACCGGAGTTTGTGCGTGGATTCACGGCAGGTTGTCTGCCCGCAGGTTACAGTTCGCCGATCAGTAGTAACATTTTCATGGGTATATGATGACCATTACACGTGTGCGCAGAAACTACAAAAGGTTTCGGGTAGACAACCATTATTCGTATCCAGCCCTTTTTTTCTTCGTTGACATCCTGCTCGGTGCGCTGAAGGTATTGGCAATAGGGTTCGTATTGGCAATTGCCTGGCTGATTTTTAATCGCTATTTCGTTGAACAACACCAGATCGATACTGGTGCAACTATAGATGTAGCATCTCAGTCTGAAGGGGTTAAACCAAAACCCGGTCGAGAGAAAGCGACTGCTGAGAAAAATGTTGTATCAATGAATGCGCTATCGGCACAGGAAGGTAATCTATCGATGGTACCAGCAGCGAGTGAAACAGCGCGGCTTGACACGACAGCCGCAGACGAACCTGCTGCGGCAAGCCCTGCCGGGACAGCCGACAATTTTAGCCTCATGGATCACAACTGGATTTTAGGCAAAAGCAAACTTGGCTATACCGTGCAGCTGGGATCTTCGCCCGAAAAAGCAAAGCTAGTCGATTTTGCAAAGCAAATTGAGCTGGATGAGCAGCTTCATATTTATACTTTTAAATTAACCCCCAGTGGAAGGCCTGTTTATGGGTTGGCATTCGGGGTGTACTCTGATTTTGAAGTAGCGGAAAAAGTGATCGAAGAACTGCCGGCGTCGTTGCAGGAATATCAGCCGTGGATAAGGCGCATAGATACTCTTCAGGATCAAATAATACGTCTCACCGGGAAGTAGACTCCTTGTGACAGAAACATAAGTCGCGAACAAATACCTAAAGCTCCACGGTGCACACCAGGGTGTGCACATAAGGCATCAGCAGCGAATCCTTACCTTGATTCGTCTCTTCTCGGGCAGGCCATCAGCCTAGTGCCTGATCCAGGTCTGCAATCAGATCGTCAAGATCTTCTATCCCGACAGACAGGCGAACCAGGCCATCATCGATACCAAGCGCCGCTCTTTTCTCGGCAGGGATAGATGCATGTGTCATGATGCCGGGGTGTTCAATGAGGCTTTCCACTCCCCCCAGGCTTTCTGCCAATGCAAAGATCCGGACCTTTTCGAGGAATGCAGTTGCCATCGGCAGGCCGCCTTTAAGTACGGCAGTGACCATGCCGCCCGGGCCATCCATTTGCTGATTGGCGAGGTCGTGCTGCGGATGGCTTTTCAGCCCGGGGTAGTAGACTTTTTCCACAGCAGCATGCGCTTCAAGGTAGCTGGCAATTTCCATCGCGCTTTCGCAATGTCGCTGCATACGCAGCGCCAGAGTTTTCAATCCGCGCAGTGCAAGAAAACTATCAAACGGTCCTTGTATAGCACCGACCGAGTTTTGTAAAAAGGTCAGGCTCTGCTCGAGTTCGGTGTTATCTCCAACGACCAGAACGCCGCCAACTATATCGCTGTGACCGTTCAGGTATTTAGTTGCTGAATGCATAACCAGATCAAAGCCGAATTCCAGTGGGCGTTGCACATAGGGGCTGGCGAAGGTGTTATCGCAGCAACATAGAATGTTATTTTTCTTACTTAGTGCTGCTATTTGTTCAAGGTTTGAGAGCTTCAATAACGGATTGGTTGGTGTCTCGACCCAGATCATTCTGGTCTTCGCCGTTATGGCAGCCTCCAGTTGAGAGATGTCTGACATATCGACAAACGAAAACTCCAGGCCTTGAGAACGTTTGCGCACGTTTTCAAACAGGCGATAAGAACCGCCGTATAGATCATCCATTGCGATAATGTGATCACCGGGTTGAAAATGATCGAGCAGTGTCGAAAGCGAGGCGATGCCAGACGCAAAGGCAAAGCCGCGGTTGCCACTTTCAAGGTCGGCTATACAGCGTTCATAAGCCATTCTGGTGGGGTTCTGGGAGCGACTGTATTCGTATCCCTGATGTACACCGGGGCTGGACTGTACGTAGGTAGAGGTGGCATAAATCGGTGGCATGATAGCGCCGGTTGAAGGATCCGGCGACTGACCGGCATGAATAGTCCTTGTGGTGAAGCCCAGGCGATTCTTTAGCTGATTTTTCATCGTGCTGTTCTATGCTGAAAGGCGTGTAGTTTAGCTGGGAAGCGGCCGGCTTACCTGTCGATGTTTGTAATGTGCCGTGAGTGAGTATTTTAGATGTGCGCGCGTGAATGAAAAACTGCAAACGGGCAGTGCTTATGTTACATCCCATAGGTTGAGTGCTATGGTTTGTCGGGTAGGTGATCCTGGGGATAAAAAAAGCCCTCGTGAAGAGGGCTTGGTTTTGCTTCTTTCAATGCTGGCTTTTAACCGTCTTCGTTTATCTGCTTGATGATCTCTTCCAGTACTTGTGGTGCCCGATCGTGATCTACCTGGCAGGTTCCCGCGGCCTCATGTCCACCGCCACCGTAACGCAGGCAAAGTTCACCGACATTTGTTTTTGAATCGCGTTTAAGAATGGACTTACCAATAGCGTAAACACTGTTTTGCTTCTTGAGGCCCCACAACTGATGGATGGAAATATTGCATTGGGGATATATAGCGTAAATCATAAAGCGATTGGTAGGATAGATAGTCGCTTCATCTCGCAGATCCAGCACCACCAGATTATCGTGAACGCTGCTGCAGCGTTTAATCTGTTCTTTAGCTTTATTTTTCAGCTGTTCGTAGAGTTCGATTCGTTCCACTACATCAGGCAGTTGAAGAATCTGTTCAATGCTATGTTCTGCGCAATAGTCGATCAACTTCATCATCAGTTCATAGTTTGATATTCTGAACTCGTGAAATCGTCCCAGGCCGGTGCGCGCATCCATTAGATAATTTAGCAGCGTCCAGTCTGTAGGGTCCAGCACTTCGCTGCGCACGTATTGCGCTGAATCTGCTTTATCTACAGCTTCCATCATTTCAACCCAATCGGCTGGAAAGGTATTTTCACCCCCGTAATAGTCATAGACCACCCTTGCGGCCGATGGTGCTTCCGGGTCGATTATATGATTGTCGTGTGCCCCGTTGCGGATAGTCTCACTGTGATGATGGTCAAACGCGATATGACAACCTGATACATAAGGCACGTTGGTAGTGATATCGTTGGGGGTGATATCAATTTTGCCGTCCTGCATATCTTTTGGATGCACGAATTTGATTTCATCGAGCATATCCAGATGCTTCAGCAGAACTGCACACACCAGACCATCGAAATCGCTTCGAGTAATTAAGCGGAAACGCTGTGCGGTATCAGCGGAGGACCGTAATGGCATGTTCATTCATAATCTCCCTTCCACCTTCAAGGCGGCTATTGTTTTTGTGCGAGGGTTATCGACTCGGAGCGAACTTACTTTAGTTGCATTGACATCCAGTGTTGTTTTTTAGTGGTTATCAGGGCGATTTGGCACCATGTGTGATTCGTTTGCTGGTTGTCTACACCGGTTGAGTCACGCATCGCGCATTTGTGATCAGCCTACGCGCGCAATAGTTGAGCTAGAATAGTAATTCCTATGCTCGATTGCATACTGCCCAAGGAACGTCACTTGTTTAAATCATTTTTCCCGAAACCAAAGTTGTTTTTCTGGTCCGCTATAGCCTGGTTTCTTGTCGCTCTGGTTGCCTGGTACGGCTTTGTAGTGGATCTGGCGCCGCATCTCAGTCTGATCACCCCGGCGCCTGTTGAAGAAGGTGCGGATGCCAGTTTTTTGACGCTTGAGAAGGTCTGGGTCTATCAATACATACTCTTGTGCGCCTTTCTGTTTTGTCTGTTCTGGTTTTTCTATGAACGCAATAAGTGGTACTGGTGGGCGGTGGTGGGAAGCACCCTGATTTTGTTGATCACTTATATTTCGGTGCAGGTTTCGGTGTGGGTTAATGAGTGGTACGGGGATCTGTATGACCTGATTCAGGCAGCTATTGCAGAGCCTGGTTCTGTGGAACTTAGTAACTACCTGGGTAAAATAATCAGTGCCGTCTATGTGCTTGTTCCAAATATTCTTTTGCTGGTAGTGAATGCATTCTTTACGTCGCACTATGTTTTCCGGTGGCGAACCGCAATGAATGAATATTACACCGCAAACTGGCAGCAGCTTCGCAGTGTTGAGGGGGCGGCGCAGCGTGTTCAGGAAGACACGATGAGGTTTGCGTCGATTATGGAAGGGTTGGGTTCTGCGCTAGTCAGCTCTGTGATGACTCTGATTGCTTTTCTGCCAGTCCTGTGGGGGTTGTCTAAAGAAGTCGGGTCTATTCCGATTTTTGGTGAACTGGGAGGCGGGCTGGTGTTCGTTGCATTGTTGTCCGCGGCCTTTGGTACCGTTCTGCTTGCGCTTGTTGGTATACGTCTGCCGGGTCTCGAATTTAATAACCAGAAAGTTGAAGCGGCTTATAGAAAAGAATTGGTTTACGGAGAAGACAGTGATGAAAGAGCTGATCCTCCTACCTTAAAGGAACTATTTACCGGAGTCCGGGGTAACTACTTCAAGCTATATTTCAATTATCTGTATTTCAATGTGTTCCGATATTCCTATCTGCAATTTGCCAACTTTGTCCCGTACGTTGCACTGGGACCGTCCATCGTCGCAGGGGTCATTTCATTCGGTGTGTTCAGACGGGTGCTGGATGCTTTTAACCGGGTTGAAAATTCATTTCAATACCTGGTGAATTCATGGCCGACCATTATTGATTTGATGTCTATACACAAGCGACTAATTCAATTTGAGGGTGCGATGACTGATCCGATAAACCCGACAGTTGACACTGTGCCGCAATAGATATCGGCGGCAGCAGCTAAAAGGCAGCGAGGCTGAGACTAACTGTCGCGGCCTCGCTGAACAGGGGGTGGATTTGTGCTTATGCACAGACCCAATCTAGCAACCGTGCTCTTAACAGTGTCTGAACTACCCCTATTGGCTGACTCCCATTTTCAATGGCGATCCGCGAGGCGCTTGTGCGCACTCCGAATAGCTAAATGGTCGTTCTACCCGGCAGGCGGGCGATCAATTAGAAGTAGTGGCGTTGAACGCGGTGATAACCCCGAAACTCATGTCCATGACTTTCGTGCTGGCTGTGTTGTTTTGCAAACATGCCGGTAGGTTGTTCTTTCCCATGATAGGTCATAAGTCCGGTTGAGCAGCCTGTAACTGAAACGCATGCAAATAGCAGTAGTGATCGCAACATTTTCTAGTCTCTGAAATGGTTCAGCCAGACGGTACAAGACTGACAGACATTTGACTAGTGCAGCCTCCACATTTCAAGTTCCCAATCTGTGAAGTAGTCGGGCAGAATTAGTTTTGTAGACAAGTCTAATTCTATCAGTCGCTTACGGGGCAGTTGGGTCTAAATATTGTGCTATTCCCGGTTAGCAGCCTGAATGGCAGGTGGATTGCTTTACTACGAGGTTCCCGGTCAAAGGAAGACCTTAGTTGGGTGTGTGAGGCAAGACTAATAACAAAATAGTGATCAGGCTATGAAAGTGAAAGACAATACATCTCTCGAAAATTCAGACAGTGCGTTAATGCTGTCATACAGTGCCGGAGAGTGTGAAGGGTTTTCAGCTCTGTACGATCGTCATAAAACGCAGGTGCACCGGTTTTTCTACTTTGGTACAGGTGGCGATGAGCAGTTGGCTGGAGAGTTATTTCAAGACGTATGGATGACTGTTGTCCGCGGTCGGAAACGCTTTACCAAAGATATCAGCTTTGCAGACTGGTTGCGACATATTGCATGGGCCAGGTTGTACGACCATCTTCGATTGCATCCGTCATACCTGAATAATCTTTCAAAAGGTGCGACCGAGCAGACTGATGAATCGGATCTGCCTGAAAATGTGGTATCGATTCGTCGCAATGGTTTTCCGATAGACATTAACAAGCTTAGTGATGCTCAGTTACTGCGGCAATTGCAAAGCCTGTCTGATGATCATCGTGAAATTGTCCTGTTGCGTTACTGCTTTCGAATGGATTTTAACGAAATAGCCGGGTTTCTCGACGTTGCCCGCAGTTCGGTTAATCTGTTGCATCGGGAGGCTGTGATGTTTCTGCGTCGTGAGTCCACCGGGGGGCAGTTGGGTGGGTGAGGTTATCAATATTAGTCGCGCTAGTGACCTGGATATTTTCTCCGAATTTGATGCGCAATGTCCGTCGATACCAGAAGAGATTGATACTGCTATACGGGCCTGCGCGCTAGGCGCTGTCAATCAGAATACATCGGCGGCCAAACCTGCATCATTTCGTGCTATCTGTGTTGTGGTCGTGCTGGTGTCATTGGTGGCACTAGCTGCAGTAAAAGGGCTAACAAGCAGAATGGCGGCTAATACCTATACGAGCCATTACGGATTGTCTGACACAGAGCAGGGTGAATGGAGGCAAACACGTGAGTCGTGGCAGGCTTATATTTCTCAATTGGAAAGCGATCCTGTCTTTTTGCACTTACAGCGTGAAAAGGAATTATTTCAGCAACAATACCCGTAAGGTCCACTGTGCTGATGGCGTAATTTTTCCAACAGGCTGATTTTCTACTCGTTATTTGAAATACCGTTTTCAGCCTATATAGTGAAAGCAAAAGGTGAGAACCGGGTAGCTAAATATCCCTCGGTAGTAGCCGCTAGCAGTTTCATGAGGCGATTAGTCAATATATTTTGGCAGTCGGTATGAATACATGATTGGAAAAATTGTTTTTGCCATTGCGTCTGCTCTCTTTCTGGTGTCGTTATTCGTGCCAACGGTAGTGGTGGGAGAAGAGAATTCTCTTACCGGGCTACAGACTTTTTTCTATACGCTGAGGTACGGCACAGCAAACGTAATCGGTGCTCATAGTATCAGCGATTTTCTGGTGAATATTATTGCCTTAATTGCAGCGGCAGCCAATTTCGTCTTTGTCTTCTGGGCGCTGCTGGTGTTTGCGCCAACCAGAATAACTTCTTTAAAATGGTTTTGGTGGGTAAGCTTGTTTTTTCTTATAGCCGCCGCCTACACCGGTGTTCAGGCAGCGTTGTCTGAGCGGGTATCACTGCAGTACGGCTATTTCTATTGGACTGCCGCCTTAACACTGATGCTGGTAGCACCCTGTGTCTCAAGAATTGAAAGGGTCCGTTTCAAAAGGCTGAAGCTGCAGCAAGAACGTGAGGGACAAAAATCTCAGGTTGTCTGAGTGTACCTTCTGAAGCCTCTGATCTACACAGTAACTTCTGTTGATGTCAGCTCGTCACGTCCGAACACTTTTAAATACCGGTCTACTTCGGATTTCGGCCCTGTGGCTTTGGCTAGGTTGTCCGAAAGTTTTACAGTGGGCTTGCCGGCTGCTTCCGTGACCTTGCAAACCACAGAAAACGCTTTGAGATTGTCGTTGCGGTAGGGTGCGCAATCTCTGAAGTCGTTAGTCAGGTTTGTGCCCCAACCGAAGCTTGTTCGAACCCGACCTTCGAAGTGGTGATAGGTAGACTCGATGGTGTCTATATCAAGTCCGTCAGAGAAAATTATTAGTTTATCTTTTGGGTCTATCCCCATTTTTTCCCACCACGTTATAATTTCTTCTCCGCCCTCGATGGGCGCTTTCGAATCTATTCGAAAACCTTTCCAGTCTGCTACCCAATCAGGTGCATCTCTTAGAAATCGGGTGGTGCCGTAGGCGTCCGGCAGTACAATTAGTAAGTTACTGTCGTAGGTTTTCTGCCAGCTTTCAAGTACGAGGTAGGGGGAGAGTTGTAATTCTGTTTCGTTTTTTGCAAGTGCTGCGGCGACCATCGGTAGTTCATGGGCATTAGTGCCTATTGCCTCCAGGTCATGGTCCATCGCAAGCAGCACATTGCTGGTGCCGGTAAAGTTGTCGCCGAGACCTTCTTTTAAGGCGTCTACGCACCAACGTTGCCACAGGAAGCTATGCCTTCGTCGGGTGCCAAAGTCAGCTATTCTCAAGTTTGGCAGTTTGGCCAGTCGAATCACTTTCTCCCACATCTTGGCCTTTGCGCGAGCATAAGTGACGTCTACTTCAAACCGGCCCATGCCGTGCATCGCGGCACGCGATCTTAACTCACTGATGATTGCCAATAGTGGTATCTCCCATAGTGATACCTCTGCCCAGGTGCCGTGAATGTCGATGATATACTGGCCATCGCGTTTCGCGAGTTCAAATTCGGGCAGTTGGTAGTTTTTCAGCCATTGAAGAAAGTCAGCGCCGAACAGTCTCTCCTTGCCGTAGAATGTATTACCTGCCAGCCAGATATTTTCTTTCTTGGTCAGTTTGACAGAGCGTGCATGCTCAAGTTGTTCGCGTAATTCAATTTCATTTATTTCATCAGCAAGTCTCACTGTTTTGCTGCGATTGATGAGTGAAAAGGTGACTGGAATATCTCGCCATTCCTGCCAGATGGTTTGCAGCATCAGAAGCTTGTATACGTCGGTGTCCAGTATGCTGCGAACGATCGGATCGTGTTTGAACGTATGATCGTAAACTCTTTTGGCTATATCAATATGTACCATGCGAACCCTTCGCTCTGCAGGAGCGTAAGTATATCAACCGCCTTTCTGCTGTGATTGGCCGGTTTAGTTTTGAGTGATTGCTTGTCAGCTTGATCTGACGTCGAGCATGCCTTTGGTAGGTGGTGGTATCACTCTTTTAGGGGGAATTGCATCTAGCTCTACGTTATCAGCTCCATGGTAGACCAGAAAGTGTTTGCCCTTGGCACGTGCAATCATAGTAAGGCCGAGATGCTCTGCAAGCTCCAGCCCCATGTGGGTGACACCTGAGCGAGAGACCAGCGCCGGGATACCCATAAACGCCGTCTTCATGACGATTTCCGAGGTAAGCCGGCCGGTGGTGTAGAAAATTTTATCATCGCCGGTTAATCCATCGAGCCACATGTAACCGGACACAGCATCAGCGGCGTTGTGTCTGCCAACATCTTCGACATGTATAAGTGATCGTGTACCCTGACACAAGCCACAACCGTGAACAGCGCCGGCGCTGCGGTAGATATCGTTGAGTTTTCCAACTTCGCGAATGAGTTCATATAGCTGCGACTGTTTGATATGTGCTTTGGGAAGTTGCACCTCATAAAGTTTGTCAATAGTGCAGCTGAACACCGTGCCCTGACCGCAACCGCTGGTGACTATCTTACGGCTGAGTTTTTCCTGCCAGTCATCAATTCCATTGCCCGATTGCGTTTCGACAATAACTAATTCGCGTTCCCAGTCGACATGCACTGATTTGATTTCGGTGATGTCTGTAATCAATTGCTGGTTGCGCACATAGCCCAGTGTCAGAGCCTCCGGCTGTGACCCTAATGTCATCAATGTGACAATTTCAGTGTCGTCGATTCGAATGGTGAGTGGAAATTCGCCCGGGATAAATTGCTGGGTCTTTTCGCCGTATTCGTTGACCACATCAACCGGATGAGTAGGACGTAACCCGGACTCACTCATTTCTGGTCGGTAGTTGCTGCTTGAACTGGTTTCGCCCACGTTTGATGGCCTGTTGGTTTGTAATTAATTTTCATGGCTGGTGAATGTCGAAAAGAATCAACTTCGCCCGCCCCGATACTCCCATGATACCGATGCGAGGCGCTGCTGACACCTACTTGTCCTCATCTCTGCGCGCCGACACAGAGTTTAGTGATTAAGCGGAGGATGTTAGTTTGCAATTGCTGCAGAATAGCCTCACGATTATCGAAACCTGGCGTTCTGCTGCGTTATAAGGTCAGTCAGCATGGAAATCTGCTATTGAGTGTAAAAAACGAGACATTGGTCGAGCGTGGACAGGCACCCACCTTTAATGTGGGTGTGCTTTTGGAGTTGCGCTATAAGACGCTGGTTGGCGGCTTCAGAACCCCCTCCTGGTCGTTGGCAGAGCTTTTTATTCGCGGCGAAGGAGTCGCGGGTGTGCGTGAGAAAACAGTCGTAGACGACGCCGAAGACTGCAAGCGCTATTTGTGGACGGGCTTTGAACTGAATTTTTATCGCGATGGTGGAGAGAGCTATTGGCATACGCTTGTCGGCGAGCAACAAGAGGTTTTTGTGGTTTGCCAGGAGGATGAGGAAGACGGCATTGCGCCTATTCTTGTCACCGCCGACTACGATGAGGCCATGGCCTATCACGAGGCCGATGACACCGTGCTGGCAGCGCCCATGCCGCAGGTGATCTACCAGGCGCTGGAGAGGTTCGTGTTGGAGAATTATGCGCCTCAGCAGAAAAAACGTCGTAAGAGAAAGCAATGGCACGACACAGAAAATAAAGATGAACCGTTTGCCAAAAAACCGCAAAATTTGGAAAGCAAGATAAGCGAATGACAGAAACTGATGCGCCTGACGGTGGATTTTTAGGCAGATGGTCTCGACGCAAGCTTGAAGGTCACCCTGTAGAACCTGTTGAACAGCCGCCGGCCGAGGCTCCGCTTTCGCAAGATGCCCCGGAATCTGCGCTGACGACTGACCCGCAGTCGGCAGAAACGGGAACGGGGCTTTCAGCGACAGAATCCGAAGAAAGGCTTCTCACCGACGAAGACATGCCCCCACTGGAATCGCTCAACGCAGACAGCGATTACAGCCCGTTCTTTTCAGAGGGTGTTAGCAAGCAGCTTCGTAATCTGGCTTTAAAGAGACTGTTTTTCAGTGGCAAGTTTGCGATCCGTGACGGGCTTGATGACTACGATGATGACTTCACAAAGTTCGAGCCGTTAGGAGACACCATAACCTCTGACATGAAATTCCATCAGCGCAGGAAAGAAAAAGCACGGTTGGCAAAACTGGAAGAGGAGCGTTTGGAGCAAGAGCGTCTGGACGAAGAGGAAAAGGCCGCACAAGTAGCAGCTAACGAAGAGCCAGCCAATACCAATGAGCCTGATAGTCCTGAAGCAGCTGGTGAATCGACCGACGATGCACCGACTCCGTCACCGCATGATGCCGATCAATCGCTCGAGCGACGTAACAATGTAGCTGATGACGTCTCACCCCTGGAGTTGGCAGCAAAAGCACCGGGTCTCCTGCCTGATAATCTATCATCGGACAATCCGCCGGAGCGCCGTTCAAAGTTGACCCGGAAGAACACACCTGAAGTGATTGAAGCGGCGGAAAAGGCAGAAGAAACCACCCGAATTGAAAATGAGAAACACACCTGACATGACTGATAACAGCGCGGATAACAGCATTCCAGGTCTGGAAATAAGTTTTAAAACGCCACAAAGCATTCAATCTACCTCCTTAGTTGCTTACCAATCGCGTGGCCATTGTCTGGTGATAGCGCCACTAGAGCGAGGTCTGGACGTTATTGCGCAGTTGCAGGTGAAGGCCAAAACACTTCTTGTGGCAAATACAGCGCTGACAATAGACAAAAATGCCACTGAAGATGGCGTCAAGGTGATAACTGCCAGGCCACTTCAGCTGACCGGTTTCCTGGGGGCGTTCGATTGTATTATTGGTGATCCCGAATCACCCGGCTCCCTGGCGAAAGTCGCTGGAGTATCGTTGCTGGGCGGCTTTGATACGGTTCTTGATCTCTCCGACACTCCGTTACTCAGCAATGAGGTTTTGCCATTTGGCTATTATTCGCCCGGCAATGATGAGGAAGCGTTGGCTGCAGCGCTTGCCGAGTTGCCCGAAATGGAAGGTGATTTCGAGAAACCCAAGTACTTCAGCTACGATGCGTCAATTTGCGCTCATTCGCGCAGTGGAATAACAGCGTGTACTAACTGTCTTGACGTCTGCGGGACAGGTGCTATCACTCCGGCAGGAGACGGCATTGCCATTGAACCCTATCTATGTCAGGGCTGCGGCAGTTGCACCAGCAGTTGTCCCAGCGGTGCAGTTCGATACGCCTACCCCGCACCGGCCGATGCAATGGCGCAGCTTGCTGCGTTACTGGCAGAACGCCGTGAACAAGGTAACGACAAAACCGTGCTGTTTCTGCACGACGCTGAAAATGGCGCTGAGCGACTGAAGTCCTTTGAAGATGAGCTTGTTCCTGAAATTTTACCACTGGCGGTGGAAGAGGTTGCCAGTATCGGCATAGATGGCTGGTTCAGCGCACTGGCCTATGGGGCGGCAGCGGTAGTAATAGACGCGCCAGTGGATGACTCAGCCATGTTTAAGGGGCTGAGCGATCAGCTTGACACGGCAAACAAGATTCTTGACGGAATCGGCCATAACAATCGACTTTGCATGTTGCCCGCAACTGATGCGCAGGCGTTAAACAACATTGCCGGGCACAGTTGGCCGGCAATTCCGCCAGCGGCCTACAAGACCTTTAACGACAAGCGTCAGACCACTCGAATGGCGTTGGATCACGTGTTGCGGCACGCCGTTGACGAAACCCCGGAGTATGTTGAGCTTGGGTCGGAAGCACCGTTCGGGCAGGTGCAGGTAAACAAGGATTCGTGCACTTTATGTCTGGCTTGTGTCACCGTTTGTCCTGCGAGGGCGTTGCAGGATGGCGAGACATTACCTCAGCTAAAATTTATTGAATCCAGCTGCCTGCAATGTGGTCTGTGCGAGAAAGCTTGCCCCGAGGATGCGATTAGTCTGGAGACTCGATATCTGTATGACTCAGAAAATGCCCTGAAACCCAGGTTACTGAACGAAGAAAAGCCTTTCAACTGTGTGGTTTGTAATACCCCGTTCGCTACCCAACAAATTATCGGTCGCATGCAAAGCAAGCTGTCCGGTCACTGGATGTTTGAAGACGAAAAGGCAATGAGGCGGTTAAAGATGTGTGAGGACTGTCGGGTGAAGGATATTTTTGAAAATGAATCCGGCATAGATGTTCACAGGAGCTAGTCTTAGTAATATGCGGCGATCTTTTTAGACCGATTTAAAGCCGACGCAACGGTTTTGCTGCCTGGCTGTCGAGAGACATTGCGAAACTATGAAGATCCACAAATAAGACTGGAAAAAATGTCAGTTCAAGCGCAAACTTAAGGTCCCAAGGGGAAACTGAAACGCATGCAAGTTGATATTGCAACCAAATCGGAGCCACAGCGCGATAAATTGCGCCAATCTATAAAGGTCAGTACCGAAGGCGAGGTTGCTGCACGCGAAGCCGATCTTGATCGCGCGAATTTCTATGCCACTCTCGGTGCCTTGCTCGCGGCACCGGCATCAGAAGAACACTGCGCTGTACTGCGGGATCTTCCGCCGATAGAAAACCCCGAAACCTCCCTTGAAATTGCCTGGACTCTCGTGCGGGCGGCTGCATTAAAGAATTCAACTGAACAAATTGATGACGAGTACCATGAACTGTTCATTGGTGTCGGTCGCGGTATTGTTGTGCCTTATGGCTCGTGGCACATGACAGGTTTTCTGATGGAAAAACCACTAGGTGCCTTGCGCGCAGATTTGCGCAGACTAGGCTTTGAGCGAAGCGATGGTGTTATGGAGTCCGAAGATCACATCGCTTCATTGTGTCAGGCAATGTCCGAGATTATTCTGGCAGAAGAAATCGACTTCGACACAGAGAAAGCGTTTTTCAATGATCACATCGCCCCGTGGGCGGAAGATTTTTTTCGGCTGGTAGGCGATACAAGTGTCGCGGCGTTTTATCGGGCGGTCGCTCAGTTGGGACAAAGTTTTATCGAGGTAGAGAAAAAGTATTTGGGTATGGCGGTTTAATGACAGATGCAATCGCTGAAACAAAGATCACCAGGAGGACTTATGGAACAAAAAACTAAATTCATAAAGACAGAAAGACGTTCTTTCCTTAAAGGCGCAGCGGTAGCTGGCGGAGTTGCGGTAATAGCACCAACAGCTGCGGTAGCCACAGAAGCGTCAGGGCCGGTCGAGCCCGTCATAACTTCTGCAGACAAAGGTTATGAAGAAAATGATTACATCCGTAACTACTATGATCGAGCGCGGTTCTAGTCATACCAAATCAAAACGGGCCTGGAAATCGGTCTGAACAAGCGGGGAAAATCAATGAAACTAACTAAGAAGGTGAAGTCGGAAAGCGTGGATCAAGGCGCGCTTTCTACTGACGCGAAAGGTGCCGGCCTGTTTGGGCGTGCCGTCAATAGAAGAACCTTTCTGCGTCATTCCGGTGTGACAGCCGGTGGAGCTGCAATCGCCAGTATCGCAGCGCCAACGATGGTGAAGAAGGTTCGTGCAGCTGAAACAACACCTAAGTCTGGTGTGGATACGGAAATCAAATTATCGGTTTGCACTCACTGCTCTGTCGGCTGCGGTGTGGTCGCGGAAGTTCAGGACGGGGTCTGGACCGGCCAGGAGCCCGATTACGATTCACCACTGAATCTCGGTGCGCACTGTGCAAAGGGAGCGTCAGTTCGTGAGCACGGGCATGGTGAGAAACGCGTTAAATACCCGATGAAACTCACCGGCGGCAAATGGAAGAAAGTCAGCTGGGAGGAAGCGATCAACGATATCGGCGATCAAATGCTGGAGATTCGTGAAGAGTCCGGTCCTGATTCTGTGTACTGGCTGGGGTCTGCCAAATTCAACAATGAGCAGTCCTATATGTTTCGCAAGTTCGCGGCCATGTGGGGCACTAACAACGTAGATCATCAGGCTCGAATCTGTCACTCCACCACGGTGGCGGGTGTTGCAAACACCTGGGGCTACGGTGCGATGACTAACTCGTACAACGATATGCAGAACTCGAAGGCGATGTTTTTCATCGGTTCGAATGCGGCAGAGGCGCATCCGGTTGCCATGCAACACATATTGCGTGCAAAAGAGAATGGTTCAAAGCTGATTGTATGTGACCCGAGATTTACCCGCACGGCAGCTCACGCAGATCAGTTTGTGCGTTTTCGTCCAGGTTCTGACGTTCCGTTGATCTGGGGTATTCTCTGGCATGTGTTTGAGAACGGTTGGGAAGACAAAGAATTTATTAATCAGCGCGTCTACGGCATGGAAGAAATCAAAGCCGAAGTAGCAAAATGGAACCCCGCCGAAGTAGAACGTGTTGCCGGTGTTCCTGAGGCAGTGGTTAAAGAAGCAGCAGAAACCATGGCGATGAACCGACCTGGCACTATCGTTTGGTGCATGGGTGGTACGCAGCACACTATAGGTAACAACAACACACGCGCCTACTGTGTAATGCAACTGGCACTGGGCAACATGGGGACGTCCGGCGGTGGTGCCAATATTTTCCGTGGCCACGACAACGTACAGGGCGCGACCGACTTTTGCATTCTTTCCCACTCGCTGCCGGGCTACTACGGTTTATCTGGCGGCGCCTGGAAGCACTGGTCAAGTGTCTGGGGTGTCGAACACGAGTGGATGAAATCGCGTTTCGATGCGGGAAGCTACGAAGAAGCAGGTGGCAAACCGGTCAGCCCGATGAACACCAAAGGGATGCCGGTTTCGCGCTGGATAGACGGAGTGCTTGAAGATCGCGGCAACATAGCGCAAAAAGACAATATCCGCGCTATGGTGTTATGGGGTCACGCGCCAAACAGCCAGACCCGTGGGCCTGAAATGAAAGAGGCGATGGAAAAACTGGATTTGATGGTAATCATTGATCCATACCCAACGCATTCAGCAGTGTTGCCTGATCGCCAGGACGGGGTTTATATCCTGCCGGCGACAACTCAATTTGAAACCTATGGTTCAGTGACGGCATCCAACCGCTCACTGCAGTGGCGAGAGAAAGTGATCGAGCCATTGTTTGAGTCGTTGCCAGATCACACGATCATGTACAAACTTGCAAGCAAACTGGGCTTTGCAGATAAGTTTGTTGCAAATATCGAAGTGAATAACGATGAGCCACTAATCGAAGACATCACTCGCGAATTTAACACCGGTATGTGGACCATCGGCTATACAGGTCAAAGTCCTGAGCGTTTAAAGGATCACAAAAAATACCGTGGCACCTTTAACACAACAACACTCAAAGCAGAAGGTGGGCCTCTGGACGGTGAGTACTACGGTATGCCGTGGCCATGCTGGGGTACCGCCGAGATGAAACATCCGGGCACGCCACTGTTGTACGACACCAGTAAGCCGGTCGCTGAAGGTGGTTTGTGTTTCCGTGCCAGATTTGGTGTCGAGCGTGAAGGGGTAAGTTTACTTGCCGATGGCTCTTATCCAGCTGGTTCAGAACTCGAGGATGGCTATCCGGAATTCAGCGCCGACGCATTGAAATCACTGGGCTGGTGGGATGACCTGACAGACGAAGAAAAAGCCGTTGCGGAAGGTAAAAACTGGAAGACTGATAAGTCAGGCGGTATTCAAAGAGTAGCAATCAAGCATGGTTGCGCACCTTTTGGTAATGCCAAGGCTCGTGCAGTCGTCTGGACCTTCCCTGATCCGGTACCGATCCACCGTGAACC
Organism: uncultured Granulosicoccaceae bacterium; assembly: GCA_937922015.1. Lineage (GTDB taxonomy): Bacteria > Pseudomonadota > Gammaproteobacteria > Granulosicoccales > Granulosicoccaceae. The sequence goes on from CAKZVB010000004.1 coordinate 16,452, forward strand.
TCTCTACACGTCACGCTACGATCTGGTGAAAGACTACCCGACCTATGAAGATCGTAAGTCTTTCTACAGACTGCCTACACGCTACGGTTCAATCCAGGCAACTGATCATTCGAAAGAATTCAGCCTGATTCACACCAGTGGCCGATTGGTCGAATACGAAGGCGGCGGCGATGAATCCCGGTCCAACCCCTGGCTTGCAGAATTGCAGCAGGATATGTTCGTCGAGATAAACCCGGCCGATGCAAACGATGCAGGTATTCAGCACGATCAAATGGTTTGGCTGGAAAGTCCTGAAGGAGGCAAGATCAAGATCAAGGCTATGGTTACTCAACGAGTAGGGCGTGGTGTGGTGTTTACACCTTTCCACTTTGCCGGTCACTTTGAAGGTGAAGATCTCGTTGACAAATATCCAGAAGGAACTGCGCCGTATGTGCGCGGTGAAGCGGCTAATAATGCCTTTACTTACGGCTACGATTCAGTCACCCAAATGCAGGAATCGAAAGTCTCACTCTGCAAAATTGTAGCGGCTTAGGAGAATAGTCATGGCTAGAATGAAATTTCTTTGTGACGCTGAGCGCTGCATCGAGTGCAACGGTTGTGTTACTGCTTGTAAGAACGAGCACGAAGTGCCCTGGGGTGTTAATCGTCGACGCGTTGTGACGATGGGCGATGGTGAGGTTGGAGAGAAATCTATCTCTGTAGCCTGCATGCACTGTACAGATGCCCCGTGTCAGGCAGTTTGTCCGGTGGATTGCTTTTACACCACGGACGACGGCATCGTGCTGCACGATAAAGACTTGTGTATTGGCTGCGGTTATTGCTTTTACGCCTGTCCGTTCGGTGCGCCACAGTATCCCTCGCAGTCAGCTTTCGGGGCTCGCGGTAAAATGGATAAGTGTACGTTCTGTGCCGGTGGTCCTGATGATGATCTGTCAGAAGCGGAGTATGAGAAATACGGTCGCAACCGCATTGCAGAAGGCAAGTTGCCTCTGTGCGCAGAAATGTGTTCTACCAAAGCGCTCATCGCAGGTGATGGCGACAAGGTGGCTGACATCTACCGTGAGCGTGTGACACTACGTGGTGGCAGATCTTCTACCTGGGGCTGGGATACAGCCTACAAAGGGTAGCGGTCGGGCAGGTATAAAAGAAATATCGGGCGGTCTTTTGGCCGCCCTTGTTTCTTAGCACCTAAATTCATAGCGGTTCATGTTTGCGGGCGGTGCAATTGCACTGGTCTGCAACGTTTCAAGTTCAGGGGGAGCGATGCAAAGGTTTTTTAAAGTTCTCGGTATAGTTTCAACATCGTTATTGTTAGCGGTTGCCTGTGACTCTACTTCCGAATCACAGGTAAGCTATGATGCGGAGAGCTATCAGTACAAAGGCGTAGCCGACCCATTGCTTTTGCAGTCTGGCGCAGACAGGGCAGGGCCTTTGAGTGATCGGTTTGATTTGGTGCAGGGGCGTCAGTAACAATCTATATTCGATTTATGGTTCATGACGTAAACCAGACCGTAAATCCGGAAGGCATAAAATTGAACAAGATTGTTCAGAACAATAAATTGGTGGGGAATAAATATGCGAAAAAAGGCTGACCCGGCGCGAATCAAGCGGCGTAAAAAAATAGCTGTACTGAGCTTTGCCTTCATCATGGTCGCGTCGCTGGCGGCGCCATTTACCGGGTTTTTAATTAATGCCATTGATGGGGCGGTAGCACAGGAAGCAGCGGCAGAAAGTAATCCCCGGGCTAACTACTGGCGGGCGGTGAAAGGTGGTGTTGGCGGAGTGAGTACCGTCAAAGGAGCAGAAACCAACATTCTGATCAATCAGGGTGGCACCAACTGGACAAACTTCCGTAATGGACCGGTGTTTAAGTACCTGCCGTGGATGGTAGTAGGCATGCTTGGCCTGATTTTGCTCTATCACCTGATTCACGGTAAAAACCGCTTGCAGCGTCGTCCCTCAGGCATCCTGGTGAAGCGTTGGTCATGGTTTGAGCGATTAGTACACTGGATTACCGCTATCTCCTTTATCGGTCTGGCGATTACAGGGCTGAGTCTGTTGTTAGGGCGGTCAGTGTTGCTGCCACTTCTCAGTGGACTTGATGGTGGCAAGGCAGCGTTCGCAGCGTGGTCGCAGTTTGCTCTTCAGGTACACAATGTTCTGGGGCCGGTGCTGAGCGTCGGTATCATTCTGATGATAGTGATGTGGATCTGGTACAACTTTCCGGGTCGGGGTGACTGGGGCTGGATTAAAGCCGGCGGTGGTCTTGTCGGTAACAAGCATCCCAGTGCAGGCCGCATGAACTTTGGTGAGAAAGTCTGGTTCTGGGTGATTTGTTCATTTGGTATGGTTGTGGTGTTGTCAGGCCTTGCTTTGGTACTGCCTTCATACCCGCAGTTTGCCGAGTACGCGCAGTATCTGCCTGTGCCGCTGACTCGTGACACCATGCAGGATGCCAATCAGTTTCACATAATCGCAGGGCTGATCTGGATGACTATCGCAATTGGCCACATCTATATAGGAACCGCGGGAACTGAAGGTGCGTTTCAGGGAATGTCTACCGGTTATGTAACAGCCGAGTGGGCAGAGCAGCATCACAATCTTTGGTTTGACAAGCTGTTGCGAGAAGGCAAAGTGCCCAGACGCCCCGAGCGTTACGCGAGAGGTCACGGCGCGGTGAGACAACGCTCTGTCTAGGTCGCTTGATCAGGCTGGATATTCATAGTTATCAAATAGCGGGCATTTTGCCCGCTATTTTTTTGCCTGTAGTAAACTCTCATCAACCCTATGCAGAAGGCACTTAGTTGGACAAATTTCCCGAGTCAGTAATTGATATGATGTCTGCCGGTGGCTCTACCGTGACCTGCCTGCCAGTGCAACTTGGTGACGATGGTGCTGCAGACAATGGACATTCGATCATTGAGAATTGGCAAAGCGCAATATTTTTTCGCCTTGGCGGGGCAGAATCACAAAAAGATATTCAGCTTCTAAAAAATGCGCAAGCGGCATTTTCCGTTGGTATGGAAACCGATATTATTGAACACGAAAACGCCACTGTCGTTATGTTGCGCTTGCAGGTATTCACCCAGACTGACAATCCTCTTATTGGTGAAGTTTTACTAACACCCGGCGGCGCAGAGACCCACTATGAAATTCTAGGGCTTCTGTCTGAACAGCAGGAGCTCACCTGGTTTTTCTCTGATCAGCAATACCATATGATTCACCAGCAGAAGCAACCTCTGTCCCAGGACTGGCGTGATGAGTTTCTGGCGCTTCGCTCTGAGGCATTTAAAAGAGATTCTCTGATTCGTCTGGCTGGAAAATATAGTGCTCAAACGGCTTTTGCAGAGATAGTATCTCACTACGGACTGCGCTGACGGGTTGCCGGGTAAAATGGGGTGGTCGCGAGGTTATGAAGTGATGAAATTCATCAGAGCGAATATGAATTTTGTAGTGCTTGCGCTAACGTGGTCTGTAACGCTTGTTGCGGCTGAGCTTCCGGGGCACTCTGAGAGTAACGGCACAGATGCTTCGATGACTGCAGCGATAGACCCTGCGGTACAATGGAAGCGTGCGATCGACAGAGACGACGCTGAAGTGCTCTGGGAAATGTTATCGGATATTGATGTTGCTATTACCAACGATAAGGGTAAGAGTGCATTGATGGCGGCAGTGAAATTAGGTGATAAAAAACTGGTTGACGAACTAATACTCAAGGGATTAAGCCTGAGCGATAGATCACTTACCGGCGGAACGGTACTGATGTATGCAACCCTTGGTAACCAACACAGCATGATTCATTACCTGTTGCAGGACAACGCGACTAAAAATAAGCTTGATGCACAAAGCACCAACGGCTGGACAGCAGTTATGATTGCTGCGGCAAAAGGTTTTGACCGGGCCGTGCAAACTCTCACCGAACATGGTGCGGACGCGTGGCGTGCAGATGCCTATCGTTGGAGCCCGTTAATGCGTGCGATAGATAATCGACATTCACGGGTTGTCCGCTACCTGCTAACACTTCCCGATGCACCGGTGAATTTTCAAAATGAAAATGGCTCTACTGCTTTGCATATTGCAGTGCTAAGGAAAGATCTGGAATCAACACAGTTGTTAGTGGCTTATAATGCCAGGCTGGACGTAAAAGATGATAATGGCATGACAGCCGCAGATATTGCACTTGAGAATGGCTTGAATGATTTTTTGCTTTTGCTTAAAGCAAATTAGAACTGGCTCCAGAAAGGTGTGCGATCACCTGTGTTTTACTTCCTGTCCGCAACTGCCGTAGTAACTTTTCGATAAACGGAAAGAAACAAGCTCTCATGTTTTGGACTGTCCCCGCTCATGCTTTGAACAAAGCCCCTGGACTGCACTCTTGATTTAGATCCGCTGGAAACAGTATCGGTAGTTAGCCTCCCTTATGTTCTATTCCAGAAAAGTGCTGCAGCAGGTTCTTGAGGAGTTTTGTGGCACCGTTACAACAGATGAACATATATGAGAATTGAAGAAAAGGTTTGCCGGTGAGGAGATGTCGCTGGATATTCTGTCAGGTGCTTGCTTAGCGTGTTAGAGGGTGGTTAAATGAAACGGGTTGATTTTTCGGCATTTATGAGAGGAATAATGTTATGAGAGTTAGCAGCAGAATAACAGCAATCGCTGGCGCAATTTCCATGTCACTGGTCGGTCTTGCGCAGGCCACTGATCTGGAGGTGACACATTGGTGGACCTCAGGCGGCGAGGCGGCAGCGGTCAAGCAATTCGCTGATGCATTTAATAAAGGTGGCGACAACTGGATCGACGGTGCCATTGCTGGAAGCGGTGGTGTTGCGCGGCCTGTGATTATTAGTCGCATACTTGGTGGTGAGCCTATGGGAGCCACTCAACTGAATCATGGCAGGCAGGCAGAAGAACTAGTAGAGGCAGGCCTGATGCTGGATCTAACCGAATTGGCCGACAAAGAAGGCTGGAGAGATTTTGTCAGACCGTCGAAGCTACTTGATAGCTGTACTGTAGACGGAAAAATCTATTGCGCACCGGTGAATATCCATAGCTGGCAATGGATGTGGACAAGCCTTGATGCGTTTAAAAAGGCCGGTGTAGATGCACCCAAGGACTGGTATGAATTTGTCAAAGCAGCACCCAAACTAAGAGAAGCCGGCATTATTCCATTGGCGATTGGCGGACAGGCCTGGCAGTCAGGTGGAATGTTCGGTGTGATGACTGTTGGAATCGGCGGGGCAGACTTATGGAAAGCTGTCAATGTAGAGAAAAATATGGATGTTGTAAGAGGTCCTGAGTTTGCCAAAGTATGGCAGGCGTTTTCAGAAGCCCGCGATCTTGCTGACCCGAACAATAGCATTCAAAACTGGAATGATGCGACCAATCAAGTGATCACCGCAAAAGCCGGCGCACAAATTATGGGTGACTGGGCGCAGGGAGAATTTTCCGTTGCAGGCCAGACTGCAGGTGTTGAATATGACTGTCTGCCTGGTCTTGGCATAGCCCCTGTGCTCGATACTGCCGGTGATGCGTTTTATTTCCCGAAAAATGATGATCCGGACGTCACCGCGGCACAACTTCGAATGGCCTCAATGATGTTGTCCAAGGAAGTCCAGGTAGCCTTTAATCTTAAAAAAGGATCCCTGCCTGTACGTGCCGATGTTGATATAACTGCTGCCAATGGCTGCATGAAAAAAGGCTTGGAAATACTGAAGAACGCCGACAATATATTGCCTTCAGGTGACCAGACGTTCAATTCAGACACCATTGGGCAACTTGAGGATCTCTCTACAGAGTTCTGGTCAGATAAATCTATTACACCCGAAGAAGCGCAGAGTAGGTACGCAGAAATTATTGAGTCTGCTCAGTAGGTAGCCCCGCGAGTGCCCGGATGTCGGGCACTCCCGGAATCATTGCCTAACCAGAGCGTCAGATTTGCTCAAAACTGGAAAAAACCTGGATTCGGGAAAACCGAATACAATGTTTCGCAACCTTCACTCGAAGATTGCTGCACTGCCAATGATTGCCACGGCCCTGTTTATTTTTGTCGGGTGTTCCTTGTGGTCAGTTTTTTATTCTTTCACTTCGTCCAGATCGCTGCCGGTAGAGAAATTCGTCGGCTTTGATCAATATATCCGCTTATTCAAATCTTCAAGATGGGCTATATCCATAGAAAACGTTGCCATATATGGCGTGTGTTCTTTGGTGTTTTCTCTGAGTGTGGGGTTTTTGTTGGCGGTTTTTCTGGATCAGAAAATACGGTTTGAAAACACCTTCCGAACAATATTTCTATATCCCTTTGCGTTGAGCTTCATTGTCACCGGACTGGTCTGGCAGTGGATTTTAAATCAAAACTTCGGGATCCAAAAAGTAATTCAGGATTTAGGATTCGAAGGTTTCGAACTGAATATTCTCAGTAATCGCGATTACGCAATTTACGCTATTGTTGTGGCCGGCTTGTGGCAAGGCACTGGACTGGTGATGGCGTTGATGCTGGCTGGACTGCGCGGTATCGATGAGGATATCTGGAAGGCCGCGCGTGTTGATGGCATACCTGCATGGCGTACCTACCTGTTTATTGTAATCCCCATGATGCGCCCTGTATTTGTCACAACACTGGTGCTAATCGCCGCCGGCATCGTAAAAGTTTATGATTTGGTTGTGGCATTGACAGGCGGTGGACCCGGTGTTTCTTCGGAGGTGCCTGCAAAATATGTCTATGACTATATGTTTGGTCGCGGCAGTCTGGGGCAGGGGCTTGCCGCCTCAACCGTTATGCTCACCACAGTGCTGATTATCCTTATTCCCTGGGGTTATATGGAATTTGGTGAAAGACGTGAAAAAAAGAAGCCTGCCAGTGAATAGTGCAAGTACATCGAGCATCGACTTTACCGGCCCGAATGGCCCGAAACCCAAACGCGTGTTTTCCACCCGTAATATTGTGGTCTATGGGTTTTTAATTTTGGCAGCAATGTACTACCTGTTGCCGCTTTATGTGATGGTGGTGACATCCCTTAAAGGCATGCCGGAAATAAGAATGGGTAATATTTTCTCACCCCCAATGGAAATTACCTTTGAGCCTTGGGTGAAAGCCTGGGACTCTGCGTGTACCGGGTTATATTGTGAGGGTTTAAAAGTCGGCTTTTGGAATAGTGTTCAGATACTGATTCCCAGTACAGTTATTTCTATTGTCATCGCCTCTGTCAATGGTTACGCATTGTCCTTCTGGCGTTTTAAGGGATCGGAGATATTCTTTACCATTTTGTTGTTCGGTGCTTTTATTCCTTATCAGGTGCTGATCTATCCGCTGGTTATTATATTAAGGGAAACCGGTTTGTTTTCCAGTCTGGCAGGAGTCACGTTAGTTCATGTGATCTTCGGTATGCCTATTCTGACGTTGTTGTTTCGAAATTATTTTGCCAGTGTCCCGGTTGAATTATTTAAAGCAGCCAGAGTAGATGGTGCTGGTTTTTGGAGGATTTTCGGACAAATTATGTTGCCGATGTCTCTGCCGATTTTTATCGTTGCTATAATTATTCAAATTACCGGAATCTGGAACGACTTTCTATTCGGTGTTATCTACGCCGGAACCAAAAATTTCCCTATGACAGTGCAGCTGAACAATATTGTCAATTCCACACAGGGTGTAAAAGAATATAACGTGAATATGGCAGCAACCCTTTTAACCGCGGCATTGCCGTTGTTTGTCTATTTTGTGTCAGGCAAGTTGTTTGTTCGTGGTATCGCGGCCGGAGCGGTTAAAGGATGAGTAGTGTTAGCATAAATGATTTGTCGCTGTCGTTTGGCAATGTAGAGGTATTAAAGTCTCTTAATCTGGATGTCGCCGAAGGCGAATTTCTGGTGCTGCTGGGCCCTTCCGGTTGTGGTAAATCTACCCTGTTAAATTGCATTGCCGGTCTGCTTGATGTGTCCGCCGGTCAGATATTTATCAACGGTAAAAACGTCACCTGGGAAGAACCGAAAGACCGTGGTATTGGAATGGTGTTCCAGTCTTATGCCTTGTATCCGCAGATGACTGTGGAAAAAAATCTGTCTTTTGGTCTGAGAGTCGCACGGTTGCCAAAAGATGAAATTCGAAAACGTATCGACCGTGCAGCCGAAATTCTGCAGATACAGGAACTACTTAAACGCAAACCCGCGGCTCTATCTGGCGGCCAGCGTCAAAGAGTGGCCATCGGACGTGCGCTGGTGCGTGATGTTGATGTGTTTTTATTCGATGAGCCGTTGTCGAATCTGGACGCAAAGCTGCGAACCGACCTTCGGGTAGAACTGAAAAGACTGCATCAGCGTCTTGGCAATACAATGATATATGTAACTCATGATCAAATAGAAGCGTTGACACTGGCTGACAGGATAGCGATTATGAAAGATGGCTTAATCCAGCAGCTGGATTCACCGAAGACTATTTATAACCGGCCCGACAATCGATTTGTAGCAGGGTTTATCGGCTCGCCGGGGATGAATTTTATTCAAGGGTCTCTGGCGTTTATCGATGATAGTTGGTTTTTTCAGTCGCGTGATCTAAGTGTGTCTCTTGCGACGTACCCTTTTACTCAGCAGCCAATCGAAGGCGCGCCCGTAGAATTTGGTCTTCGACCAGAGCATGTTCTAATCGGACAAAATGTAGCTGACTTACCGGTACAGCTGAATCTGGACATTGAGCTGGTTGAACCCATGGGGGCTGATACGGTTGCCTGGAGTCAATTGAGCGGAACTTCATTTACGCTTCGTGTCGACTCCGATACTGCTTTGTCCAGTGGACAACGAATACTGGCAGGGTTTGACCCTGTGCGGGCATCTGTGTTTTTAAGTGACAGTGGCATCAGGTTGTAGTAGCCGTACCAATGTTGCGTCTATATCAAAGAGGACATTCAAAAAGTGAAAAAACTGTCATTTCAGCTGTACAGTGCGCGTAAGACAAAATTGTCTGAGGCACTGTCGATTATTGCAGATGCCGGTTACAGTGCGGTAGAGGCCTATGCAGATAACATAGATCAGCTGACGGAATTTAAAGCAGGTCTTTCTGCCACGGGGCTGAGTGTCAGTTCTATACATATCGGTCGTGAAGAACTGGCGCGCAATATGCCAGATACGCTGGCGCTGGCTTCCGAGCTTGGATCTCACCATATAGTTTGTCCTTATCTGAAACCTGAGGAAAGGCCTGACAATAAACAGGGATGGTTAGAGCTTGCAACCGAGCTTGCCGACAATTGTGCGCAGATAAATTCAGTGGGATTTGATTTTGCCTGGCATAACCATGATTTCGAGTTCGACTTTTTAAGTGATGGTTCCCTGCCAATGCGCCTGCTGCTTGATAACGTTCCTGAAATGCAATGGGAGATCGATGTTGGATGGATACAAAGAGCGTCGCAGGATCCGGCTTCCTGGTTACGGACTTATGCTGATCGAGTCAGTGCAGTGCATCTAAAAGATGTCGCTGCCGATGGTGAATGCAGCGATGAAGACGGATGGGCTGATGTCGGTTTCGGCGTTGTCAACTGGGATGAGCTCGTTACGGAGTTCAGGCGGCTTGAGACGGATCTGTTTATCGTCGAACACGATTGCCCTTCCGATCTAAAACGTTTTGCGACGCGCAGTATTCAAACTTTCAGAAGCTGGAAATAAAACGTGGCGATGATCAATGTAGGCATAATCGGTTGCGGTAATATCTCAACGACTTACATGCAGCTTGCCCCGATGTTTGCGGGTTTCAACATTACCGCCTGTGGAGATCTGAATTCTGAAGCTGCTGATCAGCAGGCGCGTGAATTTAACTGCCGTTCTTGTAGTGTGACTGACCTGTTGGCAGATTCTTCGATAGATCTGATTCTAAATCTGACCACTCCATCTGTACATTTTGATGTTTCGGCGCAGATTTTAAGCGCTGGAAAACACGTGTATTCGGAAAAGCCCTTTGTATTGTCACTGACCGAAGGTCAGGCGTTACAGAAACTCGCGACAGCTAATGGTGTTCGCATAGGATCAGCGCCAGATACTTTTCTGGGGGGCGCGCACCAGGCCGCCAGACAGTGTATAGACAGCGGAGATGTGGGGGACATTGTTGGTGGCAGCTGCTGTTTTCAAACTCACGGCATGGAAGGCTGGCACCCGAACCCGGATTTTTTCTTTAAAACCGGCGGTGGTCCCGTTCTGGACATGGGCCCGTATTACGTCAGTAATCTTGTACAGTTTCTGGGGCCTGTGGCCAGAGTGGTCGCACTGTCAGGGCGTCCTCGGGCTACCCGGACAATCACCAGTGAACCTCGTGCCGGGGAAACTATCGCGGTAGAGATAGATACGTCGGTTCGATCAATTCTTGAATTTTCAAGTGGCGCGCAAGTATCCTTCGCCGCCAGTTGGGATGTGCGTACTCACGAACACAATCACATGGAATTGTACGGAAGCAAAAAAACTCTGTATGTGCCCGATCCCAACAGATTCGGTGAGGAAGTTCGTTGTAGCGACATGGAATCTGAGACGATAATCAGCCCGTTGCAGGTGCTTGGCAAGGCAAATTTTGAAGATAATGATGGCACCATGATAGCCAATTACCGTGGTGTTGGGCTCGCGGATATGGTTGCGGGAATTCAACATGACAGGCCGCACCGGTGCAATGGTGAGTTGGCACTTCATGTGATTGATACCCTTACTTCTTTATTGAAATCTGCGGAATCAGGTGAGTTTGTCACTCTTAAGACCACCTGCGAAAGACCCGCTGCGCTGAATGAAAATGAAGCACGGAAGTTAATGGCCTAGTCCGCATTGTTCATGAGCCTTACAATTGTCAGCTGTCGGTTGCTCTGCGGAAATAGTGCAAAACAGGTCGCTTGAACAAGCGAGAAACCAATGATCCAAAACCCGATTCTAACCGGCTTTAACCCCGATCCGTCTATTTGCCGTGTTGGCCAGGACTACTACATAGCGACCTCTACCTTTGAATGGTATCCGGGGGTGCAAATATACCATTCAAAAAATCTCGCTGACTGGACGCTAATCGCCAGACCTTTGAATCGAGCCAGTCAGCTTGATATGCGGGGAAATCCGGACTCCTGTGGTATCTGGGCGCCTTGTTTGAGTTACTCCGATGGTCTGTTCTGGTTGATCTACACAGACGTAAAACGTTTCGACGGAAATTTTAAAGATGCGCACAATTATCTGGTGACGTGTGACACTATTACCGGTGAATGGAGTGACCCTGTTTATATAAATTCCAGCGGATTCGATCCCTCTCTGTTTCACGATGATGACGGACGAAAATGGTTTATGAATCTTGTCTGGAACCATCGAGCGACTTCAATGGGGGAAAGTCCACTGAAAAGCCCCTTTGGCGGCATTGTATTGCAAGAGTACTCCCACCCGCACAGAAAGCTTATTGGTGATCCGCAGCTTATATTTAGCGGTACTGAAAAAGGACTCACGGAAGCACCGCATATGTTTAAGCGGGAGGAATTCTACTACCTTGTCGTCGCTGAAGGTGGCACGGGTTATGAGCACGCCGTTACGCATGCACGCAGCCGATCTGTGCATGGCCCGTTTGAAGTTCATCCTGAAAAGCATCTACTGACCTCAATCAGTGATGAGCACGGAGCGTTGCAGCGTACCGGGCATGGACAATATGTAGAAACGGAACTGGGCGAGGCCTACCATACTTTTTTATGTTCAAGACCATTACCCGGTAATAAACGATCCCCATTGGGGCGTGAAACGGGTATCGAACGCTGTGAATGGGGCGCTGATGGCTGGTTGCGAACCAGCCATGGTTCGCAACAAGCGAGAGTGCAGGTTAAATCTCCGGAGGGTTTGTCAGCAGGTGTGCTGCCCATGCGCGACGATAAGACAGAACAGATTGCAGATTTTTCAAATGGTCAGCTGCCAATAGATTTTCAGTGGCTGCGCACACCGTACCCTGAGCGATTGTTTTCCCTCACCGAACGTAAGGGTTTTCTGCGTTTGTATGGGCGTGAGTCTGTAGGCAGCTGGTTCGAACAGTCACTGATTGCAAGAAGGCAGCAGCATCATCGCTACACAGCGACGACCACGCTTGAATTTCAGCCGATTTCCTTTCAGCAAAGCGCAGGCTTAATTGCCTATTATAATCGCCACAAATTTCACTACCTTCAGATTACTCATGATGAAACGCTGGGACGCGTCATTAGTATTATGAGTTGTCTCGGCAGTTACCCCGAGTGCGAGCTTGACTACCCGGTTGAACCTATTCAAGTACCGGGCGATCAGGCAGTCTTCCTTCGCTGTACGGTGCGGGATGCATGGCTTGATTTCAGTTATCAACTGGACGGTGACTGGCATCCCGTCGGCCCGGGGCTCGATGCATCGTTGTTGTCGGATGAAGGTGGCCGTGGAGAGCACGCGTCGTTTACCGGTGCCTTCGTTGGCATGCTGGCATTCGATATATCAGGTGGTGCGTTACCGGCAGATTTTTCGATGTTCAGCTATGCACCGCAATGACCGCCGGGTGCATATGGCGCTATGATTCAACTACTGAATAACGACTGGACACTACGGCAATCAAATGGCAATCACCGGGTGCCGTTTAAGGTTCCGGGTGATGTGCATTCTGCATTGTTTAGCGCAGGGAAAATTGCTGACCCTTATTATCGTGACAATGAGTACTCCGTTGACTGGGTAAGAGAGAGTGGCTGGGAGATAGAACGCACGTTTGAATTGTCTGCAGAGTCTTTGCAGTTGAACAGTGTTCTGATACTGGATCAGGTTGATTGTTTTGCAACAGTGCTTGTCAATGGTCAGGTCGCGGGGCAGATCAGCAGTCAATTTATTCGCTACTCGTTTGCTCTTAGTGATTACCTGGTCGCCGGTACGAATACCATTCTTTTGCGTTTTCAGATTGCACAGGATGTTGCAGAACAAAAATCAGGAGAATTTCCATTCGAGTTGCCATACCTGAGCTGGAATTGCCGGGTTCCTCACACAAACTATATACGTAAAACCCCCTGTCACGCGGGTTGGGACTGGAATATTTGTCTGATGCCAGCAGGTGTTTACGGGGAAATAAAGCTGCTGCAATTCGAGACTCATATCATCGATGACATCAAACTGGAGCAACGCTTTGATCGTGACGATGTAACGGTGACGGTAACCAGCACTGTGCGTGTTGCAGTGACCACTGAGTTTGATTGCAGGCTGTCGTTGTGTGGTCGGGAAGTAACAACTTCTGTGGCTCTACCCGTTGGATCACATCAGGTAACACAGTCGATCAAAATAACGGGGGCCGAACGTTGGTGGCCTGTTGGCAGTGGCGCACAGACTCGCCACCTGCTGGTAGCTGATATCGGCGGGCAAATCGTTGAGAAATTGATCGGTCTTCGCTCAGCGCGTATTGTACAGACTCCTGATCAGGCGGGGTCGGGGTTTCATATTGAAATAAACAATACACCGCTTTTTATGCGTGGTGCTAACTGGATACCAGCGGATGCGTTACCACAGCGTGCAACTCGGGAGGTTGTTCGAGAGCTTTTGCAATCTGTCGTGGATGCCAATATGAATATGCTGCGCGTCTGGGGTGGCGGACAATATGAAGCAGACTGGTTCTACGAGCTCTGCGATGAGCTTGGCATCCTTATCTGGCAGGACTTTATGTTCTCCTGTAACCATTATCCCGCTGCTGACCCTGAGTGGCTTGCACAGGTCAGGATTGAGGCTACTCAACAGACACGTCGACTATCTCATTACGCAAGCGTCGTGCTGTGGTGTGGAGACAATGAGTTGGTAGGCGCGCTTAACTGGTGGGATATTACACGCGAAAATCGTGACCGTTACCTGGCAAACTATGTTCGTTTAAACCACGCGCTGGAAGAAATCGTTGAGCAGGAACTGAGCGACACTGATTTTTGGCCGAGCTCGCCATCGGTGGGGCGGCTGGATTTCGGTGATGGCTGGAAAGACGATGCCGCCGGAGACATGCACTTCTGGGACGTCTGGCACGAGGCGAAGCCATTCAGTGCGTATCAGGAAATCCATCCAAGGTTCTGTTCCGAGTTTGGTTTTCAGTCATTTCCCTCACTGCCGGTTATTGAAACATTTACAGAACCCGCAGACCGAAACGTGTCGTCGGCTGTGATGAGTGTTCATCAGCGCAACGTTGGCGGTAATGCCCGATTGGTTGAAACATTAGTGCGTTACTTTGAGTTTCCGGACAGTTTTGAAAGGATGCTTTTTTTGTCTCAATGTCAGCAGGCGATGGCGATAACAACGGCAGTGGAGTACTGGCGGCTGTTAATGCCGCACTGCATGGGCACTTTATACTGGCAACTCAATGACACCTGGCCTGTGGCTTCATGGTCGTCTCTCGAGTACGGGGGAGGCTGGAAATTGCTTCACTACTTTGCAAAGCGATTCTATGCCCCGTTGCTGGTTGCTATGGTCCCGGGTCACGAAAGATTTAACACGCAAGGGCAGCTTTTATTAAAGGTAGCTAATACCGAAGCTGAGATGCAAAGACTGAATATCTCTCTGCGGGTTATCTGTGTGGAAGGTCAGGTAGTAGCGCAACATCACTACGATATTGCAGCCGCTGCAGGCGAAGTGACGGAAATTGCAACGTTCACACCGGATGTGATTCCTGACAACTGTTTTCTGCAGTGGCGGTGGACGGATACCCATGGCGAGGTTCTGGGAGAAAACGAGTATTGGAATGCGCCGTACAAGAATTTTCATTTACCACGCCCGCAAGTGCTTGCTTCGGTGAAAGAAAAACAAAACAGATGTTTTATTCATCTGACCACAGATAAACCCGCGTTTTTTGTGACCGTTAATCTGGGGGGAAATGCTGTCTATTCTGACAACGGTTTTACCTTGCTTCCGAATGAGCCGAAAGTGCTGGAAATCGACAGGAGATTGTCGAATAGTGCAGTTCCGGTGCTGGAAGAACTCACGATTCAGCACCTTTAAAATATTCAGACTGGTGATTGTAAGCAATAAGCCAGGATCTGTTATCATGGCCAATGTTCAGATTATTAGGAGAGCGGTTTGTTTACCGGTATTGTTCAAGCGGTAGCAACCATCGATAAAATCACCGACGCTAACGGTATACGAACCTTTGAGATTGCCTTTCCGGAAGGGTTTTGTCATGAGTTGGAAATCGGTGCCAGTGTCTCTATTGATGGTGTTTGCCTGACTGTTACAAAGTTGTTGTCGCAAACTCGTGCCACATTTGATGTGATGATGCAAAGCATGAACGTGACAACGCTGGGAGAATTTCCAGCGGGTTCAAAGGTCAACGCAGAGCGAGCTGCCAAAGAAGGCGCTGAGATCGGCGGGCACCCACTATCCGGACACATCGATTTTCAGGCTGAAATCCTTGAGATAGATCAACAGCAGGACAACTTCCGTCTGCGCATCGGGGTTGGCCGTCAGTGGCTTCGTTACCTCTTTGCGAAGGGATATATCGCCGTGAATGGAGCCAGTCTGACGATTGCCACTGTCGACAAAAAACAGGCGTGGTTCGAAGTGTGGCTGATACCGGAAACCTTGCGTATGACAACGATGGGTATAAAACAAACCGGGGCTCTGCTAAATATTGAAATAGAACGCGATACTCAGGTTAAAGTTGATACCATCCGCGATACTCTGGAGGAGAATCTGGGAGCGCTTGTTCCGCTGCTGGAGAAAATTCTGGAAGACAACAATATTGATCTGGATTCTTTGGGTCAAAAAAATAATACGCATTGACATGTAACAGATACTGCATCGAATCATCTCTTAACGCTATCGCGCGCCTGATGTGGTGATTCGTTTTCCGTGTGCTGAACTTTCACTAACAATTTTGGGGTAGACATGCAAACCAGTCAGTCGCAATTTAGAAGCCGTCAATTAGGCAAAACTACACTACAGCTAAGTACTCTGGGTCTTGGCTGTGCTGCAATGGCTGGTAATCATCGTCCGGTTACAGAACAGGATAATCGTGCAGCCATTGATGAAGGGTTGAGTCATGGAATTACGTTTGTAGACACCGCGCCTTTTTACGGATTTGGTCGTTCTGAACACTATGTTGGTGATGCGGTAAGATCGAAGGACAACATAGTTCTGTCTACTAAAGCGGGTCGTTTGTTAAAACCTGAGCCGGCACCGCAACCCGTTGCCGGTGAATGGCCGGGCAGTTTCGCTTTTAATCCGGTTTACGATTACACCTATGACGGGGTGATGCGATCCTATGAAGACAGTCTTCAGCGACTTGGTCTGACAAGAATAGATATTCTTTTATTGCATGATATTGGAGTCATGCAACATGGTGTTGATCTTAATAAGACGTTATTTGCAGATGCGATGTCCGGTGGATATAAAGCGCTCGATGAATTGCGAAGCGCGGGAGATATCAAGGCGATTGGATTAGGTGTCAATGAGAGTGAGGTGTGCCTTGAGGCAATGAAGCATGGCCATTGGGACGCTTTTTTACTGGCTGGCAGGTATACCCTGCATGAACAACAGCCGATTCATGATTTGTTACCTGCATGTGAAGAAGCAGGCACCGGCATAATATTGGGTGGCCCTTTTAACTCGGGGATACTGGTGGGTGGTGATACCTGGAACTACGCCAAAGCACCGGAAAACGTGAGGACCAAAGTAAAAAATTTAAACCGTGTATGCGAATCTCACAACATACCACTGGCAGCAGCGGCACTGCAGTTTCCACTGGGAAGCCCGTTGGTTGCCAGTGTCATTCCAGGGCCGCGGTCCGGTGCGGAATTACGGCAGATAGTAGACTGGTTTAAAACTGATATTCCCGCATCTCTTTGGTCGGATTTACAAACTGAAGGGTTGCTGGACCCGGCAGCGCCATTGCCTTCCTAATCTAAAATGCTTTCGATTCTCCATACAATTTTCCCGGGTAGAGTATGTCAATACTGAACTTCTTCGGTGTGCAGCATCCGATTATCCAGGCGCCGATGGCTGGTGTTCAGGACAGTCGCATGGCAATAGCAGTGTGTGATGCGGGAGGCCTGGGTAGTGTGCCTTGTGCCATGCTGGATGCCGGGCAGCTACAGTCAGAGATTCAACAAGTCAAAGCGGCGACAAGCAATCCGTTTAACCTGAATTTCTTTTGTCACACCACACCAGAATTTGACAGCGGCCGGGAACAACAATGGCGGCAATTGTTATCGCCGTATTTCTCTCAATACAATATTAAACCTGAAAGTATTACCGACGGTCGGGGGCGCAGCCCCTTCACACATAGTATTGCTGATGTGATAGAACCGTTTAGACCTGCCGTTGTCAGCTTTCATTTCGGACTACCCGAGCGTGATCTCTTAAACAGAGTGAAGGCATGGGGTGCCACAGTTCTGTCGACTGCTACCACTGTAAGAGAGGCACTCTGGCTGGAGGCAAACGGTGCCGATGCAATAATTGCTCAAGGGCTGGAGGCAGGAGGGCATCGAGGTATGTTTTTGAGCGATGACCTGAGCACACAGGTTGGTACATTTGCGCTGCTGCCGCAAATAGTAGAGGTCGTTGAGGTTCCGGTTGTGGCAGCTGGTGGGATCAGTCACAAAGGCGGTGTTCAGGCGGCATTTGCACTTGGTGCTGCGGCAGTTCAAATTGGTACGGCTTTTCTGTTGTGCGATGAGGCTGGCACCAGTCAATTACACCGCAATGCCATAAAGAGCGATGATGCTGTGCACAGTGTCATCACCAATGTGTTTTCCGGTCGTCCAGCCAGAGGTATTATTAATCGAGCCATACGAGAGATTGGTCCGAATAATTCGGCGGTCCCCGATTTTCCATTTGCGGCGGTTGCTATGACGGAGATCCGTAACAAGGCAGAAGCTGCAGGCAGTAGTGATTTTTCACCGCTATGGTGTGGCCAGAACCCTGCCGGATGTAGAGAAGTATCGGCGCGTGAGTTGATTCAGGGTCTGATATAAGGACTTGGTTAGCATTTAATAACCTGGCTACTATAGTCAGATACCTTTTTTATCGTACTTGTGTCACCAACGAGTTTCCTCGGGTCGTTGACCTTGTGTTCAATGGCTGCTCTGAATCCAAACTTATCAAAAAATCGTTCGTACATGTCACCGCCGTAGCTGGCTGTTGCAAACAGAGCGCCAGTGGCATTGTCGTAGTTGAGCTCAATAGCAGCCAGTGGCTGAGGGGCGGGTCCGGCTAAAACCCGGGCACCGTCTGTCGGGTCGTACACGCTGCGCTCTGAACAGCAGGAAATTACCCTTGTGCGTTCTTCGTTCCTGCCTTCATGGCTGTAGAATGATGTTTTGTCGTGGCGATAGTTGATAAATGATATTTCACGGGCCGGATGAGTCATCTTGTGGGCGCAGATTGCCGAGTAGGCAACCACCGATTTGTTCGGGCCGACTCCTCCCTGCCATTGGTAGCCGACGCCGTTTTTATCGATAAGGTCATCCGCTCCTGTCGAAGTTTCCGTTCCCAGATCAATGAGGAAACAAGGTGTTGAGATAAAGGGATAGAAAAACAGGTAGGGGATACCTGTGGTTAGAGAGTCCGCTGTGAGTGGTTCATTTTTATCACCGAGCAATTGAGTTTTTGGATACTCTGCGCGTTCGCTTGCCGCGTGTGCGACGGGGGAGGAGCCGGTAGCGATAGCGCCGGCGACCATAGAGCTGCAAATTCGGGTAAATTCTCTTCTATTCATTTTTCCTCCGCTTCAGTGATTTTGCTTTCCGTTAACAGTTGCCACTTGCTTGCGTGATCGATTCATCCAGTAGTTGAATCCAGTGAACTACCGGTGTATCACCAGCTGCTGATTGCAGGTGTAGCATGCAGCCGATGTTAGCAGTCGCAATTTTATCCGGCTTGTTTTTTAATAAAGATGAAATTTTGCGGGTTAATAATTTCTGCGAAAGGGTTTTCTGTGTGATGGAGTAGGTACCTGCAGAGCCGCAACAAAAATGAGCGTCTTTGACGGGTACCAGATCGAAGCCCATTGTTGTTAACAATGCTTCGGTGGTTCCCAGCTGTTTCTGACCGTGTTGAAGAGTGCAGGGTGGGTGAAAAGCCAATGGTCCGGCACTGTCGGTTTTTAGTTTTTCCAGTTCAGGGTTGTTTTTCTCTGCTGCAATGACTTCACTGATGTCTTTGCATAGCTCCGTTATCCTGCGAGCTTTCTCTGCATACATCGGTTGATCCTTCAGCAGGTCTGCATAGTCCCCTACAAAAACCCCGCAGCCGCTCGCAGTCATCACAATAGCCTCTGCACCTGCTTCAATTTCCGGCCACCACGCATCGATGTTAGCTTTGGCAAAAGCAAGACCTTCGCTCTGCGCGTTCAGATGGAAGCTCAGCGCGCCACAGCATCCTGCTTTTTGTGCGACCACCAGACTGATCCCCAGCTTATCCAGAACGCGAGCTGCAGAGGCGTTGATAGCAGGTGCCATGGAGGGTTGCACACACCCGTCGAGAATAAGCATTTTTCGTGGGTGTCCTGGCTCAGGCCAATGGCCGGCCTGTTGTGGCGCGGGTATATGGCTGCTGAGACTTTTAGGCAATACGGCAGAAAAAAATTGTCCCAGTTTGATCAGCGGCCCGATTCTATTGCTGTGTGGCAGAAATGTTCGCATTGACTTGCGCAGTGCACGCTGAGCAAAACTGCGGGGTACCTGTTCCTCAACGATGGCACGCCCGGCATCGACAAGGTGACCGTATTCGACACCACTGGGACAGGTCGTTTCACAGTTGCGGCACGTCAGGCAGCGATCAAGATGAAGCTGGGTGCTTTTTGTGGGTGCGACACCCTCGAGCACCTGTTTGATCTGATATATTCTGCCGCGAGGACTATCAAGCTCATTGCCCAGCAGATCATAAGTCGGGCAGGTCGCCAGGCAAAATCCACAGTGAACACACTTGCGCAGAATGTTTTCTGCTTTCGCACCCAGTTCAGTGGCCTTGTATTTTTCCAGAAGTGAGGTTTGCATTATCTGCTCTTGTTAATGCCTGTTGAATGCTGCTGTATTAAGGAACACAGTAGAATGCCCTAGAACTCTGTGTACATTCGACCGGGGTTAAATATCCCATGTGGGTCAAATTCGTCTTTAATTCTTTTATGCAATTGCATGATTGAAGCTTCTGGCTGTTGAAACACGCCGGCGTTGTTTTTTAACGTTGCACTGGCCCGGTAGAGTGTCGCGTGGCCGCCATTGCTTTCCACGGCAGATCTGATGACGGTTGGATCATCGGTGCTGAAAAGCCAGCGCTGCATACCGGCCCAGTCATACAGGCATTTGCCACTTAACGGGAGTTCGGGGGTCAGTGGTGGCACGCTAATGCGCCATAGTGGAAGATCGCTGTTAAAAAACTCCAGCTTATGTTCGCGTAAATCTGACCATACCTGCTGCGATGAGCTGATCTCACCACCAATAGTTTTTGCTGCCGCCGTGATGGCGTTATTCGCCCCTGACAGTCTGATGTATTTTCTACCGTCTATAAATGCCGAAGCTGTGACGGGCTGAGACAGCCCTGCCATTGACTGCATGTCTTCGATTGCCTGAGCGGCGGTCGATTCAGTAATCAGGGTTAACTCCTGCTCCGGCAGTGGTAATACCTTCAGTGAGGTATCAAGCAATAGTCCCAGTGTACCCATGGCACCGGTCATTAGTCGGGTGACATCGTAACCTGCTACGTTTTTCATTACCTCACCGCCAAAACGCAAAGCGTGAGCATGGCCGTTAATGACTCTACAGCCAAGCACATAGTCTCTGGTAGCGCCTCGGTAGGGACGTGCCGGGCCGGAGAGCGCACACGCTATTGTGCCACCCAGTGTGGCAGCGGGTGAAAACGCGGGTGGCTCGAACGGGAGCATTTGTCCGTGTTGTGTCAGTGTTGCGTTTAGGGATTCGAGTGTTGTACCTCCGCGTGCAGTGATAACAAGCTCGGTTGGCTCGTAGCTGACGATACCGGTATGACCGGAAACATCGAGCGTGGTGGCTGTGGATGCAAAACCTATAAATTCTTTGCTGGCACCACCACGCAGGTTCAATGGCTGTTTTTTTTCAACCGCTTCAGTGACACGTTGTTGCAGTGTGTCTGTCAGATCATTGTCCGCAGATGTATTAGATGATGATAGATCCGTTGTACTCATCGCTAAAATCGCTCTAGTTCCGGGTGAGGTAGTTGACCGTGGTGCACGTGCAGCGCACCGAACTCGGCACATCGGTTCAGTGTTGGTATTGCCTTACCGGGATTGAGTAGTGCCTGCGGATCAAATGCGTTTTTAAGTGCATGGAATTGCGTGATCTCATTGCTTCCAAACTGAACACACATTTGATTAATTTTTTCCATTCCCACGCCGTGTTCACCGGTGATGGTGCCACCTACCTCGACGCACAGCTCGAGAATTTTCCCGCCCAGTTCTTCCGTGCGTTCAAGCTCTCCCTCTATGTTGGCATCAAAGAGAATTAACGGATGCAGATTGCCGTCACCGGCATGAAATACATTGGCTATTCGCAGTTTATAGTCTTCTGACCACTCATTCATTTTTTGCAATACGGTGGACAGGTGTCGACGCGGAATTGTGCCGTCGATACAGTAGTAGTCAGGGGACAGCCTGCCGACTGCGGGAAACGCTGATTTTCTTCCTTTCCATAGCAACATGCGCTCTGTTTCGTCGGCGGCTATATGCAGGGTTGTCACGTTATTCTGTCGAATAATTTTTTCGACCTTCTCCATCTGATCGGTCACTTCTTCTGTGGTGCCGTCGAGCTCGCACAGGAACAGCGCCTGAGCATCCGTCGGGTAGCCGCATTTTGCAAATGCTTCGGCGGCGATGATTGCCGGGTTGTCCATCATTTCAAGGCCAGCCGGTATTACACCGCTGCCTATGATGGCGGCCACCGCATCACCAGCGTTGTCGACGCTGTCAAACGCAGCCATCAGTAGCCGGGTGGTCGCGGGTTTGGGCAGCAGCTTGACGGTGATTTCCACCGTTACTGCCAGCATACCTTCAGAGCCGTGCAGTACGCCAAGCAAATCAAAGCCGGCAACATCCGGTGCGGTGCTGCCAAAGGTCACCAGGTCACCGTCCATGGTCACTGCCTTTACCTGCAATACGTTGTGGACCGTCAGACCATACTTGAGGCAATGCACTCCACCGGAGTTCTCGGCCACATTGCCGCCAATGGTGCAGGCTATTTGCGAGGAAGGATCCGGCGCGTAGTACAGGTTGTAGTCTGACGCCGCTTCCGAGATAGCCAGGTTGCGCACGCCGGGCTGCACAATGGCGGTGCGGGCTTTCTCGTCTATGTTGACAATACTATTAAATTTGGCCATGCCCAGTACGATTCCATCGGCCAGTGGCAAAGCGCCGCCCGATAAGCCGGTGCCGGCCCCTCTGGCCACCACTGGTACGTTGTGTTCGCTGCAGGTTCGCAGAATTGACTGTACTTGTTCGACAGTGTCCGGCAGTACAACAAGCGGGGGCTTTTGTTGATACACAGCCAGACCATCGGATTCGTACGGCAACAGTTCCTCGTCGTTTCGAAGCACGGATTCCGCAGGCAGTATCTTCAGAAACGCATCTGCCAGAGCGTCTCTGGTTGCGTCCGGCATGGGGGGCGGCGCTTCGCTGAATAACGCATTTGACATTAATACATTCTCACAGGTCTGGGCTGATTCATGGTCAAAGTAAAGATTATATACTTCTTGTTTCTATTATGAATCATTCATTTTTTTATAGTGGAAAGTTGTAGCTTAAGCATCCCTTGAATGTGATTTGAATCACAAGCTGTTTTGATGAAGTTGCATAAACTCTGTTGACGTTGGGAAGTAAATAATGTGCGGGGAACACGCGGGCTTCGCGCGGCATTAGCAGGGGATCTCATGTACGCGGTTAAAAATAAATACTACAAGCATTCGAAGCTTGACGAGCAACGTTTTCGCCATATTCTGGAGCTATTTGCCAAGGACCTGACGGCAGTTGAGGTGGCAAAGCTGACCGGTGTGAATGTGCGATCGGTAAACTCGATTTTTTTAAAACTTCGCGACCGGATAGCGCAGTGGTGTGAATCAAATGCATCCGGTACACCGGGTTTAAATGCGGAAGGCGGACAAGTCGATTCGGATCAAAAAGTGTCCGGCTACCTGCAAAGTGAAAATGACGGCGTTATAGGTGTACGAATATTCGTTCACGAAGAACAGGTCTATTGCTCTTTGCTTGATGGCTCTGCGGTAAATAGTGGTGCGGATAAAACGGAAGTTTCGGCTGCAAGCTGGAGAGAATATCCGATTGGCATTGATGTGCGAAGAGACATGCGTTTGAAAATTAAGAGCGATACCTTCCAGAAAGCTTATCGCACAAACGACATTGAGCGGATCGAGGCATTCGGTAAATTTTTACGCGTGAGACTGGGTAAGTTCAAAGGGCTTCGTCGTGAAAAATTCTATTGCCACCTGAAAGAAAGCGAATACCGTTACAACCATCGACACAATGAACTGTTTCCCTTGTTGCTTGGTATGTTGGGTGAAACCCCGATAGAGTAGTTTTTTTCGGCGTGCAGAAAATTCAAATTAGCTGCAGTCTTAGTATTTCTGTTTAAGGTGCAAGCCGTTCAATCAGCCAGACTGCCTCACCGGTCCGGGTGTATCGAAATCGATCATGTGACCGGTCAGGGCGGCCTTGCCAGAATTCAATTGAAGTAGCCTGTAATCTGTAGCCGCCCCAGTGTGGCGGTCGCCGAAGCTGATCGGGAGGAATTTCTGCCGCTAATTTATCTTTGGCCCGGGCCAGCCAGGCCTGATTGGGCACTACCCTCGACTGGGGTGAGGTAACAGCACTGTACTTGCTGCCTTCGGGTCGTGAATTAAAATAACGGTCTGATGCCTCGGCACTTAATTTTTCAACGGTTCCGTCTATGCGTACCTGCCGTTCGAGCTCGCGCCAGTAAAATAGAAGTGCAGCTCTCGGGTTGTCTGCCAGTTCAATTCCTTTGCGGCTGTCGTAGTTGGTGTACCAGCAAAATCCCTCCATTCCATATTCTTTTAACAAAACGGTTCTCGCTGAAGGGATACCATCACGGGTGGCGGTGGCCAGTGTCATCGCGGTAGCGTCCGGCAATTGTTTATCACGTGCCAGCTGAATCCATTGCTCGAACATTGCTATTGGATCAGTGGATAGTTGATGCCGATGTAATTCGCCTTGTTTATAGTCAGTGCGATCGTTGTGCAAATCGCCGCTGGCAGCGTGTGATGGAGTTGTATCTGTCATATTTTGAATTCTGAAGTTATCAGCACTTTTGCGGGCAATTGCCAGAGTTAGGCCAGAGTTAGGCCACAGTTAGCCAGGGTTGGGCCAGTGGCCTGATGTTGTTGTATGATACAGGTTTAACTCATGATCGGGAGATGGCATGCCTTCATTTGATGTGGTGTCGGAAATAGATGAACACGAGCTGGCAAACGCAGTTGACCAGGCTAACCGTGAGATTTCCAATCGGTTTGATTTTAAAGGGTCTGATGCAAAAATTGAAATTTCCGAGTCCGTAATGACCCTAACCGCAGACAGTGATTTTCAAATTCAACAAATGCAGCCGATGATCCTGCAAAAAATGACCAAGCGTGGTATTGATATTTCCTGTCTGGATCAGGGGGATATTCAGACCAGCGGCCAAAAGGCCAAACAGGTGATATCTGTTCGCCAGGGTATCGATAAAGAGACGGCCTCAAAAGTGGTAAAGGCAATAAAGGGCTCTAAATCGAAAGTGCAGGCGGCGATTCAGGGTGAGCAGGTACGAATCACCGGAAAGAAGCGAGATGATCTGCAGGACGCTATTGCCATGCTCAAGCAGACAGACTTCGGGCTTCCGATGCAGTACACTAATTTTAGAGATTGATCCAGGGCGCTTAGTCGTTCAGTAACTACAAGTGGTTGAGTCAAAGATCGAGTGCCCGGGTAGTCGGACGTAGTGCTTGTTGCTGAATGAGCACTGCCTTAGTAGTCTTGTGCGTTGTACAAATCGTAGCGGGTGTTGGGTGACTTAATACTGCCCACGGGCGCAGGCCCAGGCAGAGCAGGGGCTTTGACAGGGCGTTTAACGGCGACTCGTTGTGTGGCTGTTTGCAGCGCAGACAGCAGTAAGGATTGTTCTTCTCTTGCGTCTGGATCCGGATTCCCGCCGGACAACTGGTGTTCCAGTGGCAGCAGCCGTTGCAGGGTTTGCATGCCTTTTTTCGCAGCTGCACTTTTAGCGGTGTGTGGATACATTGGATCCAGATAGACGGTGGCGGGCAGGGAGGCCTCAGTCCAGTTGCCGGGTAGCTGGCGGCTGTCCATTGGACACACTTTCATGCGTTGAGCAATATTAACCATCTCCTGATCCTGTTGCGCACGTTGAATGCCGTCCTGCAGCAGCGCGTAGATGATCGGGGATCGTTCAAGGATTACGACCTGACACCCCAGGGACGCAAACACAAACGCATCCTGACCAAGTCCGCCGGTGGCGTCACAGACCTTGTGGGTGTTGTCGGTTTCATTGGCCTTTGCATTAATGGCTCTGGCCAGAGGTTGCCCGTATCCGCCACCGAATTGCAGCCGGTGTTTGTGTTTTCCAGCGCAGAAATCGATGCAGATATCGACTGTGTTCTTTGTGCTTTGATCGCGCAGTGTGAGTTTCTGGTCCCGCCAGTAGAGATAAAACAACGCATTGTGCAATTGATCGTCTGCTGCGATTGGCAGGCAGGTGGCGGCAGCGAGTTCTTCAGCACGACGGGTATCGGGTGATGTTGTCTGCCGGTGATCAATAAACTCGCTGGCTGCCACCACTATAGGGTGTCTTGTCACGAGTAAAGCGTTACGATTGACGATAGTATATTCATGGTCAGCAGCGGCCCGCATGGTAACAACCTTCTGTGAGTCCGAAACTCACATGCTTCTGCGTGGTAATTATACATCTACTTTGGACTTAATGTTTCTTGTCATCAATTGATACATCATCGGTGAATAAAAGACGTTTGCTGCTTCGGTTATTAGTGAAAGTAATGTTATGGATATCATTGCTGGTCGGCGCGTGGGTTGTGTTTACCCCCTTGTTTAAAAACGAAAAAGCTGTAAACACAAAAGCAGTAGTGTCGGTTTTTGATGTATCCGAAATGAAAGCCGGTGAGGTTGATATTATCGAGTGGTTCAGTAAACCGTTAATTATCGCGCATCGAACTCAGGCGGCCGAAAGCCAGTTGCAGGCAGCAGGTGAAAATGAAATCTATGACCCTGACAGCAAGAAATCGTCCCAACCTGAATTTGCTGCAAATGCGTTGCGCTCGTCTACTCCGGGCTGGTTTGTTTCTCTGGGGCTTGGCAGCGGTAGTGGCTGTGCGCTGCAGTATCAGTCACCTGCGGGTGCGAATGCACGGCAATGGTCGGGCGGCTTTGTCGACCCATGCGATGGCAGTCGGTATGACCTGGCGGGCAGAGTGTTAGTGGATCAGTCAGCGCGGAAAAATACCACCATCCCGGTGTGGCGGCTGGAGTCCGGCAGGATATACGTAAGTACAGCCAGATAACAAGGAACCCTCATTAATCCGGTTAAAAGGAATGCTCTGAGGCTGACTCATTGCGAGGGTTTGGGGCACAGTACATTAATAGTGAGGGGGTGGTGTTTCTTCCGCAACGGGGGCGATCGGTGAAGATTGTTCCTGCAGTTGACGCTGATAGTCAGCAACCTTACGACTGAGCATATCGATGGTCTGCTCGTGGCGGATGATGACCTGATTCAACTGCTCGACAACGACTTCCAGGTCCATCAATTTCAGCTCTACCGATTCTATTCTGGATTCCAAAACACACCTCGCTCACAAGATTAGTTAAAGGTATTGTGCACGAGACAATCGGCGGGTGTCAGATGAAATTTTGTCGACTTATGTACTGTAACCTTCAAAGGCGGCGAATGGGAGTCGGGACTGCGGCGAGTCGCAGCCAGAAGCCTATCGCCACCCTTTATCGAGAGCCTGTTGTACGTACTCAGGCCATAGATAGCGGGGCGGTTTCCAGAGGCCCGTGGATGGCTTCCAGCATTTTACCCCCTCCGCGGACGGTGGTAGAGAGCGGTCGATTGGCAATTTCAACTGGTAAGTCTGATGCTTCCATCACCAGTTGGTCTATCTGCGTCAGTTGCGCTCCGCCGCCGGTCAGTATAATGCCGGTATCCTGCAACTGGTCTCGATAATTAGACGGCAGTGACATTACAGCTTTGTTGATCGCAGTTGCTGCCTGCATCATCACCGGATGCAGAATCATACAGGCGCTTTCGGTGCTGAGGCTGAATTGAGTATCGAAGTTTTTGTCGATAGCCCGTCCCTGCACCTGACACGTATTGCGCAGCCGGTGGCTGTAGTTTGCGGCCATCGCACTGCCGATTCTATGTTTGGCATCCGCGGCGGCTGTATTCGAAATTTGAATGCCGTAATGTTCCCGAATGCCTTCGGCAAGCTTTTGATTCAGAAGATCACCACCACACGGCACCTCTGCGGCGGCGATAATTTCGTTGTTTGCGTAGGTGTAGAGCCTGGCGCTGCGAGCTCCAAAGTCGATAAGCAGGAATGGATCTGGCTGATCGATTTGCAGGCCAGCGCCAAGTGCTGTGGCAATGCCGTTGTCAACCAGATGGACTCGCGAAGCGCCTGCCGTGAAACAGGCGTGACGCAGCTGATCGATTTGTAACTCGGTAATATCACCAGGCGTTGTCAGTAGCATAATTGGCGATTTGCCGATGAGCATCTCCCGTTTTGCCTGCAGCAGAAAATAGCCGAGCATTTTCGGGCAGTAGCCAATATTATTGACGCTGTCTGACTGTAGCGGGTGGATTAATCGTTTGCCCGTTGGGGCGGCATCGTACATTTCGGCAGCGACGATACCGTAATGACTTACTGCCTTGGTGCCGGCGTGCTGGTGGTCCATATCGAGCAGACCGACAGAGGGCTCGTCAACGAGAAGTCCCTCGGTTTCGCTGAATATTCGAGTGTGGTAGCCACCCAGATCAATCGAGATTCGGCTGGGAGTGTTTTTCTTTCGATTATTCAACATCTGCTCGCTTCCTCTTAAATTTCCAACAGGCTTAAGGCTGGCTGCAAATGAGTATAGACGCGTGTTATAGGTTCGCCAGTGAAATGCCAGCGCCAGCCTATTCAGGCTGAGGTCGCGATTGCTGCGACAATAGTAAGCCGCAAATTTTCGCTGAGGGCCAATCCCAGTGAATGATGCGGGCTAATGTGCGTGCGGAGAATGTATTGAACGGATCGAACAGTTCCGCTATGCCTGCGTTTTTCTGCCTTGCCGTGACCACGTTTGCGTTGAAAAGTTTGTTACCGGGCATAGCACGCGCCCCGCCGGCGCGGCTATTTTGCCCGGTTTGTGGTAACTTACAACTTTGAGAACAGAGGTTTTACTTCATGGCTGTGGACGCAAAAGTAGTCGCGCAGATTGCCCATCTTGCACGATTGCATATCGACGAAAACCTGGTAACAGAGTACGCGTCAGAGATGACCAGGGTGCTGGCGCTGGCTGAAGCGATGGACGATGTCGATACCGATAATGTAGAGCCAATGGCTCATCCGACGCATGCTGTCCAGCGGCTCCGGGAAGATGCCGTCAAAGAGACCGGCCAGCGGGATGCCTTTCAGGCTATCGCCCCTGCTGTAGAAGGCGGGCACTATCTGGTGCCGCAGGTTATCGAGTAAAACCGCCAGCTAAATTTCGAATATTTCGGTGCAGTTGCATCGAGAGCGTTTTCCATTAACACCAGACGACGCCTTTTTTTCGTCGCCCTTAGACTACCTGAACCATGCATAAAGATACCATTGCCACTATCAGGCAAAACCTGGCAAGTGGGCAGTACAGCAGTACTGAATTGTGCCAGCACCTGCTGGAACGAATTGCAGCGCACAAAGACATCAATGCATTTATCGAGGTAAATGCAGAACATGCACTCGATGCTGCCGGAAAGGCTGATGAGCGTCGCGCGGCAGGAGCTGCCGAACCTTTGCTCGGTGTTCCGATTGCCCATAAAGATATCTTTTGCACCAGGGGAGTTCGAACTACCTGCGGTTCACGTATGCTGGAAAATTTTGTCCCACCCTACAACGCAACGGTGGTGGATAAATTAAATGCAGCAGGGTCTGTGAGTCTTGGCAAAACCAACATGGATGAATTCGCCATGGGATCGTCGAATGAAAATAGTTATTTCGGGGCGGTGGCAAATCCATGGGATACCAGCCGGGTGCCCGGTGGATCTTCGGGAGGCAGTGCGGCGGCGGTTGCGGCCAGGCTGGTGCCGGCGACCACCGGTACAGATACAGGTGGCTCGATTCGCCAACCCGCTGCGTTTTGCGGCATTACCGGTATAAAGCCTACCTATGGACGTGTATCGCGCTATGGCATGATCGCATTTGCATCAAGCCTTGATCAGGGCGGCGCTATGGCGACCACTGCCGAAGACTGCGCTTTGCTGCTGGATTCGATGGCGGGCTTTGATGAAAATGACTCCACCAGTATTGATCAACCGGTAGATGATTATAGTGGCGAGCTGAATAACTCAGTTAAAGGTTTGAAAATCGGTCTGCCGAAACAATACTTTGGTAGTGATCTGTCGGCAGCTATTGCAGACACTCTGCAACAAGCTATTGCCGAGCTGACAAAGCTTGGGGCGACGTTTATTGATATTGATCTGCAGAATCAGCACCTTGCAGTGCCTGCTTATTACGTCGTGGCACCGGCAGAGTGTTCTTCAAATCTATCGCGTTTTGACGGAGTGCGTTACGGGCATCGCTGTGCTGATCCGGTGGATCTTGAAGACCTGTATAAGCGCTCACGAGCAGAGGGTTTTGGTCGCGAAGTCAAGCGCAGAATATTGATTGGAACCTATGCGTTGTCGGCGGGTTATTACGATGCATACTATATAAAAGCACAAAAAATACGCAACCTGATCTCTCAGGATTTCACTAAAGCGTTTGCACAGGTAGATATGATTCTCGGCCCGACAACACCGACTCCAGCGTTTAAGTTAAATGAAAATACCAGTGATCCTGTCGCAATGTATCTAAATGATATTTTTACTATTCCAGCCAATCTGGCGGGCCTGCCCGGTATTTCTGTGCCGTGTGGTCTGGTAGATAATCTTCCGGTAGGGCTGCAATTAGTAGGTAACTACTTTAAAGAGGCGCAGTTACTTAATGTTGCACATCAGTTTCAACAGGTGACAGACTGGCACACAAAGATGCCTGCTTCTATCACTTAAGATTTATTGCACGCTGAATCATAATCATACAAGCACACACCTTAATAAACGGTGATAGCGGAGCTACATATGCAATGGGAAACAGTCATCGGTTTGGAGATTCATGCCCAACTGGCGACGAAAAGTAAAATATTTTCGGCCAGCTCAACTGAATTCGGTGCAGAACCGAATACGCAGGCAAACGCGGTAGATTTAGGGATGCCCGGAGTATTGCCGGTGCTGAATCGTGAGGCCGTGCATATGGCAATAAAGTTCGCACTGGCGACTAATGCAGAGATAGGTAAGCACAACGTGTTTGCACGCAAGAACTATTTCTACCCGGACTTACCGAAGGGCTATCAAATATCGCAAATGGATCTGCCGATTGTAGGTTCAGGCAAAGTAGAGGTTACCCTTGACGATGGTCAGGTAAAGACAGTTGGTCTGACTCGCGCACATCTTGAAGAAGATGCCGGTAAGTCAGTGCACGATGCCTATCCCGGGCAGACCGGAGTTGATTTGAATCGGGCTGGTACACCTTTGCTCGAGATCGTATCTGAGCCTGACATGCGCAGTGCTAAAGAAGCGGTAGCTTATGCGCGCAAGATTCATTCACTGGTGCGTTATATTGAAATCTGCGATGGCAATATGCAGGAAGGTTCTTTCCGCTGTGATGCTAACGTCTCAGTCAGGCCGGCGGGGGAAACAAAGCTTGGCACGCGCGCCGAGATTAAAAACGTAAATTCGTTCCGGTTTCTGGAGCGCGCGATCAACTTCGAAGTCGAGCGGCAGATTGATCTGGTTGAAAGTGGCAGTGAAGTCGTGCAGGAGACCAGGCTATATGATGCCGATAAAGATGAAACCAGGTCTATGCGAAGCAAGGAAGAGGCAAATGATTATCGTTACTTTCCTGACCCGGATTTACTACCGGTTGAAATTGACGATGCGCTGATAGCACGATTGCGCGAAGTAATGCCCGAGCTGCCAGAGGCGCGTTGTGCGCGGTTTGTTTCCGAGTTTAAATTGTCAGACTACGATGCTGCGGTATTAACAGCAGATCGTGCGACAGCAGATTTCTTTGAATCAGTGTTGGCCACCAGTGGTGCACCGGCGAAACTCGTCGGTACCTGGATCACCGGAGAGCTGTTTTCCAGATTGAATAAAGACAGTATCGAGTTGACAGAAACACCTGTTAAGGCCGATCGCTTCAGCGGTCTGCTGGCACGAATCAGCGACAATACAATTTCCGGAAAAATTGCCAAGAATATTCTGGATCAAATGTGGACCAGTGAGGACAATGCCGATGCGATTATCGATAGGGAAGGGTTGCGGCAGATTTCAGATTCTTCAGAGATAGAGAAAATGATTGACGAGGTCATTGCAGCCAATCCGTCTCAACTTGCCGAGTATCGTGAAGGGAAGGAGAAACTACTGTCGTATTTCGTGGGTCAGGTGATGAAAGCGTCTCGTGGCAAAGCGAATCCCGGTCAGCTTAACGAACTGCTGCGTACCAGGCTGAAAGGGTAGGTGACAGGTCGCCGCGATCATCCATCGACAAGCATTACAATTTTGTAGCGATTTGATCAGTTTTTGATACACTGAGGCTCTTTTCGTTCGGAAGGGCAGACGTGTCGCGAACTTGTTTTATCGGCTTGGTCATTTTACTGGTATTTCCTGTCTGGGTTGCCGCGGCCGGGCCTTCCCCGGGCGACCTAAACTCGAAGCGTTCATTTCCGTGGCCGGTCTATGCGTCTGTGTTTGCTGATTATCAGTCCATTGGTATTGCTAATGCTGAAATCCAGACGCCGGTGTTGACAGGAGTTATTGGTGTTTGGGGCTGGCCGGGTATCGGTATTGAAGCTGAGCTTGGCAAAGGCGTGACAGAAGGTGACATCAACAACCTTGCACTGGATGTGCATTCACTGACAGGGTTTAATCTGCGCCTTGAGTCTCCACCGTCCGACGGTGTTGCAGCCTACGTTTTGTTTGGACTGTCCCGCACCAATCTCGATTCGGCCTTCACCGCTGGTTTTGTCGGAAAAAAGAAAAATTCGCTCAGCGGTGGTCGTGCGGCAATCGGATTAACTCTAAGAGCGGCCAGGGGTTTGGTGGTTGATGCGTCTTTTTCACATCACGACTACGACGATGAAATACGTATCAACAGCTTCCGGTTAGGGCTTCGCTACAATTTTGTCGGGGAGCAGCGTTGGTGAATGTAAGAATGTCCGGATCACGATACGACAGGTTCAAGCATGTATGTCAATCGCTTACTGTATTTGGCATTGTCGCTGTTGTCAGCGGCTGCAGCAGTGATAGCGATACACGTGATCTTATCAACCGCGTAACAGTGGCAAGTAATAGCTATAGCGGTATTCAAATCGATACCGATAACACGATTGTTGAAGTTGATGGCCAGCAGCAACTAAGACTGGTTGCTGTGATCGATGGATCTGCGACAGGTGAATCACTGGCAGAGACAGCACTTTGGTCGAGCAGTGATACCAATATTGCTACCGTTGATCCTACCGGGCTTGTAACAGGTGTGGCGGATGGAACCGTTGTTGTGAGTAGTCGATTCGGGCCGCTGGCGGACAGCATCACACTGACGTCTTCATCGGCAACCGTTGTTGATATCATGATAGAACCATCAAGCTCTACGGTTAATGAGTGCGGCAATACCCAGCTAAGCGCGACAGCGAACTACAGCGACGGCACCAACAGGAATGTTACAAACGAATCAACATGGAGCGTGTCAGATACTTCAACGACCGGTTTTTTCAGTACAACGGATCCAGCGGGTTTGCTCAGAAATAACAACGCCGGTTCGGTCGATGTTCTCGCGACTCGTCAAGGTGTTGAAAGCGCCGGCGCATCGATAACCGTAAGTGACAACCTATCGAGTATTGTATTGCCTGAAGTAACCTCTACTCTTACGTTGACCAACCCGGTAACCTACAGTGCCATAGGCACTTATCTGGATGATAGCACTGCTGACATAACAGACAATGCCAATTGGGCAGTTGATGATACCTCCGTGTCAACTGTTGATAATGTTCTGCCGACAAAGGGGCAACTAAGTGCCACATTGACTGGCAACATAATTATGACAGTAACCTGTGGCGGTGTTGACGGCAGTCTTTCAACCAGGGCTGGTGATCCCACAGTTGTACAAAGTATTTCATTCAGTCAGACGTCACCGCTAGTGCTCAATTATAGTGGTGGTATTGATTCTATTCAGTTAAGAAGTATTGCCACACTGGAGGATCAAAGCGTAGTTGATATTACTGAAGATTCCGATTGGGTGATGTTCCGAAACAACGGTAACTTTCAGCTTAACAATAATAGTGGCAGTAAAGGACTGTTGACTGTGACAGGTACAGGTGTGATCGATGTACAAGTAGAGTATATAGGTGACACTTTTACGAGTGGGGCGTTTAATCTGCCAAGGCTGGTAGTAGATATCAGATAGTGCCTGCTCATAAAGCCGGATTACATTCCCGATAAGGTCTTTGTCCCGCCAGCAGTGCAGATCTTTCACGAGCCATAAGACTCGCCAAGTGGGTCACAATTGTCGGTCCGGCCGGCCTGACAAATAAACTATAGAACGATATTGCCGTTATAGCCCTAATCGCGGGTTTGACGGGCAATCTGAGTCTGTAGCTTGCCCGGGAATAGATATAAAGTAATAGTCAGGTGGGAAGAGGGCATGAAACTCGGGTTTTCAGTGCTGGTATTTATGCTGTTGCTTCAGGCTTGTGCCCAAAAACTGCCTGTAGCTGCCACGGACGTAGCTCATATCAATGATTTTGATGGTGACTGGACTGCCGTGATGAAGAAAACCCCTGCGGTGCAGACAAATTCCGGGTGGAAGTTTGACTGTGAAGCCTTTACTGAACCCTTTTTCCTGCGAGTGAAAAACGGGATTGTATCCGGGTACCTGGAAACTGACGAGAACTACAGCTTTCGTACATCGCTGAATTCACATGGTTCGTTTAGCGCAGTTATTCCTTTCGAGTCATTCTATCGCTATAGAAATAATATTCCGATCGACTCATCTGTGATTGCCCTGCTGCTGCATGGCAACTTGTCGAAGAATGTTTTAGCGGGGAGGTTTGTCATAGGCGATACGCGAATGAACCTCGGTGGCTGTAGTACCGACGTAGCGTACGAGGTCTTGTGATTAGTTTTTCCAGATTGCCGGGGTGTCGATTAATACCGTTTTTTTGCGTGTTGATACTAACGGCATGCCAACCGCGTATGTTGGTTATTGATCCGGCAATGTCGAATAACCCGCAGGATCCTGCTGTGCTTAGTGGTGTTCTGGATAATGGCTTTAGCTATTACCTGCGCAGTGCAAATTCGTCTCTTCATAAAAGAAATATAGAGATCAGACTGGTCGTGCGGGCGGGTTCGATTCATGAAGCAGCAGATGAGCAAGGTTTCGCCCATCTGCTCGAACACCTGGTTTATCGTGGCACTAAAAACTTTAGTGGTGAGCAAATAGAAGCGCTATTGGAAGACTCGGGACTGCGCTGGGGTGCAGATGTTAATGCGACTACGCATTACGGTGCCACTATTTACCGTTTTTCTCTGACCGAAAGTGAAGCCGATTTAATGCCGGTAGTATTGGCGCTGGCTGCCGACTTTATGGATGCAGTGAATTTCGACGAAAGTGACCTGAAGGCTGAAAAGAGAATTGTTGAAGCCGAGTGGCGATTTCGCTACGGGCATCGGAATTTTGTCGTCGATCCGTTAATTGATGCTGCACTAATTGGAAGTGAATACAAGTCGCGACCACCGGTGGGAAAACTGCACACAGTCAGAGCAGCGTCTATTGATTCTTTAAAGTCTTTCTGGAAACGGAATTATCGCGCACCCAATGCCGCTTTGATTGTTACTGGCAACATTGTTCCTTGGGAGCTTGAAGATCTGATTAAAAAACGATTTGACCGCTTACCGGGTTCTCTGATTGATCGCCCTGCCGGTGCCAAAGAACGTTTCGCACCTATCAAGGTAAAAACAAAAGCTGAACATCTTACTTATGTAAATCCTGATCTGGTCGGTTCACAGGTTAGTCTGAATTTTGTATCCAGAGTAAAACCCACGGACTCTGTGGAGTCACTGCGTGAGAGCTTTCGGGAAGATCTGTTGTTTAAAGCGGTCGGGCACGTGATTACTGTTCGACTTGCGGCGACTAGTCGTTGTAATTTGACGACTCTTCATAGTTCCTTGTTAGAGACAGGGCAATCAGTGAATGGGGTGGATATTGATATTGCAGATAATGACTATCTAACTTGTTTGCAGGGGTTGTCAGCAGCCGCGAGTCAGTTATTTGAAAATGGCCTGACACCGTTGGAGTACGAACAGCTGCAAAGATCATTTAGAAATATAGCTATCGATACTGCCAATCAGTATCGTAACAGTTCACCGGAAGATTTCGCCGCACGACTCACACAGCTTGTGGTGTATGGAAGCCCGATTTTACCGGCATCTTTACAGGAGACACATTACCTTGAAATGATTGATTCTGTAAGTGCAGCGGAATTCAATTATGCGTTGAGTGAAATACCTGATAAATACAAAATTATTTATACAGCAGCAGGTCCAACAGACAATAAATTGCCCGGGAAATCACTGATGGCATTGGCGACGGAAACGTCCGAAAGTAAAAAGTTTGTACCAATCCCGCCATCGCGACAAATACTGCATGGTGTGCTGAATCCTGATCAGATGTTTTCCAGTCTGGCGGGTGTAGACTCCGAGATCGAGAAGTTGCAGCCAACAGTCGAATCGCAAGATTATCGCGAATGGGAACTCGCTAATGGTGCACGGGTTATTTATAAGAAAAATGATCACTTTGATTATGTGGCACTAGCCGCGGTAGCACCTGGCGGGTACCTACTGTCAGAAAACACCTATAGTATGGCGGCTAAAATGCTGCCTGAATTTATTGGAATTAACGGCGCCGGAGGATACTTGCAAAAGTCCCTTCAGCGGCTGCGGTCTGAGAAAGAATTATTCTCAGAGGTGCAGGTCAACCCCACGCATCATGGTATTTTTGCGTACAGTATGGCCGATGATGTTGACCTGTTGTTAGAGTTGGTTAGTGCCTATTTTGATGAACCGGTTATTGTAGAACCGGCCAGCTCAATATTGCTAAAAAAAATAAATGCGCAAATAGAAAAGCCAAAACCAGAGAATAATTACTGGCGAAGATTTATTCCCGCAGACGATACATCTCTTGAAACATCACACATGCGAATAGCACAGCAGCAGTTGTTTCGAACACCGGCAGATTTTACATTCGTTATTACGGGGAATGTTGATGCGGATATTCTTGCGCGTGAGCTCAGGCGTCTTGAGCGGCATTCTGAAAGAAGTAATTCAGCCATTATGGCTCAGCAGGCTATGTTTGTTGGACATAGTGGCGATA
>CAKZVB010000005.1 GCA_937922015.1 uncultured Granulosicoccaceae bacterium
GCGGTCCTGTTCTGTGGAATAATCAGGATAGTTAAGATTTCTGGAGTATGTAGCTCATGGCAAAGAAAAAGAGTTCAACAACGAACAACACATCCGGCAAGAAAAAGGGTCACGGAAAAATTACGTCCGTTGTAAATAAAAAACGTCAAGCTAAGAAAAAGGTAGTTGCTAAAAAGCAAAAGAGTAAAAAGAGTACCAGCTCAAGTAAGAAAATATCGAAAAAAAAGAAGGTTGGCAAAGACAGCAAGCAGGAGGCTGGCAAACCGCATAAATTGTTTTTTGACTGGTCTCAAATGGAAGGGGATTTATGGTTCCATAGCGAATTATTCGGACAACTAAATCTACCAAAATCGCAACGTCAGGATTTCAGCCGTCAGAACGTCCACGCAGTTACCGGTGGTTTATTCGATGGTACCTTGAAAACAGCAAAGCCCCCATACCAGATCATCAACATCAACTTTAGTTTGGTGCCTTATAAAGAACGCCAATACGCTGAGAGATTTATCGATTGGATTAAGGCAGTTGCGGAAAATAATCGCGGCAGTGAAATAGTCATAAATCAGGAAGGGTTGATACCAATTGAACGTTCGACTCCAGATCCAACAGAAATAGATCGAAAATTATTTATCCAATTGATTGCCTCTGCACGATGGCCGGTG
Source organism: uncultured Granulosicoccaceae bacterium (assembly GCA_937922015.1). GTDB lineage: Bacteria > Pseudomonadota > Gammaproteobacteria > Granulosicoccales > Granulosicoccaceae. Next base: position 660 of record CAKZVB010000005.1, read on the forward strand.
CTGGAAAACGAAGATATTCCTGCAGAGGAGGGGCCCGCCAGGGATAACGAACTCAAAAGGCTCGGTGAAATACACAATAGATACACCCTGGAATTCGTCACGTCTGCTACATCATCTGATGAATTGCATCTGTTTGTGGAGAGCTACGACTGGACCCGGAGGTACCAATATTTATTTGAGTTAATTCAAAACCCGGCCTGTGATTTAAATACCGCATTGCTGGTTTTCTGGCGAAGTGGCGCAGCTTACTTTCAGCAGCATTACAAAACACCACCGCATCGTGACCTTTATGGTGGATATCATAGACAGGCCTGGGATTTGATACAGAGAATCAAGAGAAACGTAGAAACAGGGAAATATAAGGTATCTACAGCCGCGGATGCATTTAAAAAAAATGTCGTAGTGGTTTCATCAGAACAACAGCTCTGGAAAATTGACGCAATAATGTATGGAGGTGTGGAGAAAAAACATCGAAAGAAAAAACACTCGAAGAAAAAGCGTATAACTAAAAAAAATGTTGGTGCTAAAAGAAAACTCAAGAACAAGCACAGTTGCAACACAAGTAAATCGCTGCTGCAACTACACCTTGATCAGCTGCATGGAGTAACTGCATCTAAAATTCAGTACTTTTTGGGGACTGAGCAACGGGTTAATGGTACTGCCGAGTGTCATAGTCAGCTTGCAGCTTGTCATGTTTCCGAGGACGTCGCGCAAAGTGCACATAGCTATAAGGCGCTTTATTTTGACTCTCAGGATCGACTTACAGAGATTCGCAATTACTATGAGAACGACAAGCTACCTGAGTATGAGCATTATCCGCGGTTACAAGAGACAGTAGAAACTACAAATCATCGGTACCTTAAGTACGAAATTGTAAAAGCCTATGAATTTGTCCCGAACAAGAGAGGAAAAAGTCGAATAGGTGGTTCTCCGCCGTCTTGCTTAACCATTCCTCGATTAAGCTCGGGTATTGCGCTTCAATATCTGGGTTTACTTAGCCACTCTGACGCTGCTTTCAGGCTACGGCATGATTTCCATCTGGTCTATCCGCTGCATATCGATTTCTGTGTAGAGGTTTGGATAGACTATAAAAATCCAAAAGTGCCCACTGTAATCAACGACGAAGAAATATCCAGTCTCGGAGGTGGTGATATTGACGATGACGAAATTGCTGTATTGGATCTTTGTCAGTTCAAGACCGTACCCTGGCCGACAAAGACAAGGCATGGCGGGCACACAGGATTAGCCAAATGGATACAGGGCCCGCAGATCCCGATTTGCCCTGAATCAAATGAAAAAATGGAGCTGATTTGTCAGTTGGGTGATGGCGATTTATCATCATCAGAGAAGAAAAATTCAGTATTGGGTACTAAGCTTGGTCGATATGAAGATTCCAGGTTATTCGCATTTGATAACGGTTGGATACCTGACGACGGAGATCTATTTGTTTTCTTCAGTAGAAAATCCCGTTTGGCATGTTATTTATATCAGGGCACATAATTTTAAGACACTTTTTCAAGATATATACAGTCTACTTCGGGTGCTTTGCGGACTTACGAAACATTGCGTTTCGCTGTTATAAGAATTGCATCAGATGCTTTATGACTGCCCAGAACCTTCGACACTGAAACCCCGCGCCCTGTCGAGGATCGGCATGAGAGTATCCTCGCTCAACGTTGCATTTCCGCCGTCTCCGGACATCGGCTTAGAATCTGTCCTCTGCCATCAGTCCGCTGTCATCTGTGAAGCGTGCACAGGTTCCGCGTCCGGCTATTCAAAAATTTCGGCATGAATGGGATATCAATTGTCCCCGTGGCTGCATCCATCTGCGATAACACCGTGGTTATCGGCCTCTGTTGAATGATTTCTGAACTCAGGATGAACTTGATTCGGCTTGTTTGAAATAGGCGTCGGTTCTGCGCTTGATCTCTTCGTTACTTAATTTCTCAAGCTCTTGTGAAATGATCCAGACGTGGCCGTAGGGGTCTATCAGTCTGCCGGATCTGTGGCCGTAGAACTGGTCTTCGACGGGCGCTTCGAGCTTGGCGCCGGCTGTCTGGGCGCGGCTTGCTGTGCCGTGGGCGTCGTCTACCTGGAGATTAATGCGCACGCTGGTGCCGCGCAGGGACTTAGGGCCTTTATTGCCGAACTTGGGCATTTCTTCTGCCAGCATTATTGTGCTGTCCTGCAGTTTTAATTCGGTGTGAATGATATTGCCTTGTCCGTCTTCCAGTCTTGGGCCGATTTCTACAAAACCAAAGGCTGCTTCGTAGAAGGTGATTGCTTCTTCTGCGCGGTTTACAGTCAGATAAGGCGTGATGCTTGGGTGCGCTGGCATTTCTGCTCCAGTGTAATAAATTTGATACAACAGTGATGATTACTGCGATAAATACTACCGCAAAACCCTCGATAGCACATGCGTATCATTGTTTGCTGTCATGCTGTAACCGCGGGTACTTTAATCCAGCACTTCGCCAATGGTCATGGATTGACTGACAAAATGTTCGGCCACTTCCAGTTCCCGGGCGATAGACTTGATTACTTTTATTTCCCCGGCACCGGCTTTTTTGTCGGCCTTGGCAATGGTGCATAGATCTCTGATCAGCTGCATGCGTTGTGCGATTGTGGTTAGTGCTTTTGTTTGTTCTATTCGCTCTGGCAGGTCGCTGGCGAGCTTTTCGAGGTTCAAATCCTCACTGAAGGTTCGCTCGCCGAAGAATTTTTCGAACACAGCCACTTCCTTGTCAGAAATTTTACCGTTGGCGTTGGCGACGGATATGGCACCGGCAAACAGCAGGCGGCGCATGTTTTCTGAGGCGTCGGTACGGCCTTCCAGATAGCTGGGCTCCATCATCGTCATCAGTACTTGTACGCCGGCTTCCAGTTCGTCAATGCTGCAGCCATCCTTGTTTGCAAGTATGGATGAGTCATACAACTTTAGCGCGCGTACGCGTAAGGGGCTGAACGGGTGGGTCATGAACCAGTCTTCGGTGGGTGCGCCCTGACCGGGGGCGGCATCTTCCAGTTGCATTTCATCGACCTGCTGCATAAATTCTTCCATATTAAACTGCACCAGCTTGCCACTGAGGCCGGAGGCTAATTTAAACAGTGCGCGGGCCACGCCGATCGGGTCGTCGGCGCAGTGTGCGCCGGCTCGATCGGCTGATATTTCGGCGTAGCGGGACCAGGTGGTGAGCTGCAGCGCCAGCTTCGGGCTGGGGCGTGCCTGGCCGTTTAATAAATAGCCGATAGGGATGTCGTGGTGGCCGTACAGGTAGTGGCCCAGTTCATGGCCCAGCACAAAGCGCAGCTCTGAGCCTTCAAAGGCCTCCAGCAGACTGGATGAAAACATGATGAACAGGCGGCCGTCTTCAGGCTTCACGCAGGCGGCATTGTACGAGGGACTGGCGTAGACGTAGAGTTCCAGTGGTATCTTTACGCCGAGTGCCGCAATGCATCCATCTGCCATTTCGTGTAGCCAGGGTGCCATATTCCGGCTCAGGCGCACCGACGTTGCCAGAAGTCTGCGGCGGGTACCCATGGGGCCTTTTTCTTCCCGCTTTTCAATGGCCTCGTTGATCCGCTTTACCTCGGAGACGTCCATCAGCTGTCGGGCGATTTCCAGGTCCTGGCGTGATCGCAGCTTGTCGGCATTCATTGGCACTGTCCGTTGGTTGTAAAGCTGGGTATTGTACCTTTGCGGGCAGGCATCGCGCTATAATGGCGGTAACTACAAATGGTAAAAAACGTGAGCGACAAAGAATCTATCTACAGCGGTCTTAAACAACTGGGGTCTCATGTAGAGCAACCCCTTTCACCGCAAGAGGCGGTATTGGAAGTGGTACCCAACCCGCAAACCGATGTCGACTATTGTGTGCGATTTACGGCCCCTGAATTCACCTCTTTATGCCCGTTGACCAGTCAGCCGGATTTTGCCCACATTGTGATTGACTATGTGCCTGATCAGAAACTGGTGGAAAGCAAGTCGCTGAAGATGTATCTCACCTCCTTTCGCAACCATGGTGCTTTTCATGAGGACTGCAGCGTCGGTATTGCGCGTCGGCTGATTGAAGTGCTCGATCCAAAGTGGCTGCGTCTGGGTGGTTACTGGTACCCGAGGGGCGGCATTCCTATCGATGTTTTTTTTCAACACGGGACATTGCCGGAAGGCGTCTGGGTCACCGAGCAGGGCGTGCCGGGTTATCGAGGCAGAGGCTAGGAGCATGCGAGGCAGAACCTCTGCTACTGCGAACGCGCCCTGACGGTGCGCCCAAGGCGATAGTAATTATCGATCATTTTCGGGACAATTGAACAACTATGCGCCTCAAATGATCGTACCATCATTTACTAAGACAAGGGCCCTCGCCATG
>CAKZVB010000006.1 GCA_937922015.1 uncultured Granulosicoccaceae bacterium
ATCCTGCTGGCGTGAACCTGGGCTGCTGGATCAGCCAGTGTATCTGAGTCATCATTCATTGTGACCTCCGGCGTGTTCGCACACTGCCATTTAACACTTAGGGCCCGGGTTGTTACCAGGCAGATCTGGCATGTTGTTACATTTGTCGGGAGTTAATAAGCCGTTAATAAATCCCCGAAAATTACCGACACAGTTGCAGTGCTTACAAACATCTGTGCATGACACAAATTACTCATAATAGCTAGCAATAGCTAGCAATAGCTTAACTTAACAGTGCAGTATACCTTGCGAAATGGAAATGGACAGACCACACCACCATTCAATAAGTTTAATTTATAGAAAGATAGCCTGATATTCCAAAACCAATTAAAAAGCCGAGTCAATCATCCTTGTTTTGTAGACCTGATTGGCGAGGCGAGTTGCCAACCAGTCAAAAGGGGTAACGCGCGGCGTTCTATAAAGAGCAATTTTGCGAACAGAAAAGCGGATGTGACGGTGACTCTCAATTTGCCAGCGCAAGACTACCGGGGTTCTCTACATTGCCGGTGGCCAGTATTCGACTGTTGATGGGCGTACAAGCCTCATATGTCATGGAAACCTGATTGCGAATCAACATCATGAAATCTGCCGCAGCGATTGCCGGGCTCATCAGATAACCCTGCCACTGATCACAGCCGATATCGCTGAGGTAGCGTAACTGGCTGTCCTGCTCCACGCCCTCCGCGGTGACGCGAATGCCAAGTGCGTGGGCGAGTTCTACCACACTATTTACTACCGTTCTGGAGGCATGGTTATTTTCGACATCCTTAATAAAAGTGCCATCCAGTTTGATTTCATCAAGTGCGAAACGATGCAAGTAGGCGAGTGATGAGTATCCGGTGCCGAAGTCATCCAGTGAGACGCGATAGCCGCGACTGCGAAGCCAGTCAATACCACAGTGTCCGGCTGCCGGATCAGCTATCAGTGTGCGCTCGGTAAGTTCAAAAATAAAACGCTCCGCCGGCAATGACTCTCCGGTGATTATCTGGTCTATCGCTTCCAGTATGCCCAGATCCTGAATCTGCGCGGCTGCCAGGTTTACAGATACCGACAGTTCATTTTGTGTTTTGCTGGCATGTGGAAATATACCAAAAGAGTTTCGAATATCCCTGCAAATCCGCTTAATAAGCCACATTGTCAATTCACCCATCGAACCGTTTGATTCAATCAGCGGTACAAATGCCGCAGGTCCGATCAGCCCCTCTCGATGATGGCGCCAGCGTACCAGAGCCTCACACGAAACAATCCTGCCGCTCGCGGTCTCAACCTGTGGCTGGTACTCTATAAAAAGTTCGTCGTTATTAATTGACCGACATAGCTCCCGAATCAAGCTGTCGGTACTCTGCAGTGAACGCGACTGTGTGGCGCTCTTTGCGTAGTTGCCGTAGAAAACGTAACAATTTTTACCAGAATTCTTGGCAGCGTACATCGCCTCATCCGCATGCCGCAACAGATCGTTGACAATCCGTTCACTGCTGCGACGATCGTCTATCAGCTTATGATGCATCGCGATTCCAATGCTGGCGGAGACCGCCGTGTCTATCCCCTTAATCGATAGATTGTTCTGCAACAAAACGTTTAGTCTCGACGCAAAATGCTTGACCTCTTCTATTCGTTTTACGTCAGTAAGCAATACGGTAAACTCGTCCCCGCCCATTCTCGCAACCTTCTTTGCGCGAGAGCCGGCGTCACTAATGATTTTCCCCATTTTCTTCAGAATACGATCGCCTGCTTCATGGCCATAGATGTCATTCACCTGTTTGAATCCGTCCAGATCTATGAACAACACCGCTAATATACTTCGCTGTGCAGATCGTTCTCGAACACATTCAGTCAGTACCTGTTCGAAATCACGACGGTTGGGCAGACCGGTCAGTAAATCGTAGTTTGCCAGTCGCAGATTGAGGTCGTCGGATAGCTTGCGCTGATCTATATCATCAAACGTCAAAACGTAGTTATATCGGGTTACATTTGACGTAGTATCTTTGTTCGCGGTCACAGCACCATCTGTTTCGCTGGCAATCACTCGTCGACCGATAAGTCTGATCCAGGTTAAATCGCCCAGTGGTGATACCAGTCTGCATTCACGATCAATCTGCTCGCTGTTTCCCCAGTCCGCATAGGTGAGTGCTTTTGCCAATATCTGTGATTCCTCCGATGGCAATGCAGCTAGCCACCCTCTGCCCTGCACTTCATCCTGAAGCAGATGAGTCATATCAAAAAAAGCCGTATTTGCAGCAAGAAATTCAAACGTAGGGGACAGCAGTAAAAGACCGTGTGGTGAATAATTGGCCAGACCAAATGAGGGGTTTGCCGTCAGTGCATTATTATCTAATGTACAAGTTTCAATAGATTTTTCGCGAGCCTGAGAGCCTTCAGCAGAAAGAGCTTGTATGTCTTCTTCTGCTTCAGCTGCACTACGGATCATAACCTGCAAGACCGGTGCATCTGCAGTGCGAAGTGATTCGGCAAACAGACTTACTGGACGGTTGCCTGATTTAGTCGTTGCATGACATTCAGATATATTTCGGCTCAGTAGCATAGCTACCAACTCAGTTTCGAAAAATAACTCTTCGAACTGGATGGATATAAGATCAGCCGATCCGAGAATGGCCTCGGCGATACCATTTAATGCCTCTAGTTTGCCGGCCTTGTTGAATATCGCGTACCCGGTAGTTCCCATTGACAGGCGTTTCCTTTGCTAAACCGACAAGCATGGTCCAAACCTGTCGTAAAACTACTGGCTATCTAACGCATCGAGTATCACCACACTACCTGCGTCAAAAAGATGCCAGATCCACATGGCTGCACTATGACCAGTTGAGTATAGAAGCAAACGACGAATTATGTACTGGTTCCAGGCAAGGAAATGCAAAGAGTAGATCCTCTAGCTTGTAGCTGTTTTCGGCGAGAAATTTAAAACAAAATTAAACCGGACACCCGTTCTAACAGAGGATTTAGTTTAACATCACTGGCGGCAGGCTGTTCTCATAGCGATGAATTTGGATGAGTGTCCAAAACAAAATTAAACCGGACACCCATTTCAACTAACGACTCAGTTTAACAAAAATGGCGGCAGGCTTTTTTTACAGCGATGAGTTTAATTGGGGCTCTATTTAGCGGCACTTTTACCGCGTCTATGGAATGGTTTCGACTGAACTCCCAGTTTAACAGGAGCAAGGGGAAATGAGGGTCACCGAATTTTAAGCAAGCAAATGCCTGCCTTAACACATAAGGTAACCCGTTTTTCTGCCATCCGCTTACGAATCATTACTTCTTTATGGCGGTTACAGCAGTCGCATTAAAGCTTCTATCGTTAGCAGGTCTAATAGTGAGAGGATCGTCGGCAGCCAATGTCTTTGCGGGTAAGGTTTCGGTATCAAAATATGAAATGAGCTTAATGAGATTTTCCGCCTGTTTCGTGGTGGATTGGCTTGCAGCGGAGGCTTCTTCGACCAGTGATGCGTTTTGTTGCGTAGCATCGTCTATTTCCAGAATAGCGTTATGTATTTGCCGGACACCGTCAGCTTGTTCCTGACTCGAGGAATAGATTTCCGCCACTATATCAGCAACCTTTTTTACCTGGGCCACAATACTTTCAAGTGTTTCGCCGGTTTCATTGACAAGCTCGACTCCGTTTTCGACGCGCTGTACGCTTTTGCTTATTAGCTCCTTGATCTCTTTTGCCGCGTCTGCACTTCTACCGGCGAGGTTCCGCACCTCACTGGCAACAACAGCAAATCCCCTGCCTTGCTCTCCTGCTCTTGCCGCCTCAACCGATGCGTTAAGGGCCAATAGATTAGTTTGAAAAGCAATATCGTCTATGACGCCCGTGATGTCCGCTATTTTTTTACTGGACTCGTTAATATCAACCATAGCATTTACAGCGACCCCGACGACTTTTCCACCTCTCTCTGCTTCCTGATGCGCCTCGAGAGCAAGTTTATTTGCCTGTGCGGAGTTATCGGCGTTCTGTGCAACGGTGGTAGTAATTTCTTCCATGTTAGATGTGGTTTCCTGAAGCCTGGCTGCGGCATTTTCACTGCGCTGTGCCAGATCAGCATTGCCGGTGTTAATTTCACGGGCTGCCGTATCGACAGTGCTGGCAACCGTGCGAATGCGTTGCACAACATCGACCAGATTAGTAACGGTTTCGTTTATTGCCTGGCTAATTTCACCAAATGTACCATTGTATTCTCCAGTCATGGCACAATTTAATTTGCCTTGCGCTAAGGCCTTCAATACTGCTACTGATTCATGCATTCCTCGTTCATTTTCGAGATTGCGAATTTTATTCTCGGTAACCTCCCCCTGTATTGATACAAAGCGAATTAATTCCCCCTGATCGTTAAACACCGGGTTAATGGCAAGTGAAACCCAGTAGGGTTCCCCGCGTTTGTTATAGTTAAGCACCTCGTCATAGAATGGTTCACAGCCGGCCAGCTTCTGACGTATTCGGTTAATAGTGTCTTTATCGGTATTCTCTCCCTGTAAGAAACTACCGGGTTTTTTTCCTCGAACCTCTTCCGCGGTGTAGCCGGTAATGCGGGTAAAGCCTTCATTGACATATTCGATCCGCTCGTCGGCGTCTGTAATCACTACGGAATTGTCGGTTTCTGCTGCCACCAGAGATATCATCGCAATTTCCTCGCGCAGTATTACCTCTTCGGTGATATCAATAGCGTAGAGCACAACACGGTTAGTTCTGCCGTGCAATCCTACAATCGGATTGAATGTGGCCTGCATCCAGCGGATTTCACCCTGCCTGTTCTTAACGCCATACTCTCCGGATTTTGGCACGCCGTGCACAATGGATTCCCATTGCGTTTCCCATGGTTCCGGGCAGCTCAAACTTGAATCTACGAATGAAGCAAACGATTTACCTTGAAGATCATCAAGTGTGTAATTAATGAAATCTAGAAAATTCTCATTAGCAAACTCTATGTCCCCGGTTAAATCGATATATAAACCACACTGCGTGCGGTTAATCGCATCAAACTGGTTTCCGATGAGCGAAACAGAGTTAAAGATATCTCCAAGCTCAGTGCCTTCCTGAAATGCAGGTAGCGATGAGTTTTGACCATCCTGCAATGAAATTAGTGCAATTTTCAACTTGCGAAGCGGTGATGACACACTTCGAATTACCAGGAAAGACAGAATAGACGCCAGCAAAACGAAAGCAGCAGAAACAAGCATTAGATTGTTCTTTGCTTCAATTTCATGTTCATTTGCTTTTAACAACGATTCTGCTGTGAATGCTTCAAACCGTAGAAGTACATCGTGTGTTTGCTTGTCCAGCGTATCTTCTTTTTTGGTGAGAATTTTCACCTTCGCTTCCGCGTCGTGAAGATTGCCCGCTTTAAGGAGAGTGAAGACCTCCTTTGCCAGTACGTCAATTTCATTGTGGGCGGTTTCAATAACAACAATGGCATCCTGAACTTTTTGAAGTTCTTCAGTTACCGCCGTTGTGTGCTCCTTTGTAAAGATAGTCGTCAGCAGTGCCTGAATATCTTCCAGCGCCAGCTCCACTGAATGCCCTAAACGATCGAAATATTTGATTTCGGTATTTAGCTCTTTGGCTGCATCCTGACCCAGGCTCATCAACTCACCGTAGCGAATTGCCCGCTCCAGATGAATAGCCTGCTCCAATTGAGTGCTATTAATATGGCTAAGATGCCGGGTAAGGGGAATGTCCTCGTGAGCGACTTGCTCAAGTTCATGGCTAATTATATCAAGGTAGAATATGCTCATCGCTGAAATAACAATGGCAACCAGCACGTTGATTGCAAAGAGCCCGACGATTTTCTGAGCGATAGATAGACGATCGAGAACGCCCGTTGTCTGCCGGACCTCCATAGGATATTCCTTTTTTTAGTAGCGCGCGGGTATACGAAGTTTAGAATCTGCAAATTCTACGGCGCTGAATTAATCTAATCAGCAGGACTGATTCGTTGAACAAAATAGCGGCAATAGTAATTGATTGTTTATGTAGCGCCGTCAATCTGTGGCACCACTAAACCGCTTGAGCTGCTGACATTCCAAAATTATCAACAACTTGCGAGAATCAATGAACCCTAATTAATTTCGTTTGTCGTCATAAAAGAATAGTCACGTATCTGTACATCACATCGATCGCGCACAATAAAACGAAAATCAGGTACTTTTTAATCACATACCCACTCAACCAAATAAAAATATCAACCGAACTCAAGGCGCACACTACCAATGAGAAAATGATGTAATACTGAATACCACCATCACTACAAATGCTAATTCATTGCGACTAGGAGTCTGCGCGGTAGAAGTCTGCGTAGCGAGAACGTGCCATGGCGAGGGCCCTTGTCTTAGTAAATGATGGTACGATCATTTGAGGCGCATAGTTGTTCATACGTAACGAATATGATCGATAATTACTATCGCCTTGGGCGCACCGTCAGGGCGCGTTCGCAGTAGCAGAGGTTCTGCCGCGCAGGCTCCTAGGTCTTTGCTACTGAATTTTCTGGGAAGAACAATACGACTATGCCAGTCAGCAATAATTAAACCCGGATCTATAACTGATTGACGATATTTTTCAAGACCGAAATTAACGATTCGTGTGCCACCCAGTCCAGTTTCTTCTTATATCCCGGACCTCACAGGCTTTCCTGAGGCTGTACATCGTCCTCTGCCGGGTTTAAAAATCGTATAATTATGTTTAGAAGTTAAATGTACGCGGTGACAGTGAAACATCTCGTCTCCGTCTGACTCCCATTGCTAACTGCCACCCACGCAACCAGCTGTAAACCGAGTCCCTGTCCACTACCGACAACCAGGTCTCCAGGTTAACTGCCTCGATACTCAATCTCGATAGTATCGAAACTAACATTATTCTGATGCCTGTAAATAGTATAAATACGCTGTATTTCTAATGGCCTATTTGAGTGATTAATTACCAAGCATTTTAGTTTAGTATTTTATCAAGTGCCAAACCAGCCAGTGCATTACATACAAAGATGCATGAAGCTCCGAAGAACCGGCCAGAATATCACGGAAACGTTAGTCAAACTTTTACCAGTTATCAATTTTACTGCGTGGTTCGGATTGTTTTTTTCTAGCAAGTAGCGCTCGCCTTTGCGTGTTATGAACAGATGTTGCTCTGTTAGAGTCAATGCGTTTGTTGAGTCACTCTCTTTGTTTGTTTGAAAGACCGGTCGGTCGCGACCTTTGACATGCGCACGTGATCTTCGTTTGTTGCAATAAGCATGGGGATAAGCTACGACAATCCAAGTGTTGAGTTCCAAAGGTGAAATAGTTGCTTGGGTGAACACTCGCGCAAAGACGCTGCTGTAAACTTCTGCAG
>CAKZVB010000007.1 GCA_937922015.1 uncultured Granulosicoccaceae bacterium
TTTTCCCAGCCCCATCCATCCCCATCAGAGTCACTGTCGCGCGACAAACAGACAGGATGCACAGGGGTACGATTGCCGGGGGAATCTGCAACACTACCGTCCACGATACAGGAGGCAGAGTTTTCCCAGCCCCATCCATCACTATCGGGATCGCTCTGGTCTGATGTGCACGAAGGCACATTCGAATAAGAAACTGTCGAGTACATCAACGCGCAGAGCAGCGCAATTCCTGCAAAACAGGTCGGACCAGTTACTTTGTGGCCGCAGTGGATATCAGATATCCGGCAGTTGTATAGCTTGTACATAGTATCCTTGTCACCACCCAAGATCCGCTACATCGAAAGGCGTAATCGATCAGGCTTTAAGAAAGATGTAATCATTGCTTCGGCGGCTATCGCAACTAGCTTAAGCCCCATGTTGTGAGCAATACGACATTGATGAGCCACCTACTCACTTACGTAAATAAAATCAGCAACATCGGACAATGAAATCTTCAAGTGGCCCTGCACACAGTTTCATATAGACAGGCAGGTACGCTTAAAGCCAGGGCGAATCAGGGCCGGGAGTGATGCCCGGCATCGAATGGACAACGCTTAAAGTAGAGGTAGTTCCAGGTGGATCAGCGATTGCAAAGTCTGGCAACAATCATTTTATGCCGCCGCGATCAAAGGTCGCGTCAGCGGATTAAAATGGTAGAAAGCAAACCTAAGTAGTATTGGTACTTGTTTACCAGTCCGTCGCCACAAATCTCCGGGTTTTCGCATTCAGACGATACACCCGGGACCGGGTCGCCTGCGCTCACTTCATTGACGGGTGCTTTGGTGACAGCGCATGCTGTAGCGACCATGAAAAGTGACAGTGCGATGACAATCCTTGGGATTATTCTGCTCAAAATATTGGCTCTGGTTAGAACGCTATCCATGGCTGTTGCGGGAAATTGCAGGGTAAACTGACAACTACCTATAATATCCGCTTACAGCTGTCTAATGGCTGAAAAACATTCAGATCGAGTGCCAATTCTTTAATGTTCACAATTTATCGGCAAGAAATGCCCACAGACTGTAAAAGTATGTGAATCCACCTGGTGACTTTACTTCAAAGGTTGTCAGTCGTTGTCCAGCAAACCCGCTCCGGCGCCTGCGTTGCGAGACTCATCCGTTGCCGGCACATAGGTTCGCTGGGCGAATCGTTCAAGTATCTGAACCGTGTTACCGGACGCATGGGCGCGCTGATAAACTGACGGCGTTACAGCAGTTTCGGTGACGCTGTTCATCGACTCGCGGATGACAAGGTCGGCTTTCGATGGCCCGCCCGACAGGCGATTCAACGCATTAGAAAAATGACCTGTTGCCGACAGCTCATAGCTAAATTCAGCGGCGGCATCTTGCACAATCAGGTTTCTCTTGAGTTGAGTTGCTGCCCGGCTGACAAAGCCGATCATTATCAGTGGTTGAAGCACATCTTTTATCTGCACGCCTGATTTTAGATTGTGCTGCGACAGGTTACTTTCAGCAAATGCGCAGCCTGTAACTACCGGGCAAAGCCGGCCCGATGAGCTGCACCATAGAGAAGCCTCGGCAAAGTCCGGTCTTAGATGCGCACAATCCACCTTATCGATTTGCTGTACAAGCGTTGCAAATTCGTCAAGCGCTGGCAGACCATGCATGGCCATCCACGCGGCAGCGTTTGCTGCCTCCTGTGCCAGACCCCAGCTTTGCCCTGCCCCCCGGTACGCCTTTAACACCAGCGATTCAACTTCGCCTATTGAATAATCCGGTATTGACATTATCAATGACGCTGCAATGGTGGATACACCCAACTGTCTGTCCAGTCTGCAGTGTCCGAGCTGTTGAGTTCTTCCAATAAGGGTGCATGCTGGTACAGATTGATACGTAACCATCGATCAGATCTCGGATCAAACTTTACCGCCCCGAAGAACGATAATTTGCAACGCAACAGATCAATCGGCAACAGTGTTGAAGCAATTAGATTATCGGCAATTTCCGAGTATGGGTGTGTCGCAGACTGCTGCACTCTGCGAACAGTGTGACGATGCTGCGGGTATTGCAACAGAAATTCCGCCACTGCTGTTTTCTGCACAGCGCATGCTTTTATCTGCGCTGACAGTGCAGCTACATCTCTGGCCGTCGCCAGCGGATGTTCCCGTTCTGCGCCGTCTTCTTCAAAGCGTTCACCAAGGCGGGGTTCCAGTTTTTCTTCTGAGGCGTACCAGAATCTGGCGTTCTGATCCCTGGCACCGGCGTTAAACTCTTTTGCAAATCCATAATTGCAATCAATAAGGTCAGCCAGCACAGACAATGGCATGCGTCCGTTTATTGCAAAATGCCGATTCTCATCAATACTCATACTGGCAGATAAATCATCAACCAACTCGGGATAAGGCTCTAACAACAGCGTAACCACACACTCCTGCCCCTCCGGCGTCAGGTGTTGCTCTGCCCACCGATAGATTTCATCCCACGGTTTTTTAATCTGTACCTGGCAGTGTACGTGTAAATACTGCTCCAGTTGTTCCAGATCACTGAGCAGATCAACGATTTTACCAGCCTGATGATCATGATCAGTCTGCCACTGCCGTACACCGATAATCTGCCGTTGCAAATAGATGCCAAACTGCGCATTCTTTTCAGTGGTGGCGTACTCTATCGCCCGAACCCTGGCCAGCGCAGTTTCTCTTGCGAGTATCCAGTTGTTCAACAGCGTCGGGTGGTTAACAATAAAAGGCGCCATACCCAGCCCGGTGGAATTGCCAATGCCCAGCCGTCGCTTCAAGGCCACATCCAGCGCTACGTAGTTGTCAGGGTCATCGGCCTGCGCTAAATGTTCGACGATATCAACACTGAAGGCTCGAATCATATACACCGCGAGCAGCTCGACCTGAAAGGGTTCTTTGAACTCTTCCCTGTCGGCAATAAACCTTCGATCACAAGCTCCGAATTTTCCGGAACCATAAACCGCGGTAGTGCGCATCAGATAGCCGACTTTATCAAGCTCTTCCATAGCGGGTTGCTCACCGCTGGACAGCTTCTGCCTGACATAGTCGAACAGACGAACCGATCGGTTGGCACGCGACAACGATAATTCTTTACCGGATACCCTACCGGCCTCCTGCACTGGTACGTTGTCCTGCAGGCGCTGCAGATCGCCTTGTGTTGGAATGCCATCGTACAGTGTGAATGTGGCATCCCATTCACTGGCGATGACACGGTCAGATCGTTTTGCAGGATCCAGATCATTGGCAAACGCAATCAGGCTGTAACTGCGTTCAGGGCCATGAGCGGTATACACCCCTACCCCGACCCCCGATGCGTCGATGTCCCAGTGAGTACGCGAAAACCGCCAGCCGTCTTTTTCCAGACGACGCAGCAACACGCGCATGAATGACAAGCGGGTTTGGTGAAAAGACCCCAGTCGCTGCAGACGCATGACCGTCTGCGGTGGTCTCAACATCGCAATTGTCGCAGGTGCATTGTTGATGTTATCCACAATTAACTCCCGGGGAATCAGGGGCCTATTGTAAATCACGTGGTGACCGACATGCGACAACAAGTGATTCACCGTGCGCCACTCTCATAACCTACCGCCGATCTGTTCGAGGTGTCGCCAGTAACTAGCGTCCAGAAACCCGGTTTCTGATCCATTCGGCCGGGTTCTCCAGCCCATTTCCGGCTTGTTGCTGTTTCCGTCATGGTCTGCCTGTCACGTACAAGAGACTGGCGGTCGACTACACTACGGGTCCGCATCTTCCCGCCACACTTGTCCGCATTTCGAGATTATGACACCAGATTCAGAAGATTTATGGTTCCTGCCGCTTGGCGGTTGTGGCGAAATAGGGATGAATTTCAACCTCTACGGCCACGATGGAAAGTGGCTGATAATAGACTGTGGCCTGACATTCTCTGATGCGCCGGACGAAACCACATCGGAAACCACCACACGCCGCAACCCTGCCACTCGCCACGTTCAGATGGCCGATCCTGAGTTTATCGTCAGCAAACGCGACGACATTGTCGGCATGATTATCACCCATGCCCATGAAGATCACATCGGTGCGGTACAATACCTGTGGCCCGAGTTGCGCTGTCCCATCTTCACCACCGCTTTTACAGCCAACATCCTCCACCGCAAGCTCAGTGAAACCCGTTTCCATGAAGAAGTGCCTGTTCGCATTGTCGAACGTGGCGACCGAATAGACATCGGCCCCTTCAATGTTGAGTGGATTGGAATGACCCATTCAGTGCCGGAACCGTTCAGTTTGTTAATCACCACACCTGTGGGCAAGGTTTTTCACTCAGGAGACTGGAAACTCGACAGCACACCGGTAGTGGGCCAGCCCTTTGATATCGAAAGATGCAAATCACTGCACGCGGAAAATATCGACGCCATCGTCTGTGATTCCACCAATGCCAATGTACCGGGCAAAACGCTGTCAGAAGCGGCACTCTATCCGGGTCTCAAGCAGGTCATTGAGAATGCCACAGGAAGAGTAGTCGTCACCTGCTTTGGCAGCAATCTGGCGCGGGTGGCAACACTTGCAAGAATTGCCAAAGAAACCGACAGACATCTGGGCTTACTGGGCCGTTCAATGATTAATATGGTCAGCGCCGGCCGCGCCACCGGGCTGCTGCCTGTTGACGAGGTCAGTGTAGATCCGGCACATCTTGGATACCTGCCCCCGGAAACGGTTCTGCTGCTGGCCACCGGAAGTCAGGGTGAACCACGAACCGCGCTCAATCGCCTTAGCATGAATAACTTCAGAGACATGAATCTACAGGCCGGTGACACCGTTATTTTCAGCTCACGAGTCATCCCCGGTAACGAAACTGTCGTTGAGGCGTTGATTGCCCGCCTCGAATCCATGGATGTGACCGTCGTAACCGAGCGCAGCGCTGAACTGCCCATCCATGCATCCGGCCACCCGGCCGCAGATGAAATACGCACCATGTATGAATGGGTGCAAGCTGATGTTGCTATACCCGTCCACGGTGAGCCTGAGCACATGCAGGCTAATGTCGAACTGGCTATCGAAGCCGGAGTACCCAGACAACTGTGTGGTGAAAACGGTGATCTGTTTACTATCTCTCCTAACAGATCGATCAGACGAAACGCTTATCACGCTGGCAGACTCACTCTTCAGGGCAACAAGCTTGTCCCGGCTTAGTTGCGACGCGGGGCCGCGTTAGTGGCGGGTCAGGACCTTACCACCGGTTCGATCTACAAACATCTGATAGCTCTGTCTGTTCCCGCGGCCATGGGAATGATTTTTAACACACTCTATAACCTGACTGACTTCTGGTTTGCCGGGTTGCTATCAGACAAGGCGCTTGCCGGTGTCTCAATTGCTGGCAGCGTGTTCTTTCTGATTGTGGCAATCGGTGCCGGCATGCAGGGCGGAACCACCGCAATTGTTGCAAGTGAAGTCGGAAAAAAACAATTTGATCGCGTGACCAACTGGGTTAATCAGGCGGTGGGCATTGCGCTTGTTATCGGCGCTATCTGTATGTTCGGTGGCTTTCTGATTGCGCAGAAGCTCATTATTTTCCTCGGAGCCGAGCCGGATGTTGCCCCCATAGCATGGCAGTATGTCTCGATCGTGTTAGTCGGTAATTTCTCCTTTGTATTGATGGCTGTCGCCGCAGGTGCACTGATGGCGCTTGGTGACACAAAATCAAATCGTAATGCACTGGCAGCAGGCTTCTTTGTGAATCTGGCGTTAAACCCGCTGCTTACGTTTACCTTTGGTCTGGGAGTAACCGGACTGGCGCTTGCCACCGTGATCATAAAAGCAGCCTCTGCCGCTTATCTTTTCCGGGTGCTGAAGAACGAACTGGGACAGTGGTGCAGACCGGCTTTTAACCTGCCGTACTGGCGAGAGTTACTGACCCAGGTTATCCCTGCCAGCTTTAATATGCTTACCATTATACTGGGTGGTTTCATCACAGTGTCTTTTGTTGGCAGATTTGGCAGCGAACACGTAGCGGGTTACGCTGTTGGTCTTCGACTTGAACAAGTATTGTTACTCCCGGCACTGGGATTATTTACCGCTGTGATGGCGATTATCGGGCAGAACTTTGGCGCTAACCAGCCTGCCAGAGTGTTGGAAGTGTACAAGAAAGGATTATTAATCGGACTGGCGATATCCGTTGTTTTTATACCGATAATGGTGTTCTTATCACCCACACTTATCAGCTTCTTTTCCGACAACCAGCAGATCATCAATACTGGTGCAACCTACCTGCGCATAGACGCCATCGCCTTCTTCGCCTACGTGGTACTTTTTATCAGCGTGGCAAGCCTGCAAGCTGTTAAACAGCCGCTGTTTCCTATGTTTCTGGGCATAGCGCGTCAACTGGTGGTACCAGCAGGAGTAAATTATATTCTCATTGTCCGGTACGGTTTTCCGATGATCTCGCTGTTTATCACAATTGTGTGTGTTGTAGTGATAAGCGCCCTTGTATCTCACTGGTACACGATGCGCCAGTTACTGAAACTTGCCCGGGAGCCTGAACAAAAACCGCTACTCGTTTCAAAATGAAGACATCCGGACTAGAACTTACCCAACACCATTTCCATTCTAAGCATGCCACCAGGTGCAGGCTCATAGTTATTGGCCGGAGCCCAGTTAACCGACGGCCAGATTTCATAATAAAACCATCGCCGCCAGATGTTATGCCTGAATCTCAGCCTGATTTCACCACCACGAAAGTACTCGGGTTCCTCATCAGTCAGTGATGTGGTGTAGGATGCAAGGCCTTCAAGTGCCAGCGCTCTTTTGTCGTCGATTTCGGCATATAAACCGACTGTTTCACCGACAATAGTACCGCGTTGATTTTTTTTCCAAAGCAGATCAGTCGAGCCTCGCAAAAACAGCGTCTTACTGTCATTCAGCGGCCGCCCCAGGTCATAACGGAATTTGTTTTCATAGCCTGATGCCGAAAAGTAGTAAAGACTATTAGTAAAACTGCTTTCGAATTTCCACATAAGATCACGTCGGTAAAATAGATTTATACGGCTGAATACCTGTGCTCTTTTATCGCGGTAACGGGTTCCAAGATCAAAATTTATAGTGCCGTTTTTACGCGCCCTGCGTATAAACCGCAAGGCCAGTGAAAAATTACCTGAGGTATTTTCCTGTGTAGCCTGATTACCTGATTCAGTGCGGTCATCGTCTTCAGTGCTAAACAGTAACCGGAAACGCCTTTCGGCCCTGGGCAGCACCACACGCAGTTTCACCGCTCCCTTGAAGTCAGGATCCTCGCCGACCCGTTTGAAGGTATCCATGCGCACCCTGGCCCAGCTTTCGTTGTTTTGCTGCGTTGGCTCGCCAGCACTAAAGTACCCATCAATCTGGTGAAAAAAGCGGCTGAAGCGCTGACTGACTATTTGATGGGTTCTGTCTAACAGGCCCGGGGCAACCGGCTCCCTTTCTGTCGCGGCAACTTTATCTGTTTCTGTGGCTGGAAAAAATTTATCCCGCTCCTGTGTGAATAGCGACTCACTAAAAGACAATTCTGCAGAAGTCGAAAATTCATTTCCCATAGTCGCGAAAGACACAGATGGCCACATGGTCAATGCGACGACTACACCAAGCGACGCGATAAACCGTCGTAAGACGACTATGGACATAGTTAAAGATTGAAAAGCCAAGTTATTAATTGATGTTGTATCGACAAGCCTGATTGAGCATCAGTTTAATATAACCTGTGCTGTACAGGTAGTTTACAGGAGAGAAGAAGTGCAAAACTCTATTACAATTAGCAAGGTTATTAAAACCGTAACAGATCGTTAGAATATCAGGGGTATAAAAACCAGCAGCCCACAGACAAAGGCAAAGAAAGACGCCATGAACACAGCCGCGGCGGCGACGTCTTTGATTTTTTTTATGCGAGGATCGTAATCTGTTGATACCAGATCGCAGAGTGTTTCTATCGACGTATTCAGAGCCTCAGTCACCCACACAAGCGCCACAACAATGGTGATTATTATCCAGTCGATTGTGGCGGCGTCCAGAACAAGGGCCAGTACATACACCAGTACAGTCGCCACCAGATGCACTCGCGCATTGTGCTCATCTTCTAACAATACTTTAAATCCGTTAAACGCGTAGCTCATACTCTTGAAACGCGCCGTCACACTAAATTTCTGTTTCATTTTTCCGCCTGTAGCCTGGCTTTACCAAAAATTTCACCCGCGAGTTTTTCAGTTGTCACCACTAGGCGATTCGGTGGCTGGTTTGATCAAAAAGGTACTGCGCAGTAGAACGACTGCGACTGCGCCACAACGGTGCGCCCAAGGTGATGTCAATCATTGATCATTCCCGGAAAATTGCTCAACTATGCGCTTCGAACGACTGTAAAAACGCTTTCGCCAGCGGGCACGTTTTCACTGCGCAGTTTTCTACTGCGCAGAGTCATGAGACCTGGAACGGGAAGTGTTTTTTGTTTTTTCTATCACCGCATCCGTAAATTCATACAATTCTGACGGATCTGAAAACACTTTGAATATGCTGCGATCAGGCAGTCGGTCTCCAAGTGAGCGCCACCGCTGCCTGAGAAAAGCAGGCATTGTCTTTTCAGCCAGTGTAGGTTCAGCCAGAGCGAGACCATCATCAAGTGATTCATCGGTTGTGACATAGGGAACCTGTCTGATTAGTATTGCCTTGATTCGATCTTTGTATTTACCTGCTATTTCACAGTAGATCTCGGGATCTTTTTCGCCACTGTCGCCGATGAGTATAAACTCCCGCTGGGGATAACGATCGAGCAAGGCGGATATTGTCGCCAGTTTGTAGCGCTTCGAATGACGAAAGAAGTCAATAAAGCTCCGGTCAGCTATGTAGAAATGACGCAACGACACGGAGCCGTATGGATAGAATTTTTTCAACATAGGCGAAAGGCTCGGGAAGATCTGCCACGGTGATGAAGATACATAGTGAAAACAGACGTCCTGCTCATATAAGTGTTGATAAAACTGCGGCATTGCATCGACTACTTTGTATTGATCAAAGAACACTCCTTTTATCAGATCTTTTTTATCAGTCACATTACTTATCTTGATAGTGTCATCGATATCAGAGATGACACTGATCCCCAGCGGTGGTACCAACTGCACCTGCCCGTTAACAGTGGGGCCCGGTGCGTCACAAACCGCAATGTCAAGAATACTGCCGTCAGGTGCCAACCCTGTATAGGGGACGGTGAATTTCAGATGACCGCTGGGTCTGCTTCTTGGAGACTGGTGTACCTGGCTCTCTATCTGAACGTTTAACCGTTTATTGATTTCTCTGTCAGCCATAAACCAGCTCAGTCTTCGACGAAACACTTCGCTGCTTTTCTGATCATCTGTTACGCCGGAAAGACCAAGAAGTTCCAGCACGGCGTGCTGCCCTATACGACGCGACAATGATCCGTTTTCCAGCTCGACAATCCATGCATGCACTGGAATATTCCAGCCTTTCGACGGTGAATAACTGGCACTCTGGGGAAACAACACTATGGTCTCGTCAGATTTTAGCGGGGACCCGTAACGCAACCATCGATAAGGCATGCCAACAGCACGACATATTTTGTGATAGACAGACGATGCCAGTAAGGTAATGGACAATTGCAAACCATTTCAGGGTTAACCGGTTACTTATAATAGTAACTGAATTCATACTGACTGCACAAAATCAGGAGCTGCCGACAATCGAGTCATAGTGAGGTAGTGATATTTTAAAGTGCAGCGCGTGGCTTCAGATGTTTCGATTGATAGAGCCTCGAAAATATGGCTCAGGGTTGTTCCTTAAGAGGATGATCGCGACAGCCAGCCAGAATAGCGCTTCCATAGGATTCATTCGTTCTCGGAGCGGCTCCCAGAGGTTATAATAAAATTCCCTGACCGATGCCG
Organism: uncultured Granulosicoccaceae bacterium; assembly: GCA_937922015.1. Lineage (GTDB taxonomy): Bacteria > Pseudomonadota > Gammaproteobacteria > Granulosicoccales > Granulosicoccaceae. Next base: position 9,910 of record CAKZVB010000007.1, read on the forward strand.
GACCCAACGACTCATGTCAAATTTTATTCTGCCCGAGCCAGTCGCAGATCCGCTGCTCGCTCTGATTGGACGGTATCGAACGGATACAAGAGCCAATAAGATCGATCTGGGCGTGGGCGTCTACCGTGACCACCACGGAGATACACCGGTGCTCTCAGCAGTAAAGGCCGCTGAGCTTCAATTGCACCGGCACCAGCAGTCCAAAAGCTACCTCGGACTGACGGGCGACATCGGTTTTGTCGAAGCCTATGGCGATTTAATATTTGAAGGCACTTCGCGCAACATCGCAGGCGCGCAAGCCCCCGGCGGCAGCGGCGCATTAAGGCTGGCGGCAGAAGTTTTTAAGACCGCCTACCCCGGTGGCACTTTGTGGATAGGCTTGCCTACCTGGCCCAATCATCTGCCATTGACCGAATCAGCAGGCGTACAAACAAAAACCTATCCCTATTTTTCCAGAGAAAAACAACAGATTCAGTTTGATCAGATGCTTGAATGCCTGACTGCCGCTAAAGCTGGCGACGGTGTACTGCTGCACGGCTGTTGCCATAACCCGACAGGCGCTGATCTGTCAGCTGAGCAGTGGCATTCAATCGCACAACTGATCGCCCAAAAAGAGTTGTTACCGATTATTGACCTTGCCTACCACGGCCTTGGACGCGGCATGAACGAAGATCTCGCCGCCACCCGCCTGATGGCAGAACACAACCCGCAAACACTGATTGCCGCGAGCTGCTCAAAAAACTTTGGACTCTACCGGGACCGTGTTGGTGCGGTTTATATGGCCTCCGACAATAAAGAAGTGGCCGGTCGCACGCAGGACTTCTTCGGACAAATTGCACGTCGAATATACTCGATGCCGCCAGATCATGGTGCTGCCGTTGTGCGAATAATTCTGACCGATGAATCGCTCCGCGCACAGTGGCAGGCTGAATTGTCGACAATGGTTGATCGTGTTAATTCACTTCGCTTCGATATATCTGATCAGGGCAAGTCACTCAACCTGGGATTTGTGGCAGATCAACGCGGCATGTTTTCGCTGTTGCCACTTGATCCTGTCCAGGTCGACTCCCTCATAGAGGATCACGCTGTTTATCTTGCAGGTGATGGAAGAATAAATATTGCCGGTTGCCAGAGTGATCAGATACCACGCTTTATCGAAGCGCTGGATGCTGTTGGTTTTAAGGGGGTTGTTTGAATCGGGTTACCGGAATCATGTTTTATTTCAACACCTGTTGAGCTGAGTCGTCAATAATATTGGTAAGCTTCCTATCGTCTGTCGCTGGAATAGCAATGGAGCAATCATCTGCCCATTGGCAACCGGCAAAGACAGTTCGTGTCTGCATTTAACATTCTTCCTAAGCATATTTTTACCATCCTAAGCAAGCAACATTGTCATTTCGTATAGTTGCGTGCGACCAAAACACACCATACTCGCGTCCACTTCGAATTGGATTGGCCCGAGGCGTGCACTAACTTGTTCGCTTTCTAAACAAAACCCTTAATTTTTAATGATTTCAATATGTTGGAATTTTACGTCGCGGTTTAAACGGTGGCCCGTTGGTTTAGACACAATTACTTGCAGCCAACCACAGCTTACTTCAAACGTGTTGAGCACCTATCCATTCGTTAATGCCACCTTTGCGCTAAAAACGTGTCAACGACTACGATTTCCTAAACAAATATTGAGAACGGATCTAGTTATGAAATACCGCTTAGACCTTGCAATATCAACAAAGCGTACCAGCGCTGTGTTGTTATTAATGGGCGTATCATTCAGTACTTTCTACACATCACCTGCCTACGCACAGGCGCCAGCATGCTCATCTGCTGTATTCGATCAGGATGGTGATGGCTGGGGCTGGGAAAACCACTCCTCCTGCATTGTCACCAGCACCAATTCCAGTGACAGCACTATCCCTGCATGTACATCAGCCACGGCAGATCCGGACGGTGACGGTTGGGGCTGGGAGAACAATCAAAGCTGCCGGGTCAGTGCAAACAATTCAACACAGTCCACAAATAATTCAGCTAGCGTACCCGCCTGCGCCTCAACTGCCTCTGATGACAACAACGATGGCTGGGGATGGGAAAACGGCAGGTCCTGCCAGGTCACTTCAGACAGCAGCAATACCGTAACTGACACCGGCCCCGGCGCGCCGCCACCGGTCGCGGCAGCCACCGGCGGATACCAGAATGGTCAACCCATTTGCCTGACCGACAGTAGCGATGACGGCCAAAACGGTTTTGGCTACGAAAACGGTCGCACCTGTGTTGTCGTCAGTGGTGTCACCGCCACACGATCCAATCCGCTTTTAAACCAGCGATCCTGTATTCCGTGGCTGGAAATTGGCTACGGAAATTATCGCCTGCAAAATAATACCTGGAACGACAGCGAAGTGTATTCAGACAACTGGTCACAGTGTATTGAGCTGACAGGTTCAGCCGGAAACTATGTAGCCAAGTGGGACTACAACTGGTTACAACGCCACGAAGGCAATGACTACGCTGTAAAGTCTTACCCACAGGTCTACTTCGGTCGTAAAACCCGATATAACAAATCCGGTACCGTGGCCGAAACAGGCCTGCCTGTCAACATTAACAACATGCCACAGTTCTGGGTTGAGTACGACTTCAGCGAGACCGGCAATGTTGAACGAAACGTAGCATTGGAGTCATTCTTTCACACCAGCTGCGACGCAGAAGAATACAACAAGCAATATGAAATGATGGTGTGGGTGGGAGTCCCTGCGATCAGAACTCCGGGAGTTCTGATGACAACCGTTACGCTAAGCGGCCAGGAGTGGGATGTGTACGCCAACCCGTCACTGGGCTGGGCCTACGTTGCTTTTGTCGCTAAACAACCGAGTAACAGCGGTGTTCTTGACTGGAATGCTTTCGTTAACTGGTCCCGTTTTCAAGGCCCTGCCAACGGCCTGCCCGCAATGGGCCACAACACTTGCATGGGCGCTATCGAAATCGGCACAGAAACGTTCTGGGGTTCCGGCACATTCACCCTGAATAAATTCAAAGTTAATTAATCAATACTGTCGAGACGTAAAAAAGCCCGTTGCCGAATTGGCAACGGGCCTGTCTCTAAAACCACCGTCAGCGTGGTTTTTAGTTTAGTAAGATCGATTGATCTGGTAATCGCTCAAAGTAAACGTCCCTGCACCATGCCATATTTCAGTTCCCATCAATATGTTGGCCAGGCAGTCTGTGTCCTTTAATTGATATACACCGTAGGTGCCTGCATTATCAAAGGCATCGTTTAGTATCTCAGAATACATCACAGTACCACTGTTTTGCTCTTCTCTCGCTACATATGCAATATAATTGAAGTTCGATGCTTTCGCATACACATCGTACACCCGACCGTCAGATGTTGTAAAAGGCGTTGCGTGTGGAGCTTGTCCTGCCGGCAATCGCTGATCCTTCTTCAACCAAACCATAACCTCCATGATTTGATTGTCAGTAGCAGCACCGGTTCGCTTTATATCGCACGATGAATGATAAAACGACTCTATCGCGATATTAAATTCTGAATCAGAACCACCGCCGGCATTAGAAGAAGATCTCCTGCCTTCATAAGTGTAGCCATAGTCTATTGTCCATATCGGCATGGCGTAATGTTCAGCAGGCAGACCGGTTTCTGCAAAAGTGCCGGAACGTTCGTCGGCAGACTTGGTGCCATAGATAACTTCAGGATAGGCTTTAGTATTAAACGGTGAACCGTTGGTATCAGCCGCAGCTCCCCAGTCCCAGTCAATAACCGCAGCCACCTTGGTGCCTGAAGGATAGAGGCTGATGTCCTGGTACCAATCTTCATAAGTAGCAGCGCTTGCATTCCAGGGGTTATTGGTCAGTAAAAAGTCACCGAAACGCAGGCCCGGCCAACTCACTACACGGTCGATATTCACCGTCTGCGGGCCTTCATTGGCATAGGCATTAGGCCCGTTTTCTTTGATAGGCGCCGACGCACTGGAGAAGTCCCCGGAAGCCGGACGGGTTCGATCTTCGATGATCGGATTCTCATCATTGTCTCTGTCCAGATCAGGCGGAGTAGTGCCGTCTCCGCCACCACAGGCAACAAGTATTGGCAGCAAAGCCACTGCCGCGCTTAATTTATATTTCATTTTCATCTCTCGAGACCAAATTTTTATTGCAGCGGATCATTGGCTGTACAACCTCGCATCCGGTTTACAGAATCATTCGGTAACCGCGAAGGCCACCACTCCGTCTTATCTGACAAATTTTCGGCAGCTGCATGCCAAACTAAAACAACGACTAAAAACATGCGATACAGTCGAGCCTGTGACCCGCAGGTTAAAATTTCTGCAAATCACCGCGCTGTGGTTTTCTATAATAAAATCAATACTTTTAGGTGTTTTTTATTGACGCGGGCAACACTGGGCACGCCTACCGGAACGTTGCAGAGAAAGTGCTGCCGACGACACTTCTCTGACGTATCGGGCAGATAGCATTAACAATGACACTTGTTTGGAACGGGCTGGGCCTGATCAAACTCCGATCGGATTGCAGACCTACCAACAACCACTCGGACCTAAACGTGTTATGCAGAAATGGAACTGTTCAGGGAATGATCGATGACTACCATCGCCCTGGCACACCGTCACACCGTCCGGGCGCGTTCGCAGTCGCTGACGTTCTGCCGCGCAGGGGCTAGTCTATTTCAAGATCAAAAGCGGCTGCCATTAGTTTTCTGGTATATTCCTCCGCCGGCGAACTGATCACCTGCTCAACATCTCCGTACTCAACCACTTTTCCAGCCCGCATTACGATTATATCGTCACTTAATGCTCTGATCACTTTCAGATCATGACTGATAAAAATGTAGGCAAGCTGATACCGTGACTGCAAATCACGAAGCAAATCCACGATCTGCGCCTGCACAGACATATCAAGGGCCGATGTTGGCTCATCAAGGACAACAAGTTCGGGTTTTAACACCATCGCGCGAGCTATCGCTATACGCTGACGCTGACCACCTGAAAACTCGTGAGGAAAACGGTTCAGACTGGATTGCTCAAGGCCGACTTCATCAATAGCCCTTCGCACGGCATCAACACGTTGTTTTTCACTTAGATCACGTCGATGTACTTTAAGCCCTTCTTCAACAATCTGCTGTACAGACAACCTCGGACTGAGACTACCATAAGGATCCTGAAATACAATTTGCATACGCTGACGTAACTCACGCATGTCAGTGGCACTCAAATTGTTGATCGGCTGATCAAAAAAACGTACCTCACCCTCACTTTTAATCAACCGCAGCAGCGCCAGTCCCAACGTGGTTTTACCTGAGCCGGATTCGCCAACCACACCGACGGTTCGGCCTGCACGAACACTGATATCAACGCCATCACAAGCCTTCACATACTCGTGTACTTTACCGAAAATGCCTTTCTTTACCGGATACCAGACTTTGATGTCTTTACCATTGATCACTTCGGGGGTCAGTGCTGCATCACGCTCACCCTTCGGTCCGGGTTCTGCCGCCAGCAGATGTTGTGTATAAGGATGTTGCGGTGTATTGAATATTTCATTCACACCGCCTTGCTCCACCACCCGACCTTCTGTCATCACATAGATGGTGTCGGCCATTTTACGTACCACACCAAGGTCATGGGTGATCAACAGCAACGCCATACCCAGTCTTGTCTGAAGTTCAGTCAGTAAATCGAGTATTTGCGCTTGTATGGTGACATCAAGTGCTGTGGTTGGCTCATCCGCGATTAACAGATCCGGTTCATTAGCCAACGCCATTGCGATCATCACACGCTGCCTCTGGCCGCCGGACAACTCATGCGGGTAGGCTCCCAGACGTTGTCTGGCGTTGCGAATCCCCACCAGATCCAATAGTTCCAGCACCTGCTCAAGCGCGAGCGTACCCGTTAAACCGCGATGCAGTTTCAAGGACTCTGCTATTTGTTTTTCGATGGTGTGCAGCGGATTGAGCGAGGTCATCGGTTCTTGAAAGATCATACTGATCTCGTTGCCGCGTACTGCTCGCAACACAGACTGCCCGGCACCCACCATCTCTTCACCACGGTACAGAATACTGCCGCTCGGGTGATGGGCAAGCGGATACGGCAGCAACTGCATAACAGAGAGCGCCGTCACCGACTTGCCGGAACCGCTTTCACCAACCAGGGCTACCGTCTCACCACGATCTATGGTGAGCGACAGGTTCTGCACCGCACGTGCTTCATCAGTGCCACGACCAAAGGATACGCTAAGATCACTGATCTGCAGCAATGGTGCGTTGGAAGATTGAATGGTGTTATCCGGCTGATTATTCATGCGGCTGCAGACTGATTAAAAGTCTTGCGAGGATCAATGGCGTCTCTTACCGCCTCACCCGCAAACACCAGCAGACTCAGCATGACAGACAATACAAAAAATGCCGTCAAACCCAACCACGGAGCATGCAGGTTATCCCGGCCCTGCTTTAAAAGCTCACCCAGTGACGGCGAGCCGGGAGGCAAGCCCAGGCCCAGAAAATCGAGCGCTGTTAGTGTCGTTACCGATCCACTGAGAATAAAAGGCATAAAGGTGACGGTGGCTACCATCGCGTTGGGCAGTGTGTGCCGCCACATAATAGTCGCGTCATTAACTCCCAATGCTTTTGCCGCACGCACATACTCGAAATTTCTGGCACGCAGAAATTCTGCACGCACTACACCGACCAGTGCGGTCCAGCCGAACAATGTCATCAAAAACAACAAAGACCAGAAGCTTGGCTTTATAACGCTTGCCATAATGATCAACAGATATAGCACCGGCAGGCCCTGCCAGATTTCGATAAACCTTTGCGCCATCAGGTCCAGCATGCCGCCGAAGTAACCCTGCACAGCACCGGCTGCAACGCCGATAACAGAACTGAGGAATGTCAGCAACAGACCAAACAACACCGATATTCTGAACCCGTAAATGACTCTGGCAAATACATCCCTGCCCTGATCATCCGTGCCGAACCAGTGCGTTTTCGACGGAGGCGTTGGTGCAGACCCGGACAGCTCGAAGTCTATGGTGTCGTGCGAAAAGCGTACAGGTGCCCAGACAATGCTGCCTTTTTCATTGATCAGATCCTGTATGTAGGGGTCAGTGTAATCAGCTTCAGCGTCGAATTCACCGTTGAACGTTGTCTCCGGATACACTTTAAAGATAGGGTAGAAGAGCTTATTATCGTAATTGACCAATATCGGCTTGTCATTAGCGATGAGCTCAGCACCGATAGACAGTACAAATAAAATGGCAAATATCCAGAAAGACCAATAGCCGCGACGATTGCGTTTGAACGTCTCCAGTCGACGCTGGTTGAGCTGATTAAGTGCCATTAGAAATTACGGCTCTCAAAGTCTATGCGAGGATCGATCACGTGATACATCACATCACCCACCAATTGCAGCAACAGCCCTACCAGAGTAAAAAAATACAGTGTGGCAAATACGATGGGATAGTCACGGTTTATCACGGCCTCCCAGCCAAGCCGCCCTAGTCCATCCAGTGAAAAAATCACCTCGATAAGGATAGAACCGGTAAACAGGATACCGATAAAAGCACTCGGAAATCCGGCGATTATAATGAGCATGGCGTTTCTGAAAACATGCCCGTAGAGCACCTGCCGTTCACTGAGACCTTTGGCTCTGGCAGTTTGTACATACTGCATATTTATTTGATCGAGAAACGAGTTTTTTGTGAGCATGGTCAGCCCCGCAAAGCCACTGATGACCATTGCAAGTACCGGCAGCGTGATATGCCACAGGTAGTCAATAATTTTGTCGAACGTTGCCATTTGCTCCCAGCCGATCGAGGTAAGACCTCGCAGTGGAAACCATTGCAGATAGCGCCCGCCGGCAAAAACAACAATTAGCAAAATAGCAAACAAAAAACCCGGTATGGCATAGCCAAGCACAATGACTGCACTGCTCCAGAAATCAAAACGCGAACCATCGCTCACTGCCTTGCGAATCCCCAGAGGAATAGAAATCAGGTAGACAAACAAAGTGGTCCATAACCCCAGTGAAATGGACACCGGCATTTTTTCGAGCACCAGATCAACCACACTTCGATCGCGAAAGTAGCTATCGCCAAAATCAAACCTTGCATAGTCTTTAATCATATTAAAGAACCGCACATGCACCGGTTTGTCGAAACCGAACTGCACCTCCATTTCTTTAATGATCTGCGGGTCCAGTCCCTGGGCACCGCGGTACTTGCTGCTTGCAGCACTACCGGTATCCTGCGGGGCTGAGGATTTTAAATCGCCCTCCTGACCGGAAAACGCCGAGGTTGCATCAGTGGCATTTCCACGCATCTCGGCAATCAACTGCTCTACAGGGCCACCGGGTGCCAACTGAATAACCAGAAAGTTGATGACCATTATCCCCAGCAGAGTGGGGATGATCAGTAGCAGACGCCGCAGTATATAGGCGAACACTTTAGTCGCTCCGGTACACTAGCGCTTCAGATCAAGCTTTGCGTCGAGATCTTTATCTATCCACCAGGTGGTTGGAAAACCGGTGCCGTATTTTGGCCGGGTCCTGGGCTGACCGAATCGATTCCAGAACGCGAGTCGGTAATTTGAGTTATAAAACTGTGGCAACACATAGTCGTTCCATAACAATACCCGATCCAGCGCGCGAGTGTTTATCTGCAACTGCTCAAGCGTCGGAGCGCTTATGATTTTTTCGATCAGTTCATCGACTACATCGTTTTTGATACCGGCCATATTGGCCGAGCCTCGCTCATCCGCCGCCGCACTACCATAGTAAGACCGCAACTCCGGGCCCGGAGGTGGAAAGAAGTTAAGCCGCACTGTGATGATATCGAACTCACGATCATCTATACGATTCTGGTACTGGGCACTGTCGACTACGCGAAACTCAGCGTCGATTCCGATCTTTTTCATGTTCTGCATAAATATGGCATTCACCCTCTGCCCGTCCGGCTGCACCAGCAACATCTCAATTTGCAGTTGCTTGCCATCTTTCATCATTTTGCCATCTTCAAGGTTCCATCCGGCTTCCTTGAATAATTTTATTGCCTCGCGCACCTGACTACGATTGCGACCACTGCCATCAGTCACCGGTAAGGTATAAGCTTCCTCCAGAACGCGGGCGTCAAGCTGGTCACGATAGGGTTCAAGTACTGCCAACTCGTCGGCTGTTGGCACTCCGCTCGCACCGTATTCAGAGTTTACAAAGTAACTGTCTATTCGATCGTATTGGTTGTAAAGAATCGTACGTTTAGTCGTCTCGAAGTCATACAGTAAGCCCAGTGCTTTACGCACGCGCTGATCATCAAACGGATTACGACGTAAGTTGAAGAAAAACGCCTGTATCCCCTGCGGTTGATTATCCGGTGGGGTCTCTAACAGAATTTTGCCTTCTTTAACCTGATCAATCTCATAAGCGGTTGCCCATCGCTTTGAACTGTTTTCAGCACGATAGTCCACCTCCCCCGCCTTGAACGCCTCGACCATTACTTCAAGGTCGGCGTAGTAGTCGTACCTGATCTTATCGATATTGTTTATGCCTTTACTGACATTGAGGTTCTCCCCCCAGTAGTTTTTTACCCTCTCATAGGTAATTGACCTGCCCGCCTCTACTGTTGAAATTTCATAGGGTCCGCTGCTGGGTGGAGGTGTCAGAAAGGTTTTACTGATATCTTTGTCTTTCCAATAGGCGACTGACTCCGGACTCATTCCCGCCACCTTCATCAACGGCTTCATGTTATTGGTGGTTTTAAAGCTAAATTTGATCCGGTGATCTGACAGTACTTCTACAGAATCAACATCGTCATAGAACGACTTTAAAAATGGCCGACCGTGTGTACGAATGGTGTCAAACGAAAATTTAAAATCTCTTGCGGTAATCGGCGACCCGTCATTAAACGTTGCTTGCGGTCTGAGATTAAATATAACCCAGCTTTTGTCGTCGGGATATTCTGCCGATTCTGCTAATAATCCGTAAGCTGATGCCAGCTCATTGGCTGAACCCGTCATCAGAACATCGGTAATCAGACCCAGACTACGCGGATACTCGCCCTTCAAAATGTACGTATTCAGACTGTCAAAGGTCCCGAATGCGCTGAGCACGATACTGCCACCCTTGGGTGCATCGGGGTTGACATAGGGCCAGTGCGGCATGCTTTCGTCATACAGCGGCTCGCCAAATTCAGCCAGCGACCAGGTTTTGGTGGTATCAGCGACAACGCCTGACGTGGCGACAACGGCGGTCAGCGCAAGTACCGCAGCAGAAAACGACTTTATAGGACTGTTCAAAGGGATCACCGGGATTTTTTCTTCTAGTTTAGCAGGCAATCTCGCCATAGGTAGCAGATTGAGCAGCTAATTTTAAATTGCTTCCGAGTTTTAACGTCAGCTTAGCCCGCGGGTGCAGACAGCCGCGCCCGGAGAGAGAGCCAAACAGCCGCCCCATACCGCGTTGCAGCCCGCGAAGAGGACTAGATTGAAACAACTTGCCTGCCGGCTGCGCCTGGTGGCGAATAAGCCCGGTCATGCAATGTGCAAATTGCTCACTGACTGGTCACCACTTGCGCCTGACGGCTACTATGCGCGGCGCTGTAGATCAACAGGGCCGACCAGATACAGATGAAGCCGACCCAGGATGACAACGCAATGGGCTCTTTGTAAACGATCCAACCGATAAGAAATTGAATACTGGGCGTGATAAAGACCAGTAAACCACTGAGACTAAGTGGCAGAGCTCTGGCCCCCTGCGCATACAGCACCAAAGGTATCGCGGTAACCAGGCCGCCGAGTGCAAGCAGTAATTCGTTCGCCCCGAATGGATGTGTATAGGCCAGGGAACCTGATTTTGAGATCACCCAAAGTACACCGAGCGACAGCGGCACCAGTAACAGCGACTCGACAAAGAGTCCGTTAACCGGTCCGGTCGAGGCTTTTTTACGGGTCATTCCGTAAATTCCGAAAGTCGTTGCCAGCGACAACCCTATCCACGGCACTACACCACTTGCAACGATCATGACTAACACACCAATCACCGCCACAGCTACCGCGCACCATTGCCGATAATTTGGTCTTTCACCAAACACCACATATCCCAACATAAGGCTGACCAGTGGTGATAAAAAATAGCCCAGGCTTGCATCAATAACGTGATCATTCACAACAGCCCAGATGTACACCAGCCAATTTGCCGCTATTAACAACGACGAAAACAGATGTCGAAGCAGCTCTGCGGGTCTGACCAGAACACTGCGCACAACGGCACGTCGCTCTTCACCGGCCAGAATCAACACAAATAGAACGACAGCGCACCAGATGTTTCTGTGGGAGAGCACCTCCAGTGGCGCCACATCGGCCAGCAGCTTCCAGTAAATGGGGAACAGCCCCCACATAATCTGCGCGGCAACTGCACTGACCACCCCTACGCCGAACGTGGTCACCCGCTACCTGCCCACCCAACCACCACAGACCGGAAACACCTGACCGACAAAACAGTTCGCAGCATCACTGCACAGATAGGCTGCGAATGATGCATCTTCCTCTTTACTGACTAGCCGACCAAGCGGCACCTCACGGCGCAGCCGCTCCTGAAACGCCGGATTTTCCTGCACCTCAGTTGGAAAGTAGGTTTCATTGTCGACAAAATTCTGCGCGATCGCATTAACCTGTATATTGTGGCGGGCTACCTCTACGCCCACCGCCTGAATGTAAGAAATCTGCGCACCACGCGCCGCACAATACGACGATGTTTTATTCATTCCACGCAACGCTGCTGCACTACCCATCAACAGTATTTTACCTGCCTGACGCGATATCATTTGAGGCAGCACTGCACGCGTAAGCCATTGCAACGGATCAACCATGCTGCGAAACACCAGATTCCATTCTTCATTGCTTACCTCGGCAACCTTGGTTTGCGGTGCTGCTATCGCAAGATTGGCTATCAATACATCTATCTGTCCTGTGCTATCAATAAATTGTTGCACCGAGTCTGCCGTATCAAGAGCGGATTCATCTGCAATCACCTGTGCACCACAATTTAATAGCACCTCGCACAGTGCAGGACCCATAAATCGATTGGCCTGGGTGACTACAATTTTTTTATTATTTAAGTTTATAGAATTTAAAATATCAGACATCGCCTTAGCTCACCGTCGATTAATACTGAATAGGGCCGAATCGGAAAGTCTACTTCAATAGCCCGCCCGAGTTGCGATGAAGTTACATCCGCATCCGGGATGCTGCACTATTCACGTATTGCTGTCGTCAACTATGCGGCATTCAGCAACCGGATTGATTAAATAGGAGAGCCACGGTGCCGGGACAGATCAGGGATTTCCGGATAGCCGCTGCCAGCACTGATTTGCCATTGAGCCACCGTCGTCTCCAGCAAGACCGCCGACGCGCGTAATCGAATGTTTACAGTCTGCACTGGCAAACCAGCGATCTTTTTGGCAGAGTCAAACGGGCCGACCCACAGGACAACATCATGAAACCATGGATATCGATAATCGCAGGCGGCTTTCTCGCCAATCTTCTGGGAATGCTTTGGTATGGACCACTATTCATGAATCAGTGGCTGGCAGCTCTCGGCACCAGCGCTGAAGAAATCGGCGAACCCGATATCACCTACATGATAGTACCGTTGGCAGGATGGCTGGTTACCGCTGCTGTCATGAACGCTTTATACAATCTGTTGGCTCGGCGGGATTGGTCTTTCGTGCTTCGCGCAACACTCTACGCATGGGTTGCCGGCGGCCTGCTTGCCAATATATTTGTCAATTTCTTCGACAAGCGCCGGGGTTTTGATCTTGTCTGGATTGACGCAGGGTACATCCTGGCCGGACTACTTATTATTGCCGTATGTGCAATGATAGCGGGCAGGAAAACCGACGAATCCAGTTGACAGAAGATCCCGCTAATCCGGTTGACTAACGGCAGCCAGAAGCGGGATGACAGAAATATAGAGCGTCACTAAATCGTTACACTTAATCTGGCGCCCGGCACATTACTCTCTGTAATGAATGCAAAAGTCTCACGCTGACTACCACTATATTACCGCTGCTATCAACAACTCGCTCTTACGGCAAAGATCTTCAACGATCGGCTGCGCTGCCGGCACTATCGTAGATTTGATTAGAATTACAGGCAGCGGCATCTGTGTAACGCAGGCAACTAATTACAACGCAGTCATAAACCAACCGGACCATTGCGACTACCTCTTGCCAGATGGGCCGATAAAGAGATCAATCCGGGACTGCTTACCTCGCATCACTTATGCTGATAATTTGACTGTGGTAAAATTCCGCACTGTGCATTTCATCATTCAGACAGAGCAATGAGTGCATTATCACACCTGCCTTAGACCGCTCTTTTCTTTCGATTTATGCCGCCACAGCAGACTACGCAAACATGAACAGCGATGGAACAAAAATGACACGAGTAGGTATCGTCGGGACCGGATTTGTCTCTTCTCTCTATATGAAGACGCTGGGCGACTACAAAGACCTCAAGCTCATTGGCGCCTACGATATCAACGCTGACCGTTGCGCCAGGTTTTGTGAATTTTATGCAACCAAGCCGTACGATTCGCTGGAATCAATAACCGCCGATGCTGATTTGATTGTCAATCTAACCACACCTGAACAACACTTACCGGTGTCGTCATATGTGTTGTCAGAAGGCAAGGCAGTCTATTCCGAAAAACCCTTCACCACCTCAGAGGAGGATTCACGCACGCTGGTGGACCTTGCGCTGGCAAACAATACCAATATTCTGGGCGCGCCCTGCGGCCATTTAAGCGAAATGGCTGAAACCGTCGCACACCATCTGGCGACCAACCCGATCGGTAAAATCTACGCTGTTTACGCAGAAATGGATGACGGCATGATGCATAACGTCGCCTATGAAAAATGGCGCAATGATTTCGGCATTCGATGGCCTGGCAAAAACGAATTTGAAACAGGCAGCACACTGGAACACGCGGGCTACACAATATGCGTACTGCAGAAATGGTTTGGCAAAGCGAAAATAAAAGGCGTAATCCAGCACCGTTCAATAACAGATAAAATCATTCCGCTGCACAAGCACACGTCAGATTTTTCATGCGCTGTTCTCGAATACGCCGATAACATTATTGCCCGTGTCACCTGCAGCATTATTGCTCCCAAAGACAGACAAATCAGAATATTCGGCGAGAAAGGCGTTATTACTGTCGGTGATATCTGGCGCTACGATTGCCCGGTAAAAATTCAAAAGCTCGTAACGATTCGCCGCAAAACGCTGCTCAGCCCGATAAAAAGAACCCTGCCTTCTATAGAAACCGATTTTCCTCAGGCACCAAAAACCGCCGCCGCTCAAATGGACTTCTGCCGCGGCATTCGACAACTGGCCGAGCTTAAAATGTCTGACCAGGCGATGATGGAAGACTACCTGGAAGTGAATTCTATTGTCGCCAGAATGAACGGTGATTCCGTCTCACGTAAACAACACCCGTGGTTAATTCTCGGTACCGGTAATATGGCACTTAAGATGGGAGAATGCCTGAGACGCAACGCCTACCCGATCAACGGTGTTTATTCGCAACAAGGCACCCGTGCGCAGGAATTATGCGATCTTCTTAACGCCCCCGACTGCTACACATCACTGGATGCCATACCCGCCGCAACCGAGAAAACTATTGCCTACGTCGCCTCGGTCAATAGCAAACACTACTCGCAGGTAAAGGCACTGCTGGACAAAGGGTATGACGTGCTCTGTGAAAAACCGCTCACAATGCGGGCAAGCCAAACCGAAGAACTCTACCGCATCGCCGCACAAAAAGGTCTGCAACTACAGGAAAACCTCTGGAGCCTGTTTGTTCCGGCGGCCGCGAAAATTCGCAAGTTTGTGGCCCCGCACAAACACCTGGAACTCTCCTTTACCTCCAAATTACCCTACTCACCGGAGTCAAGACAGTGGCAACCCGAAGCCGGTGGATGTTTGTACGATCTGGGGATCTACCCGCTCGCATGGGCAGTCTATTTTCTGGGTAACATCACCAGTTATACAATCGACAAAAAAACCACCCGACACGGCATCGTCTGTGATCTGCAACTAACAACACACCATACCTCTGGTAAAACCGCAAAAATCATAGCCGGATTCAACAGCACACGCCAATATATTAAGGCAGGTAAAGACTACTTCACGCCCATCTATGCACCCGAATACCAATCGAAAATCAATATCAATGCAGTGCGCAAAGTACGTGAAAAACTTCTGGCACCTGACTACGCTGCAAAAGACCCGTACGCATTCATTTTGAACCAGCTAAACGAACCGGCAAGCGATCAGCCCTACCCCGCCGAGAGCAGCATGCATGTCGCGAGAATCATGGAAGAAATTAACAGGGCGATAACACCCGCTAAAAGTGAACCGGCTTCAAACGCTACACCGTTGCCTGAACCCAACTAGTATGAATCTATCTAAGTAGAAACCAACTACTTAGCATACCGGACAGCGCAGGCATTTCCATGGATGACCTACTATCTGGAATAGCACGATGATAGTGACGAACGTTTTGTTATTATTTTTCTACGGCGCTCGTCAACGCCTGCCAGGTCAACGATAGTTGTTGGCGGGTGGCTGTGTTAATCTGAACAATAAGGCACTCGCAGTGCTCATCGTCTACACCGGAACACAACTATCATGAACAATGATCTGCTACTTGAACTTCTTGAAGCAATAATAGCGCGACCAAACAAACATGCTCCAATTTTTGACGATGGCAGACCTCTGGATTCAAATACGGTAAAACATCTGGAACAATTAATCTCACAGGAAATGGTAGAAGGCAGCGTTAAAAGTGCGGGGGTGGAAGGCACCAGCTATCGCACCAGAATAAACGGTGTTACACCAAAGGGGCTTGAATATTTAAAACAGTTGCAAGAGATGTAGTGCAGCACCGGCCACAATTGAAATTCATAACCGTGGCTGATCAGCTACCTGAATTAAATCAGGGCTTGTTAATATCGGGAAACCTTTCACGTTCAACAATTTTGCCGTTTTCGTAGGTGTTTACGGCCTGTATCGAGCCGCTTTCATACCATGCCATCCAGCGGCCGACCGGTACCCCTTTTTCATAAAACCCTGCGTTGCCCATTCTACCGTTAGGCCACCAGGCCACATACGGACCATCAAATATCATTTCGCCGTTGACAGAGAATTCACACCAGGCCACAGAAATATCCGGCGTGGATTTTTCGTTCAGTATAGTGTGGGAGGGACAAATTACATCCCCTGCAATTCTATCAAGTGCTATGTGCAGATAGTAGGGAGATACTCGCGGGCGTGGAAACTGCTCGTGCTGCAAAATCCGGAACAAACACAAACCGACATTGGTTTCGATGTTACGAAATATTTTCACCACATCTCCGGCTTCTCCCAGTTGTAGCACAATCTCAAATTTTGCATCATCTGCATGTTCAATATTTTTAAAGCAGTTACTCATTATCTCCGGATATTTATCGTTGTAATGCGGCAGGAGCGCTTTGGATTCATGGTCCTTGTACGCGGCTTTTTCCTGAAGCTGAAAAGCAAGTGTCCGTGCCTGTTCAAAATCACCCGGCGTCTCAACGCTAAAACATTCAAACGACAGACACAGCAGTAATACACAACTCAATAACATCTTCATAGATGATCGCATCTCCATCACTGACTGTTCGAATAAGATCCGTAAAGACTGGATTGTCCGCGCACTACTGTCAAATGAGAAACTGGTATTAAACAGGCACAATCGCATCTGCGTGGAGTGTTGCACTGTCGTTCCTAATACTCAACACAGTAAGTTGCTGCCAGCATTATACCCATGTAAATTATGAGACTGACTTATCATACACAGCTTCGTTCGTGTCCGGACAGGTCCGCCCTGACCTGCCACCAGTGATTAGCCTCCTATCGAGTAATTTTCACAATCGTAGAAAACAGTGATAAAGAGTAATTGTACAATGGCAATAGAAACCTCAAGAGAGATTTTTAGCTGACTGAAATGCCAACAATATGATTGAAAATATAGCGATTTTAGGCGCTGGTGCTTTAGGGGCCGTCTACGCCAGCATCTTTCACGAGGCCGGCATCACAACCAGGTTAGTAGCTAGAGGAGAGCGCTTCGAAAGGCTCCAGCGTAATGGTTTCTACGTTAACGACGCCCATCATCTCGTTCCGGTTCTTGACGCTGAACAACCAGATACCGACTTCACCGCTGATC
>CAKZVB010000008.1 GCA_937922015.1 uncultured Granulosicoccaceae bacterium
GCTGGGGCTGGGATGGCAGTCAGTCCTGCCGGGTAGTGCCTCAGATTTCAACAACAAAATCAGAGCTTGAACGGTTAAAAGAAAAACTCATCAATGTAAACGACCGGGACCAAAAAGTGGCCATGTTTTATTGCCCGTCTACTGATGAGACTGTGCGCTTGTATATTTACGGAATTCTCGAGTGGTACCTGGGTCAGAACCTGGAGCGGACCGGGATGTGGTCAACCGGTATGTATGACAAGGACGGCTACGTTCATACACGTGTATTCGACCAGCTAACGATTTTTCAGGGAGATCATCGCCTTTCATTTCAATTTACCGACACCGGATTGGTATTTGGCCGGAATACACTCTGCAACTGGATTACAGAGTAAACCCGACAAATTAAGATATCAATCAGATCGAACCTGCCTGGCATGTTTAAACATCGCCTGCGGTCGAGAAGGAATAAAAAGGACACCCACTCTGGAATACTGATACCGATCATCCGGCACAGACAAAACGAAGCGCATCAACAAAGCCCTTATGCTGTGTGCTGGTAATCTACGCCAGTCAACGCCAGATGGTCTGGCCTTTATCTCATCGACTATATTTAGTAATTGGTTTGCGCACTAATAATTCGCATAGAACAATCCGCTTGCCGGACTGCTTTCACCGGTTGATCGGATTACAGTCCCGTCGAGCACACCCAGCGTTCGCGTGCCGTCCAGAAAGTCTACAGTTGCGCTGACCAGGCTTCCCTGAATCGTACCGTCGATGTTGTAAACCAGCCCTGCCCGTGCCGACAGCCCGGTTTCTGTTAAGGCACCGGTGACTTGTCCGGCATAGTTCGCCCCGTCGAGATTGGTTAGCACGATCCGCAAAGTACCATCTATAAAGCGGGATTCGCTGTTACTGTGAGACACTGACAGCGATTCAAACTGACCAGTGCCTGTGCCGGTACTGTGGCTAAAAGTCATTCGATAGCTACCCGAGAAAAGTGTGCCGGTACCGGATTCGCGAAACGCCACACTGCCAATGTAGTTATTAGTACCGACTAACCTGCTGGCGCTCTCAAGCGGCGAGCCATTCAGTGAATAGAAATTGGTATTGACGGAGCCAAACACCGAATCTACCGGATTCAGTTGCTCTTCGACGCTAAAGCGGGTGGGATTTTGAAAAGATGCGACACTGCCGCCGCCACTGGTTGGGACAGTGTTATCCCCGCCTCCACCGCAGGAGACCAAATTCAAGATAGCCGCCACTACAAACGACGTTTTTACCAGTGTTGCCAGTGACTTCATGAGACGTCTCCGTTTGATTTTATACAGCCACCAACCGGTAACTGAAAGCCAGTGGGCCGCTTGATAAACAGGGTGACTAACTTTTCACAGTTACGGCCGTCAGTGCAAGGCGGAAAAGCGCAGGCATATAGGTCATACGTCTAGTTTTTCCAACGAGCAATGGCGGCTGTAACGAAGACAAAGTGTTACCTTATTTGTCAAACGGCCCACTATTATATCGATACGGAACATACTAACCATAATTCACTTCCCGATCAAAATATCCATCCAGGCTGCACGGCACTTGACGGGACAGGCACTGCAAACAGTAGTCGTAGCCTCTTAACTTTGCCTGTCCAAGCGGATGGTCTGTGATTTTCTACTCCTCGGTCGCTTCGTTTTAGCGGTCAATATTCCTTTCACTGTGCCAGTCCATATAGCATTCATCCAACACACCTCGAAAGTTGCGGGTAACTAAACACTAATGCCTGTCCCGTAAATATCGCTTTAAATCGCAGCCTGTGCCTGCTGCTCAAGATGCTGCTTCAACTCGTCTGGCAGCAACAGTGCATCCGCCAGACGATCGAGGTAGCGCCGCTCTTCCGGCGAGTCGAGATCCAGCGCCAACAGCGAAACGAGGTAGATTTCAGCCGCTTGCTCCTCTCCCTCTGACAACCTCGCGATGGCAATCGGGTCGCTCGGTGCTTTGAGCTGCTCCACCAGAAACTGCTGTTCTTCTGCGCCGATCGCCTGATCGGCGATTTGTTGTTCGATGCGGGCTTGTTCATCGGGATCGATATGGCCGTCGGCTTTCGCCGCGCTGATCATTGCGCGTATCAATACCAGCCGCATGTCGTCGCCTGTGTTGGTCACCTGAGCGGCAGCCAAATCGAAAATACTGCCCTTTGGTGCTTCAAGTGCTGCTGTTGAAGTGCCCGAACCACCTGTAGCGGCAGCTGATGCAGGTTGATTGTCCTGATGATCGCGCCAGGCTTTATACGCCATGCCACCGACGGCCGCCATACCACCATACGTGAGTGCTTTACCACCCATCTTGCGCGCCTTCTTGTTTGACAGCAGCAGCGCTGTCAGCCCACCGGCAGCAACACCGCCCAACATGCCACCCGGCAGGTTGCCGGATTTGGCCGTGTTTACCGCCTTGTCGATGCCTGCACCAGCATTACCCAGGACACTGTTCAGTAGTGCATTAACGTCCATTAGAGTGAACTCCGTAAACTAAATAATAGATTTTTAAAATCTTGGGACCTTAGGGGCGCAATTCAAGGCCGGGCATGACTCATCTCTCGCACAGTAGCTAACTAAAAAAAGTCAAGAGCGTGATCGACCGGGTTTTTAAGCGATTGGTATTGGCCATTCTCGCAAGTTCCCATCTGCTTTGAAGATATGATTTGGCTGTGACCCACTTTATTTTTCTGGTCATCACAAGAATTGCCCACAAAAGCGGTGTTTTTGTAGTACTCGATCCTAACCTCAGGACGTGTATCGGGCCCATTGCCCATCGCTACTGTGGTGTCGGGGCCAGTACCTTCATCATCGTCTGAGCCAACAAGCATCCAATGAGTGCCTTGAGTAGCACTCTGGGGGTTTTCTTCAAGGCCGCTTAGGAAATCACTACCCTCCTTCATTTCTTCACATTGACGAGAAGCAGTCCAAGGCACCAAGGTGCACAACGTCGCTTTAGCAGCTCCATTGTGAGGAGTACCAAATGTGGCAACATCCGTAATGTTTAAATCACTACCATATCGATCAATCGCATCCCTGGTTATTAACCCGCCCATCGAATGTGCAGCGACCTGTACCCGGGGTACATCGTTGTCGTGAAATTGCTCTTTTACCAACATGGCAAAGGCATCAGCGATGTCTGAGATAGAAGTGTTGTTTGTTACAGACTGGTACCCCTCTATGTACAAGTCACATTCGAGATCACCTGCGTAGTATCCAATAGTCACTAAGGCTCTTCTTTCATCAGTAAATCCACTGATAAAACTCTCGAAGTATTTCTTACAATTTGTGTGGTACTCATCTTCCTCTTGAGCAGAATTAATTATTCCATGTACGAGAAGGATGGGAACGTCGGACGGCGGAATATAACCGGGAAATGGTTTACATATTAACCCGATTGAATCCATAACCTGACCTGACTTCCCGAATACACCCACCGCGCCATAACCCGACGGACATGCGTGGAACGTCGGGACGTCAAGCGTATGGATTGCAGACAGTCCCAGCTCGAGGGTGTAGTCGGGCGAATCTACCTGGCCATATTGTCTGGGCCAACACTCCAGAAAAATATCCTGAACCACAAATGGAGTAAAGAGGAACGGGCCCATTGTTCCACGGATTCCTGTTACGTAACTGCCCTCCGGGCATTGCGCGGCCTCTACACTTTCCACACCAGTATCGTCATGAGGTGTCCAGTCGGACCAGTCTGTCGTGTTTATCCAGTGTTCTGAAGCCGTGCGGCTTGAGCATTTAAATCGAAACTCTTCTGCGAAGCCACCTGCACTTGATCCTAACTCTGTGTGGGTAATGTAATGATCTTCTTCGCAGTAAACCTCAAATTGATTATCCCCCCATGATCCACCGACGATGTCTGTTCTGGCAATACCATTGTGGTTCGATGCGCTGGCGGAAATGGGAATTATCAACTGCATAACAAACAAAACCACGGCTGCAGAAAAGACTACATTCCATCTTCCCTCGTTTTCTGGGCTTGCCATTAACCTATCCACAATATTAAGTACTTTTTACAATAACAAACCTATCGGATTGATCGCAAATTACCCACGTCATTGCGCCAGGATTCCGCAGAATGAGTAGTTCAATCCTCTCCAGTTAAAAATTCGTTTCCATACTCCTACAATTAGATCTTAGTTGTTCTGAAACTGTCAATAACCAAACCGGGGTATAATTCGAGTCGAAGCAAAGAGCTTATTCGACAGTAAGAAAGTCACCCATTGCGGACGATCGGCCTACACGATACGCTATGTGATATGAACGGGGAACCTATCGAATTCAAGGCGCACAATCCAGATTGGGCCAAAGAGTTTGACCGGCAATACGTGCTCTTGAAAACTGTTTTGAACGAGTGCATTACGGCAATTCATCATGTTGGAAGCACTGCTATTCCGAGTATCGAAGCAAAGCCGATAATCGACATTGCGGTTGAATCTTCAGTGTATCCGCCCAGTGATTTCATTGTTGACACTCTAATGGGGTTGGATTACGTCCCACGCGGTAACGCAGGAGTTGCGGGACGTAGCTGGTTCTCCAAGGGAGTACCGCGCGAAATCAACTTGCACTGGTGCCCCGAGAACGGAAAAGTTGTTCAATCACAGGTCTGTTTTCGAGATACCCTCCAAGCCGATATAGCGCTGGCCAGGGAGTACGAAGCACTAAAGAAGATAGCATCTTATGGAAAGCACATCGACAGCGCTGAATACGCAGCGGCAAAAGGTAGTTTCATCGAAATGGTTCTTTCTCGATGACCGGTGCGGGCCGCTCAGCGACAGTCAGATTGAGTATAGCGAGTAGCCGGGGTTTGTACTTGCAGGATTCATCTTGGAAATTTTTCAAAAGGCTGTAAGTGCCCTAATCTGCGCCTCATATTTTAGCATCTCTCATATAATCATGCGTACGAGACGCGACACAATAAGTACAAATCAATTTCCTCCCCTCGTACTATGCCGTATGTGCCAGTTTGCGACGACTACAACATGAAGTTCATTGAGCAGTTTGATACAATCAGGCTCATGGAAGGTGTTTTAAAGGATACGTTATTGTGACAAGGTTGCCGTTTTTAGCAGATCGCAAATCGTTCGATGTCATTGCAAGAGAATGGATGACTAATAGCGATCTATCCCTTATTCCTCACGACGTCGAGTGTACATTCTGGCTCCAGCTGACATATCAGCAACCGCCTTTGGTTGTTCTTGGTGCTGACTCTATGCTGCTGAAACAAGGTGTTATTGAACGCACTAATCTGGCAAAAAACCGCCCTACCGTGTGGAAAAAGCTCGATGAAGCGGAACCTCGCTACGGCCTCCAACGAAAGAGCTTTACCCGAATTTACAAAACCATCACCTCGTATCGCTGGATGTGGCGCTACTACGAGGCCACGCGTTACTACGAAAAAAATCGCGAACGCCTCCTC
>CAKZVB010000009.1 GCA_937922015.1 uncultured Granulosicoccaceae bacterium
CACATGTGGGCCCATCCGTTGCCAATAATGGGTCATTCATAAGTAACTACATGTGGTCGGCGAAAGATTGCGTGCATGAGTGGTCCGTAGTAGCGCTTGTTTCTGGATGGGCACTAATTAGGCTATGCATATGCAATGTTACGGGCTTGCGACTTTGAATACTGGTTAACAGAATCTGTTTGTGAATTGCTACCAGAATATAACCTGGTCGTTTGATGTAGATGTAAGTTATGCGGTATTCCTCTTTTGTTCTGTCAATCTCCCTGGTTTGTGGTCTGGCGTCTCCCGCTATCGTCGCAACGGCGTTGGCAGCCACCGCGCCGCCTGTATCACTGGCACAGCTTTACAGGGATGAAATCGATTTGACACGCTATTGGGTTAGCGAGAAATACGATGGTGCTCGCACCTGGTGGAACGGCACTCATTTGTTATCCCGCAATGGCAATATATTCCATGCCCCTGACTGGTTTACCAAAAGTCTGCCTGCCACCGTGCTGGACGGTGAGCTATGGATCGGGAGAGGTCAGTTTCAACTGCTGATGCAAACCATCCGAGATAGTGAGCCGGATGACAATGCCTGGCGACAGGTTAAGTTCCTGGTCTTTGATGCGCCACAGGCAAAAGGTGATTTTACCAGTCGACAACAGGCACTGGCTGATCTGTTCAATCAGCACTCTGTTGACTGGCTGCAGTTGGTCAATCAAAGGCGTGTGGCCGATAAACAGCAATTGCAACAGTGGCTGGATCAGGTGGTAGCCAGTGATGGGGAAGGGCTTATTCTGCAGCGTGGAGATAGTAGCTATCAGGCAGGCCGGCATTCTGGACTGCTTAAGCTTAAAACCAGTCAGGATGCGGAAGCCGTTGTGGTGGGTTACATTCCGGGTAAGGGAAAATACACGGGCATGACCGGCTCTCTGCAGGTGGTCGATGCAAGCGGCAGGCGATTCAGATTAGGCAGCGGTCTTAGCGATGAACAGCGCCGCAACCCACCGCCCATCGGTACGCTGGTCAGTTATCGATTTCAGGGTCGGACTAACTCTGGTAAACCTCGCTTTGCAAGGTTTCTTCGAGTGCGGCCGACGGAATAACCGGAAGCTACGCTGTAGCGGTCTGGCCCGACGGGTTTATCCGCCAGTGGTATCAGGCAGCAATCCCCGCCTGGGGGCACCAGGTGCACACCTGGTTGCGGCCGTTGTTTTTAGCCTCGTAAAGCGCTTTATCGGCGTTAGCGAGTAACGTGAGTCGTCGGGTGTTCCTGTCCGGAGTGAGAGTTGCTGCGCCGATACTGACTGTAATCGAAATGGAAACGTCGTCAATGTTGATTTTTGTGTCGATAACGCGCGCGCGAATTTTCTCGGCAACCGCCGTCGCCCCCGACTGATGCGTTGAAGGTAATACCACAACAAATTCTTCGCCGCCGTAGCGCGCCAGCATGTCAGTGCTGCGGTAAAGAGTATCTGAAATGGCATCAGCCACTACACTGATCACCCGGTCTCCTGTGAGGTGACCGTGCTTATCGTTAGTATTCTTGAAATGGTCAATGTCTATCATTAACACAGACAGATCAGTCTTGTCCCGCCTTGCTGATTCCCAAAGTTGTTTGTAGCGTGTATTAAAATAGGATCGATTGTGAATGCCGGTGAGTTCATCCAGTGTGTTTAAGGATTCAAGCTTTTTGTTGGCGATTTTGAGCTGGCCCATTGCCTGATGCAGATCGGTAGTTCTCTGTGCGACTTTGTGTTCGAGTGTTGCTGTTGCTTCTTTTTGTATTCGGATATTGGCGTCACGAAGTTTATGGAATCTGGCCGCGATTGCGAATGACAGCAGCAATACTTCTGCTGCTGCGCCGATTTGCATTGCGTATTCAGTTAAGAATGTATGGGGCAGATAACTCATGGTCTTGAGCCCGAATGTAATACCGCCAAGCAGAAGTGCTGACCACGCCAGCAAAAAATATTTGCCATTGGACCCCTGTGTGGTCAGCGTGATCCATCCTGTGATCCACAACAAAATACCGCTGAACATAATATTTACTGTCAGTATCTTAACCACCGTCTGATAATCTGCTGTAAAAACAAATGGTACTATCAGAATGTATGGTGCTGCCGCCGCTTTATATAACTTGTTTAGCGCGGGGTGATTTTTTTCCAGTTGTAAAAAAGAGCGCGAAAATAACAGCGCTGTTAAACCGCCCAGTATCATTGTTATTGGTATAGCCCGGTGCGCCAGTAGCTGGCTGCCAGGCCACAGATATTCGAAAGCCAGGCCGTTGATTGAAAGCTGGAACATTGTGTACGAGGCAACATAGGCACAATAGTATCCGTAGACAGGCTCCCTTAATGCAAACGCCAGTATTAAGTTATATAACAATGCACTCAGTAACACCCCGTAGAAAAAACCGAGAACAAGCTGTTCGTTATGGTCGTGAGAGTAAAACGCATCTGCCTGCCATAGCTTTACCGGTACCTGCATAGAACCTGATGTCTGAACCTTCAGGTAGATTTCAAGCTCGGGGTCGCCGGTTTTGTAGGTGAGTGGAAAGGCAAATGAACGATCCTTGATCATGCGACTGTCGAAAGGTAATTTGTCTCCCGCGATTATTTTGGTTATTTCTCCGCCGGATATCTGATACAGCTCGATGTGATCAAGCATCGGGTAATCCAGATCGATTATCCAGTTAACATCGACTGGTGAGGACAGACTTGTCTTGAACCAGAAAACCGATTCGGTAAAACCCAGATTTAATGCAGGCGCTGTGACTGGTTTAAATGCCGCTTCCGGTTTGCGGACGTCTGCCAGTGTCAGATCTTTGTTTTTATCTTCCAGATAGTGCAAATCAATAGCTATTGAGTTTGCCGGAAGGTTTGATATGTCAATAGAGACGGCCTGGCTCTTTGCTGCCAGCAGTAACAGGGTGGCCAGTGTAAATATGAGGGTCGAATATTTCAATTGGACGTATGTGCTTTATCGTTCGTTGTTAATTCGACTGATTGCCGGATTCAACTGGTGTGTAAAAGGCGGGGATACCCGTTCCAATTTTTGTACCGGCTTCACAGTTTTTTCTTTAAAAAATTGTTGCTGATGGGCTGCAGGCAAGCTAAAAACGACGGATTGCCGGGATTGCTGCCACAACACTGTCAGGGTTTTGATTAGCGAGGCGGCACAACGGCGCTGATGTTGGCCAGGTGGTGCCTCGTACAACCTGCTGCCTTTGGCCCGGAATCTGGTTGTCCCGGCAAACGTGACAGGTCAGCGCTACCTGGGTAGTAATCGTGCGTCTTGTGGCACCGGGTCGTCGAAGTGTTTTAATGACGTCTGCAGGGCTTCATGCGCCAGATGACTGACTAACTCCGGAAACAGCATGGGGTGTTCTGCTGCCTCCCAGAGAAAAAACCCATACGAACCCGGGATGGGATTGATTTCGTTGAACCATAGTTCGCCGCTTTCGCTGTCGCACAGGAAGTCGATGCGCGGCGCGCCGCGCGCTCCCAGTATCTTGAAACTCTGGCGGGCGTAGGTTTGAATTTTTTCATTTAAGGCGGGTGGAAGTTCGGGATTGATATCACGGGTCAGTGACAGCATGCCTTCGGACGGCAGAAAGTCTCCCTTGGCGCCACCGGCGGTGCCGTCTTCGTTTGATAGATACTTTTCACGGAAATCCAACAGATCTGTAACACTTCGAGGGCTCTCGATGGCCGACACCCTGATCTCTCCCCGATAGTTGATCAAGGCGATATTATATTCGACCAGATTGTTCACCCGCGGCTCGACCAATGCCACAGAGTCCAGTGCCAGTACATTCTCAACCGCACTGACCAGCTCGTCGCTATTGTTCGCCACTCCCACGCCAATACTTGAACCCAGATGGCAGGGTTTAATGATGGCCGGGTAACCGATTTCACTCTCTACGCGGTTGATAAACAACCGTGTGTCGATGTGCTGGCCGCGACTGATCGCAACGTGAGGCAACACATTTACGCCTTCCATTTTCACCAGCGCTTTGGTGGCGTCCTTGCGCATCGCGATAGCCGAGTTGATTGAA
Organism: uncultured Granulosicoccaceae bacterium; assembly: GCA_937922015.1. Lineage (GTDB taxonomy): Bacteria > Pseudomonadota > Gammaproteobacteria > Granulosicoccales > Granulosicoccaceae. The sequence continues at coordinate 4,043 of CAKZVB010000009.1, forward strand.
GAAAACCCGGTAACCGGAATGCCAATAGTTTCAAAGTAACCCTGAATGCGACCGTCTTCGCCAAACGGACCGTGGAATACAGGCAGTACACAATCGACTCGATTCTGATCGGTCTGGCCGTTAATTTGATAATATGGTCCGGCGGCACCCCAACCGAATTTTACCGGTTTCAGACCCGGCGGCATCGGACGAAACGATTCCACCTCACGCAGGCGTGGTCCGGTCAGAAACTGGTTTTCGAAGTTGAGGTATACGGGCAGAATATCGTAGTGACGGGTATCAATAGCATCCATCAGCTGCGAGGCACTTACTACACTGACGTCGTGTTCCTGAGAGGGACCACCGAAGACTACTGCAATTTTTGTTTTGCGTTTCACGCGCGCTTGCTACCTGAGAATGGATAATTTTAATAGAGAACTGTAACTGTTCAGCAAGTTATGATAACGCCCAACGGTCTGTGGCATCGACAACACTTTATAATCATTGATATTCGGCAATATGAAATATATTAACATCGGGACGGAATCGGCAGCCACCGTTGTGTTTGCGCACGGCTGGGGACGTTCACACCACGATTTCATACCGGTTGCAGAATCCATTGCACCCCATGCGAATTCAATTCTGTTAGATCTTCCCGGTTTCGGGGAATCTCCGCGCCCTGATGGCGCCTGGGGATCAGCTGAATATGCAGATCATGTGCAGCAGTTTCTCACCGATAAGAATACCGGTCCGGTTATCTGGGTAGGGCATTCTTTCGGTGGCCGTATTGGTTTGAGGCTGGCGGTCAATCATCCGCAGAGTTTGTCCGCACTGGTGCTGGTTGCCAGTGCAGGCATTCCCGTATCGCAGAGCTGGCTAAGCAAACAGCGTACGCGTGTGCGTCGCTATCAGTTTCGCTCAGCACGTAAGCGCGCCAAAGATGCCGCAGAGGTCGCACAGCTGGAACAACAGTACGGCAGTGCCGACTACATCCACAGCGCCGAGCTTGGTTTGCGAGATGTGTTTCTTAAACTCGTTGCAGAAGATCAAAGTGACCAGGTCGTCAATATCCGCCTGCCCACCCGGCTGGTGTACGGTGCGCGTGACATTGAAACACCGGTGTCGATCGGTCAGCGCTTAAATGCACTGATCCCTGACTCCGAGTTGGTGGTTTGTCCCGAATTTAACCATATCGATATCCTCAGTCGAGGCCGCCATCAGGTGGCAACGATGATCAAAGAGCTACTGCAGCGAGATCAGAATGACTAACCTGCTCATCACGTTGTTGTTCGGCCTGTCTCTGGGTGCTCTTCTCTATCATCGCTGCAATACTATTCTGGTGTACTTTCAGCAGGAAGAATACGACTCCGGCAGGTTTTTTACCGCATGGCGTGAGGTTAGATTATTTGATGTAATCGCCTCTGTTGTATTTGTCACAGCGTTGCTGGCGAGTTGGTTGTTTTCAGTCCCGTCAATCCTGCTGCTGGCATCACTGGCGTTTTTAATCATCGCCTGGCGGGAAAAATCCTATCGCTATAAAAAACCGTTGGTGGTGACAGAGCGACTAAAGCGTATTCGGCTGATAAGCCTTTTAATCCTGGCGTTGCTGGTCGTGCTTGCCGCTTTTTTTAAGCCGCTGACTATCATCGTGTTACAACTGGTGCCGTTAGTCATTATGGGTGTTAACGCGGCGCTGACTCCAGCGCAGACCAGAATAAACAACGGGTTTATTCAGGAAGCCAAATCCCGTATACAGGAAAGTCCGGCGCTCAGAATCGGCATCACCGGTTCCTTTGGTAAAACCACTGTTAAACATATACTGGCAGAACTACTGGAAGTATCCGGTCCGGTATTTTTCAGTAAAGGCAGCATCAACACCGAGCTGGGACTCACCAGACATATCAGACAACGGTTGCAGCCGGCGCACCGTTATTTTATTGCTGAAATGGGCGCCTATCAAATGGGCTCTATAGAGCGCTTGTGCAACTTTGTTGAGCCTCACTATGGCATGGTCACCGCTGTGGGTGAAGCACACGCTGAACGCTTTGGCGGCATTGAAACGACGGCACGTGCAAAAGCAGAGCTTGCTCAGTGGGTTTGTGAGCATGGCAGGAAAGTGATAGTGACCGAAGACGTCATGAAAAATGCCCCCTTCCAGTCGTTAAAGACCGCTCACCCTGAAAAGTTCGTGGTCGTGGGCAATGGCAGTAATTGTGATGTACAGATTACCGCCAGTGTTTTAAAAAAGGGTCGCTGGCATATTGATCTGCTGCTACCCGACTCAACCGTCTTTTCTTATCAGGCTCCTTTGTTGGGCGATCACAATATTATGAACACAGCTCTGTGTGTCGCGCTGGTTAATACCATCGATCCGCAGGTAACCCGCTTGTTGCCCGGTGCAACTCAGGGTCTGCAACAAGTAGCCCACCGGTTGGAACTTAAAGAACTCCCCGGTAAGCCGGCGATTCTGGATGATGCCTACAATTCTAATGAACTGGGTTTCGGTAATGCGCTTACTGTACTGCGGCAACTTGCTGACGAGCGTGGTGGCAAAGCAATTCTGGTTACACCGGGTATTGCCGAACTGGGTGATGAACATGATGATGTGCATCGTCGCCTGGGTAAGCTGAGTGTTGATCACTGCGACGTTACCCTTGTGGTTAACCCGGATAGAATTCCAACGTTTGTGCAGGCTGCCGGCGGTGAAAGTGAAAAGGTCAGACTGGTGGCTTCACTTGAATCTGCCCGTGAGGTACTGGCGCAATTAGAATTGACTGATAGAGATATTGTTCTTTATGAGAACGATCTGCCTGATCTGCTTGAGGAGCGGCGGTTGTTATAGAGGGGGTGGGCGCTATAGATAGCGGGTGATCTTTTTTATTTGCTGATTAGATGTCTGTTCTTTCGTTCTGTTCTTTCGTTCTGCTCTTCCAGCTGCTTAGGCTTGCCATCCATGGCGTTTTTTCGAAGCCAGTCCCTGGCTGTACGAGTCACTTTTCACGGCGAAAAAGTAACCAAAACGCCCTTTTGTTTCATCCGCTGCTGCCTTGCCCTTCGGGTTCCTGCGGAATTTTTTGAAATCCCCCTCCGTCGGGCCGCGCCAGACGCACATCCATGTGCTGCTGGCGCTCACGCGCCATCCCTGGCGCTTTGTCCCGACTCCGGGGGATTTCAAAAAACAAGGCAGATGCTGTGGAGGGGAGGTC
>CAKZVB010000010.1 GCA_937922015.1 uncultured Granulosicoccaceae bacterium
TCGGTGCATATCAGTCGAAGTGCTTCATGAATGGCAAGTACGCCTGATACCGGTGCAGTGTAATGGTAGGATTTCTGGTACCAGAACTGATCGGCCAGACGTGCATCAAGACACCAGTGGCGCATCTTTGCCTTACGATCATTTATTGCTGTCCAGGCTCGGGTTGAAAAAGCCACCAGTGATACACCCGGGATCGACGACAGGCCCTTCTGGCCACCGGTAATAACCGCATCGATGCCCCATTCGTCCATATTCAGTGGCATAGTGCTCAGGGTGCAGACTGCATCGACGATGATCAGACAGCCATAGCCTCTGGCCATTTTGCAAATTTCTGCCAGATTTTTGTTGCACACTGTGTTGGAGGTTTCGCCCTGAACGATGGTAAGGATTTTCGGGTGATGTTCATTTATATACTGCTCGACCAGCTCGACCGTGGCAGAAGATGCCGGTGCGACGTTAACCCTGCTAACCTGGCCATCAGCACGCTCTGCCAGTTCTGCCAGTCGATTGCTGAAAAATCCGTTGCAAACAGAAAGACATCGATCGCCGGGCTCTACGAGGTTGGCAACTGCCATCTCCATTGCCGCCGAGCCCGGTCCCGCCACACCTAGAATTCTTGCTGATTCGGTTTGGAATACATACGCTGACATACTCTTCACCTGGTCGACGATCTGTGCCATCGTATCGCCCAGATGGTTAATCACAATTGAGTTAGCCGCCGCCACTCTGGCTGGGATTGGCACCGGGCCAGCGCCCATCATCAGTAGCGGCTCGTCCGGAAGAATGTTGTCCAGAGGTAGGATATTAGGGGGAGATGCTATGTCCACGGTGTTTTTTCGTAAAATAGTTTCAGAAGCGAAGTCGAATGACTTACATGCGATATGTCAACAATATCACCGTTTGGCAGGAAAGTGAGTCTCTTTTTCGAAAAATAGACAGATCAACGGAATAACGGTGGCTGGCGAGGTCGGAGCTCTGATTTGTCCGGAGTCAGTCAAGACACGAGTTAATTAAACAAAATCATTGGATTGGCGTAATCCCGGTGGCCTGTATTGTCAATCTTGCAGCGGCAAAGAATCGGTGTATCGGGCGGTCGTGTTGTGTTACGGGATTACGTATAATTGTGAGTCACAGATTGCCGTGCTAACCCCTTAGACTCATTGAGACCTCAAATGCAACAAAGAAACATCGGATCATTAAAAGTGTCAGCTATCGGGCTTGGCTGCATGAACATGTCATCTGGTTACGGCCCGGCCGACGATGCAGTTTCAACACGCTTGTTGAACGAGGCGATTGATGTCGGCTACACGTTTTTCGATACGGCTCAGGTGTATGGTTTCGGCCACAATGAAGAATTAATTGGAAAAGCGCTGGCTACGCGTCGGCAGGAATTTGTACTGGCGAGCAAGTGTGGCTTATCCAAAGATGGCATAAACGGCGATCCTGACGGGATTATTAAAAGCTGTGAGGCAAGTCTGAGGCGATTAAAAACTGATGTCATAGATCTTTATTATCTTCATCGTGTTGATCCCGACATTGATATTGAAGAAAGCACCGCTGCACTTGCCACACTGGTGAAGCAGGGCAAAGTGCGTGAGATCGGATTGTCCGAGGTGTGCTGCGATAATCTGCAGCGCGCCCACGCGGTCCATCCGATTGCAGCGCTGCAATCAGAATACTCTTTGTGGTCGCGAACCCCTGAACGCGGAATACTTGAAGCATGTGACAATCTGGGTGTCACGATGGTGCCGTTTTCGCCACTGGGGCGCGCCTTTTTAACCGGCAAGGCTTGTGATGTCAGTCAGCTGCCTGAAAAAGATCTGCGCTGTACGATTGCCCGACCGCGTTTTGAGCCGGAAGCGTTTGCAGAGAATTCCCGGTTATTGATCCCCTACGCTGAAATTGCCGAACAAAATAACTGCACCATGGCACAACTGGCGCTGGCCTGGCTGCTGAATCGGCAAAATGATGTGCCGATTCCAGGGACCAAACACATAGAGTTTATGAAAGAAAATGCCGGTGCCGCTGACGTGGTGCTCGATACTGAAACGGTAGCGAAGCTCAACCAGCTCATCAATGAGTCAACTGTGGTTGGTGCGCGTTATGAAGACAAGCGCATGGCTGAAGCAGACGCCGAGCGGGACTAGTTGTCCATCCACGCTACTCAACCCTGGATTTTAGGAAAACTACATGTATAAACTCGCCGCTCTTGCCGTAGTGCTCAGTGCAATCATGCATTTCGTTGCGTTTGTGCTCGGGCAATTTAAAGCCGATGTGCTGCCGCTGGCGATATTCGGTGCGGTTTATTTGATGTTTGCGATATTGCTTTATAGAGAGAGACGCAGAACAGCCTGGCTGTCGTTTTTCGTTATGTTGATTGGCATGTCAGCGGCGCTGACTTTCATCAATAGCGGCACTGCAGCCCCGGATTGGGTGTTTGTTGCTATTTCTATTCTAAATGTCGTTAGTGCGGTGTTTTTGTTCTTTGTTTTGTGGAAATCCAAAGGGCAGGGGAGCACTTCAGTTGCCGGAGGTCCGCGGCTGTAACTTCAGTCTGGTGAGTATTAGAATATGATAGTGGTGAATTCTGGATGGAGAGATGACCGTGGCAATAGACAGTAACGACGTATTCGACGCCCCTCAAGCGACTCTTTCAGAGGCCGCTGTTCCTGAAAATACCGGACTATGGAGTAAAAGCGGAAGGCTGGGTATTTTAAAATACTTTTCGCATTCGATTTTACTCATGTTGGCTTTCGCGGCCATATTAATGGGGATAGCCAGCTTCACCGGTCTCTTTTCGTCTGGTATCGAGGCTTTTGATCCTGAGCAAATGAGCCCTTTGCTCGGTATTGTCGGCCTGATTGTATTGCTGCCATTTGCCTGGCTGGGCATCGTGTTTTTCATTCGCCGTCTACACGACTTCAATCTGACAGGCTGGTTTGCACTGGTTACCTTTATCCCGGTCATCGGTGCAATATTCACATTGGTTGTGCTCGTTATTCCGGGTGCGAAGGAAGGCAACAAATATGGAGCACCAGCGAAAACTGTATTCTGGGAAAAAATCATTGGTGGGATAGGACTGGTTGTTATTATCGCTACCGTGGTGGCTGCGGTTGTTGGTATGGTCGCACCTGCATTGTTCGGACTTGCAGTCTAAGTTAGCACATCTGCTTGTTGGTACTGGTGTGCCTCGGGCTCGATTGTGTTGGTGTGTTGAATACTCATCAGCCTTGACTCGTGTCTGATATCAAACCAGTATTTTACTCAGGAACTCTAGTGGCTGACTCAAACGACGCTTCGCCGGAAACCCGATCGCCTGGCACGCCTGAAGTAAATACCAGTATCTGGAGTAACAGCGGCAGGTTGGGGGTGCTGAAGTACATGTCGCACTATCTGATTCTTGTGCTTGTCCTGGGTGCTTTGTTATTGGTTGTGCTGGGACTCAATGATTTCATTTCTCCGGACGCGGCAGGGCCGCTGAGTCCTTTGTTGACAGCCATTCTTGTAGCAGTTTGTCTGCCGCTTTTGTGGGTGGGTATAGCATTGTTTGTGCGCAGGCTTCACGACTTAAACCAGTCAGGCTGGTTAGCTCTGGTTTTACTTATCCCTGTTGTCGGAGCGTTCTTCAGTCTGTTGGTAGGTCTTTGTCCCGGTAATAAAACCATTAATAATTACGGGTCACCTGTCGTAGCCGCCCCCTGGGAAAAAGTACTTGGTGGTATCGGCGTGGTTGTCGCCATCGGTTTTGTACTCACTGCGATTGTTCGTCTGGTTGCACCTTCATGGTTCTGGCTTGCTGTGTCGATGTTAACCAGCTGACGGGCTGGTGTCTTGCAATGGATCTATGTTACCAACCGCGAGCTATAACATAGCCTGACACTTTTCGACGAGTGCCATCAGTGAGTCGCGTTGGGCATTTGTAGGATTCAGACTCAAGCCGCGACGCGCTAACTGCAAGGCCTGGCCGGGTTGATTCATGGCCAGATGACTCTGTGCCAGGGCCTGAAAGGTTAACGGGTCATCGGGCGAGATTCGAAGTGCTCTCTCCAGCAGTCCCAATGCTCTTGAATGATTGTCAGCCGCTGTCGCGTTTGCTGCCTGATCGCGAAGTGCGATAGCCGCTGGCAAACTTCTCACTGCCTCAAGTGGTGGTGCCATGGTGGTTGGTTTAATTACCGGATCTACCGGGGTGTTTTGTATTGTATTGTCGACAGAGGGGAGTTGTGTTGGGACCGGCGGCGCTGACGGGGTGGTGGTGGAGTACTTGGTGCCGCATCCGGTAGACAATACTGCGGTTGCCACCACGGTCAGAAACAATGGGCGGCAGGTGAGCAGCCTGTGGTCAGGCAATGAGATTGTGTGGTCCATGTCGTTTTGTCGCTTAGTAGGGTGCAATACAGCTAGAATAGCGGATTTATCTGCGAGTCGTCATCCCGGACACAGGTTTTTGCAAATCCAGGGTTGGTAACAGAAAAAAGGATGATTTTTTGAATTCAGCTTCCACTGACAAATTACTCTCTGGCGAGTGTTTTTGCGGCGCCGTCAAATACCAGATCAATGGCCCACTGGGGGATGCCAAGTCCTGCCATTGTTCACGCTGCAGAAAAGCGTTTAGTTCACAGGCATCCGCGTCAGCTCTGGTTGTGCCCGGCACCTTTAACTGGACAGCAGGTGCGGAAAACCTGACATCGTATGTTGGTGGTCACGGGTTTGGATTTCAGTTTTGCAAAACATGCGGGTCGACTTTATGTACTGTGTATGAAGGCGCGGTATTCCAGATAATGCTCGGCTGTATAAACGGTGATCCCGACATTGAAATCGGTCACCATATCTACGTGGGTTCGAAGGCGGGCTGGGAGAAAATACCTGACGGAGTCACACAATATAAGGAAAATAAAATATAGCCGTTTCAACCCGTTGTGTGACCGTCACAGTGTGCGCATGCGAGTTTTCCATTGGCCTTTATTTAAATAGACGATTAAACAAAGATCGAATCGCTCCCTGTTCGTTTTCAGGCGGGGCTATCGCACTGCCTGCCTCTTCCACGGTGGGCTGGCTTGAAGATTCTGCGTAAACTGCATCTGCAGGATCAATAGAGTACGCACTTTGCGTGGCGTCAGCTTTAGCCGTGCGAACAGTCTGGCTGGTTTGTGACTGTGCGCTGTCTTCATCGCCCCATCCAAAGGTTCCGTGGTTTTCAACGTTAACTTTTAATGTGGGCCATTTAACTATTCCTTCTTGTCCGTTGGGATCTGACCACCAGATTTCATTGCCTATGTGCAAGCCGGACAACACCATGTTTTTATCAGGCCAGCGTGGTGCCGGATACCCGCGCGGGTCCGCTTTGGACATCATTTGTTGTGCTTCACTGCTGCTTTCCAATAGCGGTCGCATGCCGTTCTGCGCCCAGTCCATAACGTTGTTGATTGACAAGCTGGTGATCGGGCCGTTTACCGGTATAAGCGCTATATAGCGGAAGTAATTTCCACCCCCTGTTTCGATTTTTAAGATGACATGGAATGACTGGCCGGCAATATCTGTTACGCCAATGACTTTACCGCCGGCCCATGCGCCGTCGGGTCTGTCGGTATTGCCATTGTTCTGGTCTGGCATGCGGAACCAGACATTTATGTTATAGGCTTTTGTGCGGTTGCTGTTTATAGCGTTCAGGTCACCAAGCAGTGATGCGTGCGAGGCTGTCTGTGGATTGTCTATATCGTGCAGGTACATGTCCAGAAAAGTGTTGACGGTGGGGTTGCCGGAGTACGACGTTACAACTGACAAGTTAGTCTGTGGCAGATCAGCCAGTTTACAGGGAAACCCGGTTGTCCTTTGTGCAGGCTTTAGATCGAATATAGGGGTCTGCATGCCTTCCCCTTTCATTCTGAATTCGTTGTCCAATCCGGGCAGCGGTTCGAGTTTTCCGTTGGTTTCCCATCGTCCACCCATAGTGCCAAGCACGGCGCATGGAAACGCTTTTACTCGGTATTGGTCACTGTTAACACAGCGGAACTTCATATACGTGCCCGGACCGTCTATGTGCCATTCGATATAACTGTCGAGCGGAATCTGATAAGAGTAACCATACGCGTTAGTGAGAAATAACAGACCGTGAGCTTCCTGTTTGGCGAATGCTCCGGATGGCGCGGTATCGCTTTGTTTTGGCTCGCCACGTAAATATACCTTTGCGCGTTTGATCGCAGTCATACCCCTATTGATAGTGGCGGCGCTGAATACCGACGCGGCCGAAATAGATGAGAAAGGTGCGGTAACAGCCAGCGCTATAGCTGCCCTGATAGTGTCTCGTCGATTCATAAAGGCACCGTAGTTTGGGAGGCGAATGGCTTAGCGTAGCCAGTGGAATTGAAGGCAAATACTTGTTAGCGATATTGTCGCTACTGTGAGACATTCAGTTGTCCCTTCGGGTTCATCTTTTGTTATGCCTGGTAATGGGTGATCGCTGTTTAACCGGCCTTTCGGCCGGTATCTTTTCACCCAAAACGCATTTTCGAAGATGATAACAGCGCTGTTACCATTTAATTTTTTGCCAAACACCATTTTGCTGGTTTGCGGTCAGATTGACCCCGTTCCATTTACCGGCGGAATAGTAGCTACCGTCTCCGCGCTGGTTAAACATGGCGACACTGAGTCTGGCGGTGGCGGAACTTGAGTTCGTGCTGATATTGTCAATAGAGACATCGAGCCGGTCATAGCGTTGAAACATCTTGCGCAGAAATTCAGTACGTTCATCTGGCAGTGAGTCACTGACCTGCAATACTCGATTTAGATTTTTACTTTCAATTGCTGTACGCAGTTGATTGAGGTGTTGAGCAGTAGCGTCATTGCCGCTTATGAAGCTTTGACGAGGTGCTGATGGCAGTGGTTCAGGATCATCTATTGCCGGCGTGACGTCTTGATCGATAGGAGCGGTTATCGCGGCAACCGTATTTTCAGTCTGCAGCGGCTCATCGACTACTGCTGGTGTACTTGTAACTACTTCAGGTGCACTTGTTACCGCTTCAACTTCAACAGGTGTTAACGGTAAATCTGTATCGACAGTTTCCGGTGATAATACCCGGGATTCAGGCCCGGCTGTATCGTCTGTCGACTGCGGTGTGGACGTGTCGGTTTTTGCCGCTGCAATTTGATCGCGTATTTTTTGCGATAGCGCGGCATCGGCGATGTACTTGTCGGTTTCCGAAAACAAGGTCTCTGCTTCTGAGAGATTTCCGTCACCAATCAGTTTTTCAATGTCGGTTATCCTGCCCGTTAACCAGGGTGACAAGGTCGGATATGTATCTGCTAAAAGGTTTCCGCCAGTGCCATTAGTCGGGTCGATGTCCTCGCTGCTGGCAGGCTGGTCCCGGACAGCTGGGGCCGAGCTGTTTGGCAGTCCGTCAATCTGTAAGCCTGCATCGTTCGCTCTGGACAGCAACCGGTTGGCTTCCGGTAAATCGTCTGCATCAATGCTATCGATGATTTGACGTTTCACTTCGGTTTGAATGCGACTGATGCCCTCCAAAGCCTGGGTGTTTGCCGGATCACTGGACAGAATCAGCTGGTAGTAGTCGAGTGCAGACTCACCGACGGGAAAAATAATCGCTTGCTGGTCCATTTGCTGTTGCGCTTTCTCAATGGCCGTCGCCGTTGTCATCTCGGGTGCCGACGAAAAGTTGAACAGCTCAGGTCTGTTCACAAAAAGCACTGAAGCACCAACGATTGCCATAAGCCCGACAGTGGGGACAACCCAACGCCACTTTGAGGGTGGAGCCGGTGGTTCATAGTTCCAGTCGTTGTCATCAAATTCTATTTCATTGCGAACCGGTGCCCGTTGGACCGGCTCTCTTGCCGGCGGTGTTGTTTGAAACTGCTCATGCCCGCGTTGTGCTATGCCTGATTTTCGCGGATTGTCGATGTTGTTGTCGGGGTCGCTGATGCCATTGGCATGGCCATACGGCGGTGGGTAGTTTGCTGCTGGTGGTTTTTCCGGCGGGTTATCAGGATCACGTTTCATGATATCCCGACGCAACACGTTGCGGATTTCCTGGGTGTGAGTGGTCTGTTTGTTATCAGCTGTCTGAGCAGTGGCAATATTCTGCAGTGTTTCGTTGTGCGCCTGATTAGCCGATGTGCCGTTTAAAATCTGTTGCTGGTCGGTTGCGTAATCTGCAGAAGTTCCGGACGGCTGAGGAGTCACGTTTGCAGGATTACTTGCGAAAGGACTGGAGCCGGCAGTTTCAGCAGGAGCGGTTGATGGCACTCCCCGTGGTGCCAGAGGAGTCGGCGTCGGGAATGAATTGCTGGCGTTTCCGGTGTCAACTGACGGGCTGTGCGAAGGATTTAGCGGTATAATTTCAACATCGTCTAAATCATGGTCGAACCTTGAGTCCATCCGGTTGTTGCCAACATCAACGCTCAAGTGCGGCTCTGTTGTGTCAGGGGATGTGCGTGCAAGCGGAGAGTTGACGACCTGAGATGGATGTTGCTCATGACTTAGGTCTGGCGGCGGTAGCATTGATGCGGCATTTTCACGCATTTTTCCGGCTTTTGGCGGCAACGGATCTTTGCTTCTTGTTTTTAATTTTGACGGTCGGCCGGCTGGTTTTTTGTTCAGGTACGCTGTGGCCGGTTTAAATATGCCGTTGAAAGCGTCTCGCCATTGTTCAATACTTTGTGGCCGATCTTCGGCTTCCATATGAAGCCCCCAGTCAATTGCTCTGAGAAAATCCTCAGAATAGTGTTGCTGTGCTTTGTCTGCAGCGGGTGGCAGGGGATCGTTGCTGGTGGTCAGTACGCTCGACGCTCGTGTAACAGAATCCACCGGCATCTCACCGGTGACAGCCTCATAGAGTACGGCCGCCAATGCGTAAATGTCAGACCATGGTCCCTGATCGTTATCGGAGACGTTATATTGTTCGATAGGTGTGTAGCCGACAGTGACCACGGCGGTAAGCTGCTGAGTGGTTTCACTCAGGGTGTATCGTGCAGCGCCAAAATCCAGCAGTACCGGCGAGCCGTTATCGCGCAGGTAGATATTTGACGGCTTGATGTCCCGATGTGCCAGTCCGTGCCGGTGAATTTCTTCAACGCCATCGAAAATCGGAAATAAAATTTCTCGCAATGCTTCTTCGGAGAGAGTCTGCTGGTCGCCCAGAACTTCGGCGAATTCCTGCCCCTGTTCATAATCCATCACCATGTAGGCAGTGTTATATTTATGTACCACTTGATGGACCCGGACAATGTTCAAGTGCTTGAATCGGGCCAGAGTTTTTGCCTCGCGGGCGAAATTACTCAGCCCGATATTGTAGTCTTCGACAAATTCGGGTCGTCGCGCGGACACGTTGAGTTGGTCATCTCGCTGAATGATCTCGCGTGGCAGATACTCTTTGATTGCCACGTGCACGTCTAGATTCAGATCAACGGCGAGGTAGGTCACGGCAAATCCGCCGCGCCCGAGTACGTCCTCGATCTGATAGCAGCTGATCATATCGCCGCGTTGGAGGGTGTCTGAATAGCTGGTCACACAAGCACCGTTAGTAATTAAATCAATGGTTTAGGGTTAAATGGTCGCCGGGCTTGTGGTACACAGACCGGTGACAACCTGTATTCTAATAGATTATCGCGCGGTTAGCGTTGAAGAAAGGTGAATGATAATAAACAGTCGTTTATACACGGCGCGTCACACGGGCAGCAAGCTGCCTCAGTGACGTTGGAACCGGGTCAGGGCCCATTACATCACTCGAGGCTTATTCGCAGCTGAATGACGCCCGAAGCATCAACCCGACGCATCAATAAGGGAACATCACCGGACCCGGGTAGGTTTAGGTGCCAGGGCGCCCGGGATGTCAGGTTTTAAGGTACGCTTTCATTGAGTCGTCCATCGCTTCAGACCATTCAGTATGGTGAGCAGGAGACTGGCTGCCGGTGATCAGCGACTTATAGGCGTTATTGCGAAAACCCATGATGTTTTCATGTTTGTGATGTTCCCACTCAACAAAGGTTTTGTTGACCCCGTCTATGTCAAAATCCGGGTAGTCGGTCTGATCGATCAGCTCCTTGGTGTAGTCGCCCTGAAAGTAGATCATGTCCTCGTCGGTTTCGAGGGTCGCCTCGCGTGCCAGCCATTTATCACTGTGCGCTTTCATTTCGGCGATCGGTGGTATGTTGATTTTCCCCATGATGGCATCCCGTGCCCACCACGCCTGTGCGTCAAACATATTAAATGTGTAAAACTGATCCTGCATGCCCAGGTACATCACTTTCGGGTTGGGTTCAAATGCCACGCCCTGATACAGGTCAGGTGTGCACATACGGTTGGTGGTCACCAGTCGAAGTTCGTCTTCCATAAATGGAAAATGGTGCAGGTAGCCTGTACACAATATGATCGCGTCAATGTCTTTGCTGCTGCCATCTTTGAAATGGCAGGTTTTACCCTCAACCCTGGTAAGCAGCGGTTTGGTTTCCCAGTTATCCGGCCAGTGAAATCCCATCGGATTGGTGCGGTAACAGGCGGTCAATGATTTCGCACCATACTTCCAGCACTGTGAGCCAATATCTTCAGCTGAGTAACTGGCACCGATGATCATCACGTCTTTATCTTTGAACTCAAGTGCATCGCGAAAATCATGTGCGTGAAGTACCCGGCCCTCGTATTTTTCCATGCCTTCAAAGTAGGGCACATTGGGTGTTGAGAAGTGTCCGTTGGCAACGATCACGTAGTCAAAGTCTTCAACTACCTGCTTATCATTGACCAGGTCGTGTGCCTTGACGGTGAAATTATCGGCGTCTTTATTGTACTGGACGTTTCTCACCGGGTGGCGAAATCGACACCAGTCACGTACCCCGGCTTTTTCAACTCGACCTTTGATATAGTCTGCCAACACTTCACGTGGTGGAAAGCTGGCAATAGGTTTGCCGAAGTGTTCGTCAAAAGAGTAGTCGGCAAACTCGAGGCATTCCTTCGGGCCGTTTGACCACAGGTATCGGTACATCGAGCCATGTACCGGCTCACCATATTCATCAAGGCCCGTGCGCCAGGTGTAATTCCACAAACCGCCCCAGTCTTCCTGTTTTTCGAAACAGACAATTTCAGGGATTTCTTCACCATTTTGTTTGGCGGACTGAAATGCTCTGAGTGCTGCGGTGCCGCATGGACCTGCACCAATGATTGCCACCCTTTTGCCCATGATTTTTCTCCTGGCTCTATATAGAGGCTACAACGATTAACAATTTTCTCGCTGCTTTAACGAAATTGCTGCGTAAAAGTATACTGGAATTACCGGTAATATTTCTTAAAGATTAATCACTCCATCCCGAGGGCGGCCTTGCGCTGATTTGCCCAGGTACGTAATATCTGATCGATCGCCAGGCCGATAAATGCCACACATATACCCAGTATCAGTCCATTGCCAACGCCGTCTTTATCAGACAATGACCCGAGGATTAATTGTCCAAGATCATCTGTTCCGATCATCGCACCAATGATCACCATGGAAAGTGCGAACACAACTGTTTGATTAATGCCAAGTGCCATATGTGGAAACGACAGCGGCAATTCAATAGATATCCATCGTTGGAAGCGGTTAACGCCGGCCATGGAGCCTGCTTCGTGGAGTGATTCAGGGACGCTGCGCAACCCCTCTACCGTGTAGCGGGCGGCGGGAATAGTGGCATAGATAACGATCGCTATTAACACAGAAGTATCGGTGACACCAAACAACATCATTACCGGTATAAGATAGATGAAGGACGGGAAGGTCTGGAAGGTGTCGCATAAAGTGAGTAAGACCCGTGCTGTGGTTTTGTTTTGCGCGCACAGCGTGCCCATCGCGATTCCAATCACCCCGGAGATAACAACAGCTACACTCATAAGATACGTTGTGATCAGGGCTCTGTCCCACCACTCGGTCAGCGCAATGAACAATAGCAGTGCGCCGACAATCAATGCCGAGCGGATGCCGCCAACTATAAAGGCGACTCCCATTGCCAGAGTAAATGTGGCAACCACCGGCATGCTGAGGTAAGCGTTTTTAATGGGGATCAATACATCAACGATAAACCACTCATTAAAACCTTTTAGTGAATAGAAAAAGGTATCCCATAACCAGTCCACACCGGCCTGCCAGAACCCGGCGGTGGTGATGCCTTTGTTGTGCGGAATCAGGTAAAGGTAATTAAACCCTTCTTTAAAAAAGAACGACCCGACCCAGGCCAGCAGAACGCCAGCAAAGAAAACCATCAGAAATAACAGCAAATGTTTATGTCTTTCCTTAAACGACTGATCGGCAAAGTAGTCTGTCTGTTTGTTGGCCCAGGCCAGCGACATGCGGTCTAACACAATGGCAATCAGTACAATGCATATACCTATTTCCAGTGCCAGACCGATGCGCAGCCGGTTCAGCGCAATCAGCAGATCACTGCCCAGTCCTTTGGCACCGATCAATGAGGCGATTACCACCATCGCAAGGCACTGCATAATAACCTGATTAACCCCAATCAGTATGTCGCGCCTTGCTGTTGGAATAAGCACCCGGCGCATCAGTTGCCAGTTACCGCAGCCGCTCATCAGGCCGGCTTCTGCTACTTCAGGTGGAACTTTTTTTAAGCCAAGCATGGTCAGGCGTACCATAGGGGGCGTTGCAAAGATGATGGTTGCAATCGCACCGGCGTGGTCACCTATACCAAAGAATACCATTACCGGTATCAGGTAGGAGAAATGGGGCACAATTTGCGCGACGTTTAATAAGGGGTTAAGTATGGTTTCGACGGTTTTACTTTTATAACCCCAGATACCCAGCAGCAGGCCCAGTAGAATGGCCACTGGTGCGGCAATAAGTACAAAAGACAGTGTCTGTATTGATGGTTCCCATTGACCGAATACAGCGATATACACAAATGCCGCGCCGACAAAAAGCGCCAGCTTAATACCGTTTAGCGAGTACGCCAGAATTGCAGCGCCACCTGCAACAACTGTCCATGGCAGTCCGGGCCAGCGGGCCCATTTGTTTTCAGTTGCCCAATCCCAACTGGTGAAGCTCACTATGGTTTTTACGCCGCCGAGCATTAGCTCGCGTACAAATTCGATCATAAAAAGCACAAAGCCCGATATCGCGCGTGTCACTTGTCGCATCAAAGGTTTTTGTTCGAACTCTTCAATGTCGGGGTCGTAAACACTGATCGGCCACGCTTCAAACATCAGGTAGTCAATGCCGTCTTTGATGAGTATCGGGAATTGCTTGAGAAGCGGCGGCAGTCGCCACAGCCAGTTGGTGTCGGATGGCGCTATTACCTTGCACAGGAAAATGAAAATGATAAGCAGCAGTATGAACTGCAGATACTTTTTTTCCTGTAGTGCTTCAATCACGAAAATGCCCCGGACGACTGGATTGAACGACCGCCGAAGAGCACACTGACCACTCTTGGCGCACTGACTGAGCCGACAACCTGCCCCGATTCGTCGATCACTGAAAGGGGAGTGCTGGCATTGAGTACGGTTTCAGCCACAGTTTCGATAATCGCATCTTTTGACACCTTCACGTCGCTGACCGCGTCTCCCGGATGGACTTCATCCATCACGGTTTCGATCTTCAGGACTTTTTCACGTGGCACTTCTTCAGTGAATTTGCGAACGTATTCGGTGGCCGGGTTGAGTACGATGTTAGCCGGTGTATCGAGCTGTTCGATAATGCCGTCCTTCATAATGGCTATTCGATCAGCCAGGCGCAGTGCCTCGTCGAAGTCATGGGTGACAAAAAGAATGGTTTTGCTCAGTACGCCTTGCAGTCGCAGGAATTCATCCTGCATTTCTTTGCGTATTAACGGATCGAGGGCGGAGAAGGGTTCGTCCAGAAACCAGATGTCCGGCTCGATCGCCAGTGAGCGCGCAATTCCAACCCGTTGTTGCTGTCCGCCGGAGAGTTCACGTGGAAAATAGTTCTCTCGTCCGGACAGACTCACCAGATCAATCATTTCCTTTGCCCGTGCGATGCTGTCATTGGTGTTGACACCTTTCACCTGCAATGGAAAAGCAATGTTTTCTAATACGGTTTTGTGCGGCAACAACGCAAAGCTCTGAAACACCATGCCCATCTTGCTGCGCCGCAACTGAATAAGCTGCTTGTTGTTCATTGCCGTGATGTCTTCACCCTCGATGAAGATTTTTCCGGCGGTAGCATCAGTCAGCCTTGATATGCAGCGCAGCAAGGTTGACTTGCCTGATCCTGATAAGCCCATGATGATCAGTAGCTCACCGGGATATACCTCGAAGGAAGCATTGTTTACCCCGACAATGCACCCGGCCTCCTGGAACCTGGCTGCATCAACGCTGCCGCCGCTTTCCTTTAACATCTTTTTTGCGTTGTCGCCGAATATTTTATAGACGGAATCACAGCGAATAACCGGGTCGTTCGAATTGCTGGTCACTGAAGACATAGATATATGGTTATCTCATTGAGGGGTGATTTCGGGGCTGTGACAACAAGCTTCTTGAATCAAGATATGCCCCGGCGTTATAGAGAACATCGGCTACGAATAGACAGACGGATTAACAATCGAGCACAGATCATTTGTTAAGCCCTGTCCGGAATGTCAATCAGCTTACCACGCTGTATCTCGCCCTTTTTATCGTACAAAGGCAATGATGCCAGTTCGCCTTTGTAGTAATTTCCGTCAGTGCAGCCGATACTGACGACAGTGTCAGCGGCGTGACCGGCCTCATCCATGAGTGCGATGCCAATGCCTTGTTTCAGATAAGGAGATATAGCTCCTGCGGTGACTTTCCCTGCTTTTTTCCGATCAATCACGATGGCGGCGCCGATGTGTGGCTCTGCTTCGCAGAGCAGACCGGTGAGCCGGGTTTCTTTTGCTGCACTCTGTAGTGCAGTCTTGCCGATAAAATCGTTTTTATCCATATCGACAAAGATTCCAAGTCCGGCATCATAAGGCGTAGTGCTTTGATCAAAGTCAGAACCGGCATTGAGAATGCCCGCTTCTATACGACGTATGTGCATGGAGTCGAGTCCGAAAAGCCGCATGCCGAATGGTTTACCTGCTTTTTCCAGGTGCGCCCATAGCGCCTCTGCGTCATGATGAGCCTCTGTATAATACTCCCAGCCTAATTCGTTGGTGTAGCCGGTGCGAGTAACGACTACAGACTGACCACCAAACTTCACGGTGGCGATAGCGAAGTACCCGAATGGATCAGGCAGCCCGCCGTCTGCCGCAGCGTCAAGAATTTTCAGCGCATCGGGACCCTGTACCTGCGATACGAAAATCCGGGGATCGGAGATGGTGACGTCCATTGTCGATGAGTGCGCACGCGCCCAGCTGTAAAAATCGCCGTCTGCCTGTGCATACCAGAACTTGTCTTTGCCCAGTCGCAACAGAATGCCATCAACCAGTAAACCGCCATCTTCATAGCAGGCCAGTCCGTAGGCGCAGCGGCCGGGTTTCAGTCTGGTGATGTCTTTAGTGAATAGTTTGTCCAGCAAGCGCTCAGCGTCCGGTCCTTCGAACTGCAGCGGGTACTCACCGGTATGTAGTACAGCCGCTTTCTGGCGAAGCTGCCAATAACCGTCTTCGGTGGACAGGCTGTCGAAGCAACAGGCCATCAGGCGGCGGTTGTAAACACAATAGTGTGGTCCCAATGGTCTTTCGACTTCGTGATAGGGGTGTCGGGTCAGGCCGAAATCCCAACCGGCACCGGGCATTGTTGTAACCAGATCCCGTGTACTCCCATCGCTGGAGCTCATTGTTGTTCCTCAATAATTTTTTACAGCTTAAACGAAGAACCCTCTGGTGCAACTCACCAGAGGGTTTTACCTGCGGCCTGAATCACGCAATTAATCTTATCCGTGGTCCGGGCATTGTGCTGTAGATTACTTAGTCCACGGCATCCATACGTCTTCGTTATCCTTTAGCCACTGTGCTGCGGCATCTTTATGATCCATCTTATCGACATCGACAAGTGCAGCCATTTGACCAATCTGAGTGGTAGAGAAATCAAGCTTGGAAAAAGCAGTGTATGCAGCGGGGTGTGTTTTGGGAAACTTGTAGTTTGCCGCTTTCTTCAACCAGCCTTTTGGAGAGCCGCAACTACCATCGCCACCATCTTCTATTCTGCATCCATCTGTATAGGGAGGGAATTCGATAAACGTAAAGCCATCAGCGTCGGTGAAGTTAGGTGTCCAGTTAAAAACGATAGTGCCTCGTCCTTCTTTTTTCGCTGCCGCCAGCTCTGTCCACAGCGCGTCTGCACCACCTGCAAATTTCACCGTCCATTTGTCGTCGAGACCAAGAGCTTTAACTCGGTCGGGCATGGTGTCACCGTGCCAGCTTTGCGGACCTTCCAGCCATCGGCCTTTACCGCCGGAGTCAGGTGTAGTAAAAGCCTCGTGACAGTCTTTTAACGCTTCCCAGTTAGGCAGGCCCGGGCATAAGTCCTGTTCGATCACCCAGGTCGGTACACCCATTTCTTCAAGGGTAGTTGCAGAGTGGGTGCCGGCGTCTATGACTCCGCCCTTTGCCATGGCGTTGTAGAACGACTTGCCAAAGGTAGACTGCCAGACTTCATGGGAGATAGTCACATCGCCATTGCGGATAGACTCGTACACGGCTTGTGAATCTGCGGGGACGTATTCGACATTATTGCCCATTTTTTCGAACATGCCGCCGATCACATAGGCCATCACTACCTGGCTTGACCAGTTGTGAATGGGTATGACGATAGGGGCGGTACTGTCGGCGGCTTTAACAGCGCCGGTAACAGACAGCAATGACATACAACTTGCCACTACCAGTGTTTTAAACGCTTTTGGTGTTTGCAGCTTCATAAATTCTCCTGAGTGTCTTCAATGCCCGTGTTATGTAAAGACGGGCGGCTAGTTCAACTGCGGCTGCGCACATTACATGCGTACCCGCGATTTATCCGGATCGTAAAACGGATAGTTCACCACTTTAGCCAGCAGGCGTTTTTGATGACCATCAAGCTTGCCGACTTCTACTTCAGTACCTGCTTCTGTGTATTCAACTGACATTCTGCACAGAGCGATGTTCTTTGATAATACGGGCGACTTTGTGCCGCTGGTGATGACTCCTATTTGCTGACGTCCGATATGGACACAGTCGCCGTGCTCGGCTATTTCATCACCGGATAATTCAAGACCAACCAGTTTTCTCTGTGGATGCTCTTTTTTCAATAATAATGCATCGCGACCAATGAAGTCGTCGGTTTTGCTTTTGAGTGGTACGGTGAACGAAATACCTGCCTCATAGGGGTCGGTTTCGTCGGTGAATTCGTAATTGGCGAATATCAGACCCGCTTCGATACGCAGTGTATCAAGGGCCTCGAGTCCCAGCGGAGTGATGTCGTGTGGCTTACCCGCTTCCATTACGGCATCCCATACTTCATTGCCGTCTTTGGGATGGCACCAGACTTCATAACCCAGTTCACCGGTATAGCCTGTGCGGGACACCAATAACGGCACACCGTGTTCATGGCCCAGTCTTGCGACTGAAAAGCGAAACCAGGCAAGGTCTTTTACCGGTGTCTGATCGGGGCGTGTCCAGATTATGTCGGAGAGTACATCGCGACTCTTCGGGCCTTGTACCTGCAGATTGTGTAATTGATCGGTGGCTGATTTTACCCAGCAATTCAAGCCCATCCTGCCGGCTTGTTCTCTTAACCACAGGCCGCTGATATCTGAGCCGCCGACCCATCGGAAATTGGTCTCGCACATTCTAAAGATGGTGCCATCGTCTACCATGCCCCCGTTTTCGTAACACATGGCGGTGTAGACGACTTGTCCCGGGGACAGCTTTTTAACGTCGCGGGTTACACAGTGTTGCAGTAACTTTTCTGCATCTGGCCCGAGGATTTCATACTTTCGCAGTGGAGATAAATCAGTGACAACAACACCTTCACGACAGGCCCAGTATTCGTTTACCGGTCCGTGGTTATTAAACCGGTTAGCAAGCCAGTAACCATTGTATTCGGTGAAGTTGCTGGTGAGCTTTGAAGTTCTATCGTGAAAAGCGGTTTCTTTGGTCAGTTGTGGATCAGCATCAGCAGTCATTCTAAAAGCCACCGCAGTAGAGAATTTATTTTTGGCAGGGTATACACGCACGTGTATATCTGTAGGGTTCCAGCCGTTTGCCGGATCGATATCATCGGGGCAGGCAGAAGAGATACAAACAAGATCTTTTAACGCTTTTAACAACACATAGTCACCCGGTCGCGACCAGGGTTCGTCACCCAGAAGCTGGTTGTGTTCATCAACGGCGGTGTTAAAAAAGAAGTTCATCGCCATCCAGCCGGGGCGTGGTGCGATGTCAAATTCAGCCAGCGCGTGGTTGAAATTGTCTGAGCAGTTGACGTGTCCGGGGTAGCCTGCATCGTCGTAGTATTTGGCCGTGCAGGCCAGGCCAAAGGTGTCGTGTCTGCCACAGGTGTCCTGTATGACCTCGACCATCGCCTGCATATCCTGATCATAAAATTTGGCGTGCAGGCCCGGCTGCGGGTAGGCGCTGGTCATCAGGGTTCGAGTGGTGGTGGCGTCAAGGCAGCGTTCTGTGCCTTCAGCGAGTTGCGCCATATCGAAACACTGAAAATCACTGCACTCGCGTCCTTCAACATCGATAATCTGGATATAGTCGCCGGCGTTAACGGTAAAGACTTTGGCGGTGCGTCGTTCAACCCTCATGTCCAGAGACATATCTGCCAGCGGTTCCGGGAGTACGGGTTCTGCAGGTTCGGTCGGGTTGGCTCTTTCAATAAAGACGATCAGGTCAGTCGGCGGCAGTTGTTCGTGAACCAGCATGTCGGTCGCGGGCGCTGCAATAATACAACTCAGTGCTTGCTCGGCTGTTGCGTGGTAGCTGTGGCCGGCTGTAGTC
Organism: uncultured Granulosicoccaceae bacterium; assembly: GCA_937922015.1. Taxonomy (GTDB): domain Bacteria; phylum Pseudomonadota; class Gammaproteobacteria; order Granulosicoccales; family Granulosicoccaceae. The sequence goes on from CAKZVB010000010.1 coordinate 18,892, forward strand.
TGACCCTGCATCACTGTGGCTGGTTTGATGTCGGCCGGGTTGATGTTTCGTCTTTTCAGACCTGCGAGTACTTTGTTGAGACTGTCTTTGGTAGCGGGGTTGCTGGCTGAGCTTAACATTTTGCCTGTGTGCCGGCCTGCAGACGATGGTGTGTCTGAACTGAGTGCTTCGTTACACGCTGAACCAGAACTGTCGAATGCGGCTACTTCACACGTTTGCAGTCCTTCAGGATCAACCACCTGTATTTTGTCGCCGGACTTAAGGTCAATGACTAATATGCCGCCTGCTACCAGAAGGTGCCTTTCTGTGCCTGCGGGCAGAGTAGGTACACCGGGCTTTATAACACCCGACACGCTTGGTACTGGCGAGCCTGATAATCCAGACGCTACGAGTCCGTGCGGCATGTTCATCTGCTGGCTCCGATCAGATCGTCTCGTGCCTTGTCCAGATGATTTATGCAGTGGCGTTGTGCGCTGTCTGCATCGCGGCTGACAACGGCCTCGTAGATTGAACGGTGCTGAAGGTTATATTTTTCAATTTGCGATGCAGTGAGAATTTGATCTTTCATCGCACTCCATTGCCGGTGAGAGCGAACATCATTGATGTGCTGGCACAGCCAGAACATAAGTGCGTTATCTGTGCATTCTGCCAGTGCAAGGTGGAATGCCTGGTCTGCTGCAGTAAATGCCTCAGGGCTGCAATCGTTTTGCAGATTCTCAAGTAGATCCAGAGATTGTTCCAGCTTACCGAGGTGGATGGCTGTGGCATTAATGACTGCCAGTCTGGCTATTTGAGGTTCCAGCCCCATGCGTACGTCGATGAGTTCGAGCGGGCTGGTGATGTTGGCAATTTCTGATTCATCAGCGAATGCGCGATGGTTTACAAAGGTGCCTGCACCGATACGGCGCTGAATAAGATTGAGTTGCTGTAGCTTTTCCATTGCCGCGCGAACTGTACCGCGCGAGCAACCGAATTGTTGCGCGAGTGATCTTTCAGCGGGAAGCCGTTCATCGTGGCGGAATTCACCGTTTAGTATTTTTCGTCGCAACTCTGCAGACAAGCTGCCAGCGTCCCCTGAGTAGGTGTTGCCTGTCGCTTCAGACATGGGTGACTCTTGTAGCCGTACCTTTGTTCATTAGGTTCCTCCTGCCGAGTACAAACGTCAAACCAATTTGGCAAATTGGTTTTTATCAAGTCTAAACTGGTCATATTCCAGTCATTATTACGCTAACGTGTTTATTCATCCATTACAACTGAACTTTGCGTCAATATGCGCCTTAAAAGGGTAAAAATAAAATATTGATGAAAGTTATGATGGAAAAGTCAAAAGAAAGCGAGTTATAGTATTGGGTAGAAATGGTTCATAAATGGTTGGCGAAATCGGTGCTTATTCGCTGGCGTGCCTTTCAACAATAAAAGCTTATTTCAGGTGTTTCTAATAAAAACCAGGGGGAAACAATGACAGATCTAGACAAGTACGTCAGTGCTGCAGGCCGCGACAAGATGGTCAAAGATGTGCGTAAAAAAATCGACCAGCTCGGCATAACCTATATCTATTACCAATTCATTTCCGTCACCGGACGTATTGTTGGTAAAGGTATTCCTGCCAACCACTGGGAGCGCACTGCAGAAAAAGGGTTCCAGTTGGTGTACGGCTCTACTGCAAACCTTTTTACCAATCGTGCCGGAGAATATATCGGTTACGGGCCGGAGTCATCAGAACTTGTCGGTATCCCTGATCCGGAAACTTTTTGTCAGTTGCCGTGGGATAAGAGAATTGCACGTGTCTATTGTGTTTGTTTCCGCAACCGTGAAGAGAAGGAAAATCCGGGTGGTCATCTAACATCAGACTGTCGAGGCAATCTGATCTTTCAGCACGCGGCTTTTAAGAAGAAGCACAAGATGGATATGCGTTGCGGTACTGAGCCTGAAATGATGTGGCTTAAGAAAGGCGACGATGGCAAAGCCAACGGTGGTTTTTCCAATCCTTATTGTTATCACATTGATCAATTTGAATCGCTTCGTCCGGTATTCATGAGAGTGCTTGAATATTCTCAGGCGATGGGCCTCGACATGATCCAGGGTGATCACGAAGACGCACCGGGCCAGCTTGAAATGAACTGGATGTTTGACGATGTACTGCGTAATGCAGACAGGCTGTCAACCTATCGTCAGATCTGCGCGCAGGTGGCACGGGAGTTTGATCTTATAGCCTGCTTTATGACTAAACCGTTTATGGGAGTCTCTGCATCGGGTTGTCATCACAATACCTCGCTGTGGAAAGGCGGCAAGGATGTGGTGAATAAAATTGTCTACGATAAACCGGGTGATCTTCCCGGAATGCCGGGGGTGTTCACGTATCGCGAAGGTGGCACCAATACCTTTATGCCTGATGGTAAAAAAGACCAGCAAAAGCCCGGGCAGATTGGTTTGTGGGCAATAGGCGGAACCATGAAACACATCAACGCGATGACGGCAATTGGCTGCTCGACAGTAAATTCGTATCGACGATTGTGGGATACCGGATTCTGGGCGCCTGTATTTGCAGACTGGGGTTACCAGAACAGAACCACAGGTATGCGGGTATCTGCACCGGGCCGGTTTGAATTTCGTTCAGTAGATTCAATGGTCAACCCCTATCTGATGGGCTCTGCAATTCTTGCGGCATTTGAAGACGGCATCGTTAACAAGACTGATCCGGGTGAGCCGGAAGAGCGTAACATTTACGCTGCGATGGATGCCGGTAAAGAAGTTAAGAAATTGCCAATGTCACTGGGCGATGCGCTGGTGGCACTTGAGAATGACGACGTCATTAGAGCTTCTATGCCTGATGAGATGTACAAAGTGTTTTCCGAGTACAAGACAGACGAATGGGAGAACTTTATGGCTACAGTCACTGACTGGGATACTGATACCTACATGGACTGCCTGCCTTAGCTGATTTGCAGGCCCACTGCGCCTGCTGTGCTTATACGCATGGCAGGTGCAGCCTTTTTTTCATAAAGTAACTGACTAATGGAGGGTATGCCATGTGTGGCATCGCCGGACTGATACATCGCGGTTCAAGCGCTGATATCGGGTCACAAATGACCTCGATGTTGCAGGCGTTAAAACACCGCGGACCAGACTCAACGGGTTTTGCGTTATACGGGCAGGAGCCGACAAAAGACTATGTGATGCGTTTTAAAGTTGCCGAACAGGAAGACCTGGCCACAGGCTTTGATATTCACGATGAAATTAAAGCTCGAATGACAACAGTTGATGAACGACTCAAAGAGTTGGGTGTCACTATAAAAAATACCGAGCAGGTCACTGAGTATGCATTGAGATATACCTTTAGCCATGAAGGTGATTTAAAACGTGTGATTGACTTTGTCGAAGACATAGAAGGTGTTGAGATTCTGTCAATCGGTCACGCGCTTGAGCTGATCAAAGACATGGGCGATGCGACCGTCGTGTCCGAGCAGTACAAGCTGGGTGGTTTTAACGGCACTCATGCAATTGGTCACACCAGAATGGCAACCGAGTCTGATGTTGATATTCGCTCAGCACACCCGTATTGGGCGTATCCGTTTAACGACGTGTCTGTAGTTCATAACGGTCAACTCACCAACTACTGGTCAAACCGTCGCGATCTTGAACGGCGCGGTCACCGGTTTATGTCTGACTGTGACTCCGAGCTTATCGCGGTGTATATCGCTCACCGGATAGACGAGGGTGATGATCTGCACACAGCGATGAGCCGATCTGTAGATATGTTAGATGGTGTATTCACTTATCTGGTCGCCACCGCTGACTCTCTTGGTATGGCTAAAGATGTAATGGCAGCCAAACCCATGGTGCTTTACGAAAGCGATGAACTAATAGCACTGGCTTCGGAAGAAGTCGCAATTCGCAGCATTTTTCCACATGAAATAGATACGTTTGATCCTTACGAGGGGGAGGTTCGGGTATGGCAGAGCTAAATTCAGATCACGAGTCACACAAGCTTGGTATGCATACCGAGCAACTTGCCGGTCGAACACAACAGGTTTTTTTCTCTCCGTCTGCGGAAGAAAACTTTACCTACCCTGATGGTATTAATGTCGACTTTGCGAAAGAAACAGAATTCGACGCGGGTTCTATGGAAATTCGCGACGTCAATCGTAAACTTCGGGAATTGATGAAAGAGGGCTACGGCACAATTACCATCAGAAACCCGGGTGCAAAACACTCACTCGGGGTCGGAATTCTCAACCGTTTAAACCTCAATTTTGATGGCAGTCTTGGCTACTTTGGCTGTGGGCTGTGTGATGGCCCCAACATACGCATCAGTGGCCGTGTCGGCTGGTCATGCGCTGAAAACATGATGGCCGGTACGATTGTCGTTGAAAAAAATGCCGGCTCTACCTTCGGTGCAGCAATACGTGGTGGTGATCTGGTTTGTATGGGAGATGTCGGATCCCGTACCGGGATTGATCAGAAAGGCGGCACCATTATCGTCGGTGGTCGTTCAGGTGCATTCTCCGGTTTTATGATGCAGCGTGGCCGCATGATCATACTGGGAGATGCAGGTAAAAACCTGGGTGACTCCATGTATGACGGCACTATCTTTGTGGGTGGCAAAATTGAAGACCTGGGAGTCGATGCCATAGAGGGTGAGATCACTGATACTGAAGTCAAGTGGCTTGAGGCCAAGCTGGGTTTGTATGGCCTGGAGGCACCCAATGGTGTGAAAAACCTGACCAAGATTGTAGCCGGCAAGCAATTGTGGAACTACGACAATCTAGAACCTTCCGAAAAGAAGCTGGTGCTTTAGACAGCGCGAGCAGAGGATTTCAAATGACAAATAGAAATAAAGAAGTTATCGGTCAGAGTTTCATGTTTCCGCCGCATGTGATCGACGATATTCATATCAAGGCAGAGCTTGGTCGATACCGGATGCGTGGGTTTTCTTTGTTTAAGAAAATACCCTCATGGGACGACCTGACTTTTCTTCCCGGTACCTTAACCCGTTTTGTAATTGAGGGTTATCGGGAAAAGTGTATTACCAAAACCGTACTTGGCCCGCGTGCCAAGCGCCCACTCGAGCTGGACATCCCTGTTTACATTACAGGTATGAGCTTTGGTGCACTGAGCTTCGAGGCAAAAACCGCGCTGGCACGTGGTGCCACCATGGCAGGTACGGCAACCTGTTCAGGTGAAGGCGGCATGATCCCCGATGAACGCCGTTTCTCGGAGAAATGGTTTTATCAATGTATCCAGTCGCGTTATGGATTTAACCCTCACCACCTGCGTTTAGCCGATGCCTGTGAATTTTTTATCGGTCAGGGCTGCAAGGTAGGTCTCGGTGGTCACCTGATGGGACAAAAAGTAACCGACCAGGTGGCGGAGATGCGTTCACTGCCAGCTGGGATTGATCAGCGTTCACCGGCTCGCCATCCCGACTGGCTTGGCCCCGATGATCTGGCGTTAAAAATACAGGAAGTCCGTGAAGCCACTAATTGGGAAATTCCCATTCAGTTAAAGCTTGGTGCTGCGCGCGTATACGATGATGTTCGCATGGCGGCCAAGTGTGACCCTGACATGATCTACATCGATGGTATGGAAGGAGGCACAGGTGCCGGACCTCACATTGCAACAGAAGAAACCGGTGTGCCGGGTATCGCTGCCATCAGGCAGGCGCGCAAAGCACTGGACGATGTAGGAAAATCCGGTGAAATATCTCTGGTATACGCAGGTGGTATAAGAAACGGTGGCGATTTAGCCAAGGCTATTGCACTGGGTGCGGATGCCGTGGCTATTGGTCACTCTTCGCTGATGGCGCTTAACTGCAACAAAGATATTCCTGAAGCCGATTATCCAAAGGAGATGGGAATTGAAGCCGGCCATTGTTATCACTGTCATACCGGGCGTTGTCCTGTAGGGGTGGCAACACAAGACCCGTTGTTACGTGCCCGCCTGGATCCTGATGCCGCTGCAGAGCGTGTGTACAATTTTCTGCACACCCTGACCATCGAAGCACAACTGCTGGCCCGTGCCTGTGGCAAAACCTATATGCATTCATTGGAGCCGGAAGATCTGGCGGCACTGACAATGGAAGCATCTGCACTGGCGCAGGTACCTTTGGCAGGTTCACAACACACTGTCGGTCGTCCCGACATGACTCGTTACTAGGAGAACAACATGGCTAACGAAGATATTGATCACTTCATCAATACCGATGGTCTTGACTCAGAGCGCGAGAAAACCATTGGTCAGCATATTGGTTATCGTTACGACGTAAATCTGGTTCCTGACTACAGTCGCATCACGCCGTTTCTAACAAAATATATGGAAACGATGGGCTGGAAAGATCTTAACTGGCTTGAAGATGTGCACATGGGTTACGAAGAAAGCCGTGCCGCGGTATTTGATCGCAACATTAACGGATGGGTGACTGTGCCGGAAGAGATGACCCTGCCGGACAATCAGCAGGACCGGGACATGATCGCAAGAGAGCTGTTAATCAAGTTTCAAATGTCTCCTGCGCATCCAATGGTTGAGCTTAACAAGGCCTATGCTAAGTTCTAACGGTTAATCGGCTGGCAGCAGCAATCTGCCAGTCTGGTTTTTATGTAAGCGTATATCAGGCTAAAGTTCATGTGCGTCGCCTCATGAATAATGCAGGGATTGCTGTTTTACAATCCCTTTTACCAGACCATGCCGGATAGCCCCGCGCGTCATAGTGCGTGCCTGCAGATCGACTGGCCGATTGTCGATTGTCGATCGAAATTGTGGCAATCACAATTGGACGTGAGAGCCACTTAGGCAGAGAATTCCAGCTTGCCGTGGCTGATTCATGGCATGAGTAAGGGTATTTTGTCATTCCTGCTTCGACATTGATCCACAATACCCTTGCTAAATGCTGTCCCCTAATAAATACTGGTGGGGTAAATGAAAGCGCTGGAAAAAGCGCTATTTGCGTAAATCGGTGTTGATCGGCTTAGCGAACAAAAATGTCCTGTTCAGACAGTCCTGAATCGTTTCGGTTAACACCCATTGCATTGCCGTCAGGCAAATAACAGTGTATCCATACGGACAAAACAGGGGAAAGTCTATGAATGAAGAAGCAGTGCAAGCCGCGATCGATGCAGCGCTTGCCGGCCATACAACCATCAACCTGGAGATCTACTACTGGTGGTGTACGGCCCTGATGATTGCCATCCATGCGGGCTTTCTAGCCTACGAAATGGGGGCTTCACGAAGTAAAAACGCACTGGCGTCCGGTGTAAAGAATATTCTCGCTTTTGCCTTTATGATTCCGACCTTCTTTGCCTTCGGTTGGTTTATTTACCTCTCTTTCTATAACTGGCAGCCATTTGCTGAAGGCTTTTCGTTGCTCGGCTCGATAGATGTGGCCGGTGACGGGCAGGGTGGTGTTCCTTGGAGTGCAGGCATGGGGCCGAATCTGCAGGATCAGGCTACCGGCGTATTCTGGGCGGCCTTTACCTTATTTGCCTGTACTACGGCTTCTATCTACTCTGGTGCCGTTATCGAAAGAATCAAACTCAGTGCCTTTATTATCACAGCGGTTTTTCTTGGCTCTGTGGTGTGGATTATCGGTGCTGCCTGGGGCTGGCACCCGGCTGGCTGGATGGTCGTGGAGTGGGGCTACCGTGATGTAGCGGCTGCCGGTGTGGTGCATACCATCGCGGGCTTTTTTGCACTGGGTATTTTAATTCCTCTCGGACCTCGTATTGGCAAATACAACGCCGACGGCTCGGCCAATGATCTGCGCGGCCACAATATGCCGTTAACGGTTGTTGGACTGATGCTGATTATCCTGGGCTTCTTTGGCTTCCTGGGCGCGTGCCTGATTTATGATCCGGCCGCTCAGTGGGTTAACATTTACGGTATTCCATCCAATCTTTCTGCTTTTGTTTTTAATACGCTGATGGGTATGGCCGGTGGTATTATCGGTGCCTACTTCCTGACTCGCGATCCGTTCTGGATGATGTCCGGTGCGCTGGGTGGTATTTTTTCGGTAGCAGCGGGACTGGATCTGTTTTATCCGCCTCTGGCCTTCCTGTTAGGTTTTGTGGGTGGTTGCCTGATTCCAATAGCGGCAAAAGCGATTGAAAAAATGGGTATCGATGACGCTGTCGGCGCTGTTGCTGTCCACGGTGTGTGTGGTGTCTGGGGTATTCTCGCAGTAGGAATCTTTTGCGCCGGTTATCCTGGTGTAGGCGATATTCCTGCGATCAGCTTTATAGGTCAGCTTAAGGGGGCTGTTGTAATGATGTTGCTCGGCTTTGTACCTGCTCTGGTGCTGGGTTACCTGCTGCGGATGTTCGGCTTACTGCGCGTGCGTAACGAAGTTGAATTACTCGGATTGGACCCCGCAGAAATTCCATCAATCGGTTATCCGGAATTCGCAGTGTGGGCTGAAGAAGTAGAACCTGCTCGCGGTTTACAGCGAAGCTACCGGGATGATCCACCACCCAGACGTGATGACGTTCCACCCAGACGTGACGACATTCCACCAAGGCGTGACGACACCACGCGAGGCCGACCGGCTTATCCGGAACGTCCACAACCACCTACCAGGAGACAATAAAAATGAACTCGAGTCCTGTTGAAGCAATGGAAGGTGCTGCGGCAATTTTTACCTTCGCAAACAATCCCGGTATGCTCCAGACCATCTTCTGGGTCATGTGTGCAGTATTGGTGGTGGTGGTAGTATCCAGCATCATTCATGAAATACGTGTCGGGTCAAAAGTCGCCAGACGAAGATAACTTTACTGGCAGAAAGGGCCCCGGCATTGCCGGGGCCTTATCTTTTGCACTAACTAAAATCGAAGTGGCACTATGTGTGGAATAGTCGGTCTCTATATTAAAAACCCGGAGCTCGAGCAGTCGCTTGGTGTACACGTCGCGGCGATGTTGCTGGAAATGTCAGAACGTGGTCCCGACAGCGCCGGTGCCGCAGTGTATCGCAACGACGTTGGTGATGGTCGTTTGAAACTGACTCTGCTGTCTGATGATGCAAATCCAGACTGGTCGGCGTTTGAAAAATCATTACTTGAAAATATTGATTCACAGGGGGTTGTCACACCGCTGCTAAACCATGCGGTGGTCAGTGCGGCGTCATCGCTTGAGTCGTTACAGCACTGGCTTAAAGACAACTATCCACAAATCAGGGTAAATAGCTCTGGTCAGAAAATAGAAATATTCAAAGAGAAAGGGTCACCACAGGAGTTTATAGAGAACTTCGGTGTCGCCAGCTATACCGGCAGTCATGCGTTGGGTCACACCAGAATGGCCACTGAGAGCGCGGTTACTACAGAGCATTCTCATCCATTTTCAACCGGTGACGATCTCTGTCTGGTGCATAACGGTTCATTATCAAATCACAACAGGCTGCGCGAGAAACTACAGTCTTACGGCATCAGTTTTCAAACCGACAATGACAGTGAAGTGGCGGCGGGCTATTTGTCGTGGCGCTTGCAGGAAGGCGACGGTCTGGACGATGCGCTGCATCATGCGATCGAAGACCTCGATGGCTTTTACACTTTTGCCATTGGTACTAAAGACGGTTTTGCCGTATTGCGAGATCCTATCGGATGTAAACCTGCCATTATGGCTGAAACAGATGACTGGGCGGCGATGTCTTCAGAGTATCGCGCGATAGCTCAATTGCCGGGTGCTAAAAACGCCAGAATCTGGGAGCCCGAGCCGGCGCAAATTTACAGCTGGCAGAGGGGCTAGAACGTGCAGACAATTGACGTGTCCGTCGAGGGCATACGAACACTAAACCAGCTATTGCATACTGAAGATCATACCGGTGCTATTGAAGTTCAAAATCCCAATGGTCGTCATTCGATTGCAGTCGGTGCAACTATACCGGTTGACGTCACCGTGAACGGGCATGTGGGTTACTACTGTGCGGGGATGAACCAGCACGCTAATATTCAGGTTAACGGTAATGCCGGCCCGGGTCTGGCTGAAAACATGATGTCGGGCCAGGTGCGTGTCACCGGTGATGCTTCTCAATACTGTGGTGCTACCGCTCACGGCGGTTTGTTGGTGGTGCAGGGCAATGCCGCTGCGCGTTGTGGTATCTCCATGAAGGGTGTTGATATTGTCGTTGGTGGCAACGTCGGTCACATGTCTGCCTTTATGGCACAAACCGGTCGCCTGGTGATCTGCGGTGATGCCGGTGACGCACTGGGTGATTCAATCTATGAAGCCCGAATCTATGTCAAAGGGCTGGTTAAAAGTACCGGTGCAGATTGCGAACTGAAAGAAATGCGTGATGAACATCTTGAAGAACTGACGCAACTACTGGCAGCGGCCAACATAACAGAGCACAGTGCGAAGGACTTCCGTCGTTATGGCTCGGCCCGAAAGCTCTATCATTTTAATATCGACAACGCCAATGCATACTAGAACCGGAATGGTGGCTAATGACTGATGACTATCACTCAAGGCTGAGAGAGTCAGCTACTTTTCCACGTCACGTCATCGCAGAGATACAGCGTGCGGCCCGGGAGGGTATTTATGATATCCGCGGCTTTGGTGCCAAGCGGCGTGTGCCTGACTTTGATGATCTGTTGTTCCTTGGTGCCAGTATGTCCCGTTATCCGCTTGAAGGCTACCGCGAAACCTGTGATACCAGTGTCACACTGGGTGCGCGCTTTACCAAAAAGCCCATCGAACTGAAAATACCTATTACCATCGCAGGCATGAGCTTTGGTGCGCTGTCAGCTCAGGCCAAAGAAGCACTTGGCCGTGGTGCCAGTGCAATGGGTACCAGTACCACGACCGGTGATGGCGGTATGACCCCTGAAGAGCGCGGTCATTCTGATCTGCTGGTCTATCAGTATTTACCGTCGCGTTATGGCATGAACCCGGATGATCTGCGTAAGGCCGATGCCATTGAAATTGTAGTCGGGCAGGGTGCCAAGCCGGGAGGTGGTGGCATGCTGTTAGGGATGAAAATCAGTGAACGCGTGGCCGGTATGCGTGACCTTCCGGAAGGTATTGATCAACGCAGCGCCTGCCGCCATCCCGACTGGACAGGCCCCGATGATCTGGAAATAAAAATAAACGAGCTTCGCGAAATAACAGACTGGCAGATACCCATCTACGCAAAGATAGGTGCATCGCGGCCTTATTTCGATACCGCGCTCGCAGTTAAGTCAGGTGCCGACGTCGTGGTACTGGATGGCATGCAGGGCGGCACCGCTGCAACGCAGGATGTCTTTATTGAACATGTCGGCATACCAACACTGCCTGCGGTACGCATGGCGGTAGATGCGCTTAAAGAACTGGACATGCATCGCAAGGTGCAACTGATCGTATCCGGTGGGATACGCAGCGGTGCTGATGTTGCGAAAGCGCTGGCACTGGGCGCAGACGCTGTATCTATAGGGACAGCGGCATTGATCGCGCTTGGTGATAACAGCCCTGAACATGAAGAGGAATACCGCAAGCTTGGAACCTCTGCCGGGTACTACGATGACTGGCAGGATGGCAAAGACCCGGCGGGTATTTGCACACAAGATCCAGAGCTTGCGGCGCGGCTTGATCCGGAACTTGGCGGGCGTCGCCTGGCAAATTATTTAAGCTGTCTGACACTCGAGACTCAAACACTGGCCAGAGCCTGCGGTAAAAGCCATGTGCACAATCTTGAGCCGGAAGATCTTGTGGCACTGACAGTAGAGTCGGCGGCCATGGCGGGCGTGCCACTTGCGGGCACACAGTGGATACCGGGCAGCGGGTACTAGGCTGGTTTCTAAACACACTTATTAAAACTCGGGAAAAGCAAAGTGGCAAAAGATCTGGAGAAGTGGGCTAACACCAAAAAGGTAAAATACTTTCTGATCAGCTTTGTTGATCTATTTGGTGTTTTGCGTGCCAAGCTGGTACCGACACGCGCCATAAAAGGTATGCAGAAGGATGGTGCCGGTTTCGCAGGCTTTGCCTCCTATCTCGATATGACACCCGCCCACCCCGATATGTTTGCCATCCCTGATGCAGACAGTGTTATTCAGTTGCCCTGGAAGCCGGAAGTCGCATGGGTCGCGGCCGACCTGTGGATGGATGGCAAAGAAGTTGAGGCATCACCGCGGGTGGCATTAAAAAGGCAGCTGGCGAAAGCGCAAAAGCTGGGCTACCGCATGAAGACAGGTGTCGAGTGCGAGTACTTTTTAATCAACAACGACGCAACCGCAATATACGACTCCACAGACACACAAGCCAAACCCTGTTATGACCAGCAGGCACTGATGCGTCGATACCCGGTCATCAGTGAGATCTGCGATGCAATGATCGACATGGGCTGGGGACCGTACCAGAACGACCACGAAGACGCCAATGGTCAGTTTGAGATGAACTGGGACTACGACGACGCCCTGAAGACCGCTGATCGGCATGTGTTCTTTAAGTACATGGTTAAAACCGTCGCCGAAAACCACGGAATGCGCGCCACCTTTATGCCCAAGCCATTTGCCAATCTGACCGGTAATGGCTGTCATGCTCACGTGTCGATCTGGGATAAGGCAGGTAAAAAGAATCTCTTTTTAGACAAAAAGGATGATCTCGGTTTATCACCGCTTGCCTACCAGTTTCTGGGGGGGATTATGGACAGCGCCACGGCCCTCTGTGCGGTGTTTAACCCGTCAGTAAACAGCTACAAAAGAATTGGTGCTCCAGTCACCAGTTCAGGTGCAACATGGTCGCCCAACTCGGTGACCTACTCAGGTAATAATCGAACCCATATGATTCGCGTACCGGAAGATGGCCGCTTTGAATTGCGCTTGATGGACGGTGCTGCTAATCCGTATCTGATGCAGGCCGGTTTTCTCGCGGCGGGGCTTGATGGGATCGAAAATAAACGCGACCCGGGCAAGCCGGTGCATCTGAATATGTATGAGGAAGGCCATAAGGTCAAAGGCGCTAAAAAGCTGCCGTCAACGCTGCATGATGCACTGCGTTTGTTCGAAAACAGCAAGGTGCTTAGAAACGGTCTTGGCGATGATCTGGTCAATGCCTACATTAAACTTAAGATGCAGGAATGGGTTGACTATACGTCCCATTTGAGTGAGTGGGAGCGACAGAATACACTTGATTGCTAAAGTTGCTAACTGCGTTCAGACTCAGCAGTCAGCAGCTGCGATTATACCAGTAATAACCGCCCAGTGACGCTCGGGAGCACACAGTTGAACGTACAGAATCATCCGCTGATGGAATATTTCATCGGCTGGCAATGCCGGATCAGACAGCACGCGGTGCGCAAGGACGACGGTCGTCCCGGTTCCGGGATGCAGGCCGGAGTATTTGTAAAAATCAGCGACCGTGATCTGGGGCCTGTGAACACCAATATTGTGTTGCGAGATCCTGTGGAAATCACCAGTGAATTCCGCCATATCGTTAAAAAAACCTTTGATCCGAAAATACGCAGGGACTCAGCCATAAAAATACTGAGCTCGGCCTACTATCAGTACCCGAAAGATTTTAACGAAACGCTAACCGCGACATTTCTACTGGGCTCTGAACTCGCCGAACTATTAGTGGCGCAACAGGAATGTGATCTGGTGTTCCAGCAATATCAGCAGACCTTTAAGCTGCATTGCAGTGTTGCAGAACTCCCTGAAAACGATCCCATGTATCAGGCTACGTTCTGGCACAACAGCATGTTTAACTCGACCATGCCAGCGCGCATCCATGTGCTTGGCTTTACCCCCGACTGGGAGGTCAGCATCGCTGATCCACCCAACACACGCGGTTAACAGTCTCGCACTAGCCTGAGTTATAACGTGCAACTATTTAAGCCCGGTCAGTACAATTACAACGAGTTGTACAGCAATTTTCGTTGGGATATTCCACAGCATTTTAATATTGGAGTGGCGGTCAGTCAGTTTGGCATAAGCCACCCTGATCGCATCGCCTTGTACTATGAAAATGATACCGGTGCGCAATCGCAGTTTACCTTCGGTCAACTGGCCCGTGAATCCAACGCTCTGGCAAATGCCCTTGTGGGGCTTGGGGTGCAGACCGGTGATCGAGTGGGCATTGTACTGCCACAACGATATGAGGCGGGTTTGGCCCATGTGGCAACGTATAAGATCGGCGCTGTCTCTCTGCCATTGTCTGTGATGTTTGGTGAAGACGCACTAAAGTACCGGCTTGCTGACAGTGGTGCAAAAATAGTAATAACTGATGCCGCACATCGTGAACTGCTTGAATCGCTGATACCGGAACTTCCGGATCTGACACAGATCATTGATTGCGATGACCACACGACCTTAAACGGGCTTGAATCACTGCTAGTCAAAGGTCGCGACAAATACACATCGGTTGATACCTTATCGGATGATCCGGCATTTCTTATCTATACCTCCGGCACTACCGGCCCGCCCAAGGGTGCACTGGGCGCACACCGTTGTTTGATCGGTAATCTGACGGGCTTTGAGCTGTCACAGAATTTTTTCCCTTCTGACGATGACGTGTTCTGGACACCGGCTGACTGGGCGTGGACCGGCGGACTACTGGATGCACTGTTGCCTTCATGGTATTACGGCAAACCGGTGCTTGGTTATGAAGCGCAGAAATTTGACCCTGAGCGCGTTTGTCACCTGTTGCAAAAGTACCGTGTTACCAACGGTTTCGTGCCACCTACTGCATTAAAAATGTTGCGTCAAAGTGAGGCGGTAGATCGGTTCGATTATTATTTTCGCAGCATGATGTCGGCCGGTGAAACCGTGGGCGCAGAGATTTTTCACTGGACTCGCGATACCTTTGGTATAGAGGTCAATGAAATGTGCGGGCAGACAGAATTCAATTATATCGTTGGTAACTGTTCGGCGTTGTTTCCGGTTAAGCCCGGCTCTATGGGTAAGGCTTATCCCGGGCATCGTGTTGAGCCGGTAGATAGGGACGGTAATATAGTCCCTGTAGGTGAGACCGGAGAGCTGGCGGCATTGCGAGATGATCCGGTGATGTTTCTGGGCTACTGGAATAACAAGCAGGCAACTCAAAGCAAGTATCGCGGCGAGTACTGGGGGCTCGGTGATCTTTGCTATCGTGATGATGAGGGCTATCTCTGGTTTCTTGGCAGAGATGATGATGTGATATCTACATCAGGCTACAGAGTAGGGCCGGGTGAAGTTGAGGACAGCCTGCTAAAATATCCCGCTGTTGCGCAATGTGCCGTAGTGGGGGTCGATGATGCGATCCGGGGGCAGGCTATAAAGGCGTTTATCGTATTGGCAGAAGGATATGTAGCCTCGGATGAATTAGCACAGGAGATTCAGGCATCCGTAAAAGATCGATTGGCAAAACATGAATATCCGCGTCTGGTTGAATTTATAGACGAATTGCCAATGACGACTACCGGCAAAGTCAGGCGTGTTGCATTGCGTGAAATGTAACCATTAAACACCGCAGTGTTGACGGCAGCAATTCTCAGGCGCTGAAACAGCTGTCTATGCATTCGTTCAGAGTCGCGCACTTGCAGCTTGTTAATTGACTCAGTATATAGTCCATTTGTTTTATCTGATCCATTTTACTCTGTAACTCCTGCCTTCTCTTCTTAACTATTTCCCGCCATTGACGGGAGGAAGGCGAGGCGTGAGCGGCGCTGTCGAGAAGTGCTTTCATTTCCTCGAGGCTAAAACCCGCGTTCTGTGCAAGCTGGATAAATCTAAGGGAATCCAGTGCTTTTTTATCAAAAATGCGATTACCAGACACGCGCGGCTGTGGCTTTAATAATCCAATCTTTTCGTAGTAGCGAATCCTGGATGCGGGCATGTCCAGTTTTTTAGCAATATCTCCGATGTTCAATGGGTTTTCTCGTCCGCTGTGTTGGATTGACGTTTTGCTAAAAATATAACGACTGACACCATAATAAGCATAGCAATCAAAATAGCGATTATAAGTGCAGCTGGTAAATCCAACAGAAACACACTGACTGAAAAGCCGCCAATGCCCAGTATCGCTGCAATGAATGGAATGCCGCAGATCATGCACAGAAGGGCGGCGACTGTGAGCCCTGCAATGCCGGTACGACGATTAAAAAATGCCATAAAATTACCTTGATTGAGCTTTGGAGAGACCAGTGTGGCACTTAAACCATGGTTTAAGTCAAGCTGTTTTTTCACAGACATCGGGTTTTGTGGATTCATCTTGTGATTACCGGGGAGGTAATACACAGGCACTTGAATTGACCTGCTTAGTCACCAGACTGATTTAACCGCTATCAACATGGTGACATTGATGACCTTTCGAAGCACTGTGCGAAACACGCTTCTGGCACTGGTGTTTGTGCTGATGTCTGGTGGATATCTGATTACGATGATACCCGCCGGTGCAACTTATCAGGTGCAGGCGCAAGTACAATCAAGAGCATCCAGATCCGGGCCAACCGGAAATGTCGGCGTGCTGATTTGCACACTCTCAAATGGTCAGCGTGTATCTATTGAAGTACCACCTGTTGCCACTGTTCAGACGGGTGATCGTGTAGTATTAAACTCTCATGCACGGTATTTTCTCGGGCCTAAATACAGTTTTGCCGGAAAATTGATTTCTGAAGGTTGACTTTTGTATCCGATAAAATTGAACTGTGATTCGAAAGTGAGTGATTGTCCCGGGATACAGAGGCCTGACCTTGCCTTACTTAATAATCTGCGTATTGGTTGAACAGAACGATGAAACTACTGGTATTTCAACATATAGAGTGTGAGCATCCTGGCTCGCTAAGACGTTTTCTGGCAGCAGACGGTATCCAATGGGATGCGGTGCAGCTTGACCGGGGCGAAACTATCCCCGAGTTATCAGACTATGACGCCCTGTGGGTGATGGGTGGGCCAATGGATGTATGGGATGTTGAAGAACATCCCTGGCTTGTGCCCGAGAAAGCTGCCATTTATCAGTGGGTCAGGGAAATGAACAAACCGTATTTAGGTTTATGCCTTGGGCATCAGTTACTGGCTGATGCACTGGGAGGTAGCTGCGCTCCGCAACAACCCGGTGAAATCGGCGTGATGGATGTAAAGCTAACGCAGGCGGGTCTTAATGATCCGTTGTTTGCAGGCACACCCGAAGTGCAAAAATGTCTGCAATGGCATTCTGTGCAGGTGGATCATCCCCCGCAAGACTCTATTATCCTCGCCGAATCCGATGTGTGCCCGGTGCAAGCGATGCGGGTAGGCAGGCACGCATGGTCTATGCAATACCACGTCGAAGTTGAACCGGACACGGTCGCAAACTGGGCAGAGATACCGGCTTACTACAATGCACTCATCAATACTTTAGGTAAGGACGGCTATAACGAGATGGCCAGAGGTGCTGAACAAGGGATGGATGACTTTGTTGCTTGTGCTGAGAAAATCTACCGCAACTTTATGTCGGAAGTGAAGCGCTAATAACTGATGGATTTTAATCCTCGCACTGTGGTGTTCGCAGCCGTAATGCCGCTATCGCCGAGGCCAGCGACAGTGCCATAGCTAACAACATTGAGTAGCGATAGCTCTGCGTTGTATCGTATAAAAGACCGGCGATAACGGGAGCTGACAGACCCGCGATGCCCCAGGCAATAAATATTCGACCATAAGCTGTTGCTGAGTTTGTCAGTCCAAAATGCCTGGCGATTGCTACAGGATATACTGCGATTAAAGCACCATAGGTAAAGCCGATCACCACCAGCATAGCAAGTGCCATCGCTGCATTCGGTGCGACAGCGGCTGACGCCAGTGCAATTGCAGCCACACATGGAAGCAGGGTAATAATGTGTTGTGTGCTAAAGCGGTCGCAGGCAAGACCAGCTATTAGGCCGCCGATTGCATTACCGATACCAAGGACGATAGCGCCCCATAGGGCCAGTGAAAGATGAGTGTTTCCATATGAGGTTATAAATGGTGTGGCATGAGCGATGGCCATTAGCCCTGCAAAGACAGCAAGACCGTAGCTAAGACGGTACTTGTTTATTAGTTTGTTGCTTATATCTATTGGCTTAATTCGAATATTGCTCACTGAATATTCTGCCTTACCGGTGTGTATTAGAATTGCCAGCACAGGTGCAAGAACCAGAAAACTGATCCCGTGAAGCCGTAGTGTCGCAAGTGAACCGGTCACCGCCACCAGAGTGCCCAGAATCTGCGCGCCAGCTGTCGCGCCTAGTGCGTATGTCGCGGTAGTAACTCCCATGGCAAATCCACTGCGATGTGAAAATACTCTGGCGGAAAGTTGCAGGGCAAAGCCATAACCGATGCCGTTGGCGATTCCAAATACGCCACTGTAGCCTGCAAACAGCATCACCTCAGAGCCGCTGGATGCACAAAGCAGCCCAAGGCCGGCACCAGTGGCAGAGCCGGCAAAAAGCATCGCTGGCGATAGTCGATTAAAAAGTGGAACGGCGAAGAGCACTGTTGCTGTCAATGCCACCAGCGCCAGTGAATACACCAGTGAGGATTGAGTTCTGGATAAACCCAGTACCAGCTCAATGTCGGCGCTAAAAACTGACCAGGCGTGGAGCGTACCCATTGCCAGTGTCATTAAGCAGCATGTTGCAAGAGCCAGCATATTTGTCCAATAGCTATTCCGAGTACGTGTCAGGCCTGATCTCGCCTCGCGAGCGGGAGCCGGTAGTGAATTTTAACTTGCGAATTTCCAGCGAATAAAGGCATGTAGTTGATGATGTTTACTATACTGATGTGGTATTGGCAACGGAAGTTCGACAAGCGCGATAGTTTCTGCAGGTCTAATAGGGCTGGAGCGGCTATTCGCTGACTTGATGTATTTCGTTTTTTTCTGATGTTGCGGCAACGCTGTACTAGTGTTATATCTGAGGCGACGATGTAATGCTGAATTGTGTCCGGGCACCGGATTGACTGGCTATACCAATCAGGGAGGGATTATGATTGTTGAATATCTTCGCTATACCATCGCAGAATCACAGCAGGCTGATTTCATAAAATCCTATCACAAGGCTGCCGGATTCCTGCTTGAGTCTACCTATTGCCTGTCTTATGAATGCTGCCAGTGTGAAGAGGACCGCAGCCAGTTTATTGTGCGTATTGAATGGACCTCTCCCGAAGATCATCTGCAGAAATTTAGAAAAAGTGCCGAATTCAGAAAATTCTTCAGTCACATCAAAGCGTACATCGATGATATTGACGAGATGAGGCACTACCGGCAATTAGAGCTCAGGCCCGGTTAGTTTTACGGAGCTTTGATGGTGCACGATTCTGGTTTGTTGCCTGAGGTCATCGATCGAATCGCACTGAATATACATAAACCAGATTAATGAAACGCTTTATCGATAACATTCAGAGTGTCATTTTGTACTCATCAGTGCTTGCTTTGATGTGTCAGTCTGCCTGGTCGCAAGCCACTGGGAAAACAGAGGGTGTGCCGGTTTATATCGATCGCTGTGCAGCAATAAAGGCATCTGTTGTCGATGCTGGTTTTGCCGATAAAGTGACTGTTAGCTGTGATTCAAAGCATGCACATTTGAGTTCCAACAGCTTTCCGGATCATGAGCTGATGACTGGCATTGTTGCATCGAATGAGCAAGTACCCGTGCCCGCCGACTATACGGTACCTGTTCCATTACAAGCCACACCTACCACTACACCAAAGACGCGTGATGCTGCGCTTGCAGTGGCCGTGAACGGTGTGCTGATTTTTGATTATACCAGTGGGGGTGAAATGAGTAGCGCCGATCTACATCACCACCAAAGCAGACACGATACCCTTCAAACAAGGCAATTGGATAAATGTGGAGGGCACGCCGGGAGGGGCAGTGATTACCATTATCATGTATCACCGACTTGCATGATTGACGTCATGAAAAATGCAGGTGACGACGCGATCATTGGCTGGGCATTTGACGGTTTTCCGCTTTATGGAGACAACAATCCTGATGGCACGGTAATCGATGACCGGGTTCTGGATGTCTGCAATGGACAACCGGACGAGGACTTTGGCTACCGGTATCACACTTCAAAAGACGCGCCCTATATTATTCAGTGTCTGATGGGGAAGGTCGAAAACTTAACAGACCTGCCACGGATTTCACCGTTGAGACATGCCGAAGGGAGCCGTCGAATGGAACCAGGCAGATCGCCCGAAGGCGGGGTAGAGAACCTTACCTTTACCCGCAGTAACAGCGGCGTAAACAGCATGGATTACTCTTATGATGGCGAAGAATTTTATATTCGTTATAAACCTTCAAACATACCGGCTTGCTATGATATGGAATCGCGCACGGTCACTGATAAAGGACTAATCAACACCGGGGTGTATTGTCGTTGAACATCAAGTGCTTTTTAATACTGCGTAACTCGATTCTATAGTTGTCTGACCATTTTTTTCGTATCATATTACTGGCAGCGGTGGGATTTCCTTCAGAGATAATCAGTGCCGCCTGAAAAACAGCATCAGAGTCGGGCGTATAGATTCGACCGACAACCGTGCACGGCGGCCTCTGAACATTATGATGAATTACTACTTTTTACACATCATAGGTGGTACTGGAAACGTCTCCGCCTTCACCGGTCCAGTCAGTGTGAAAGTGCTCACCCCGGGGTCGGTCCACACGCTCATAGGTGTGTGCACCAAAGTAATCGCGTTGAGCCTGAATCATATTGGCTGGTAGTTTTTCGCTGCGATATCCGTCGTAGAATGCCAGTGCCGAGCTCATTGCCGGCATAGGTGTGCCGTGGTTCACTGCAGAGGCAACAATTTTTCTCCAGCCCGGCTGGGTACGTTGCATTTGTGCTGCGAAGTAATCATCCAATAGCAGGTTAGACAGATCCGGATTTTTAGCGAAGGCGTTTTGAATGTCGTCCAGAAATACTGATCTGATGATGCAGCCTTCCCGCCACATTTGCGCAATATTGCCGTATTGCAGATCCCAGTTGAATTCTTCCGCCGCGGCTCGAAGCAACATATAGCCTTGTGCATAGGATATTATTTTGGATGCCAGTAACGCCTGACTAAGTTGATCCGTCAGTTCATCTGCGTTGGTGACAGATGCGGGATCAGCAACACCGTGGCCCTGCAGTTGTTTAGAGGCGGAGACTCTTTCATCTTTCAGTGCCGACAAAGCACGGGCGAAAACGGCTTCTCCGATAAGTGTCAGCGGTATGCCAAGCTCAAGCGCGTTGATACCCGTCCATTTACCGGTGCCTTTCTGACCGGCTTTGTCCAGAATGATATCCAGCACGTGACCGTCCTGATCTTTAAACGCCAGTATGTCTGCGGTGATCTCAATAAGGTAACTGCCAAGATCTGTATTGTTCCAGGCGCTAAAGATCTGGTGCATATCATCATTGGATTTACCCAGTACATCACGCATGTAGTGGTATGCCTCGGCGATCAATTGCATATCGCCGTATTCAATGCCGTTGTGCACCATCTTGACGAAATGACCGGCGCCGTCTTCACCCACCCAATCGCAACATGGTTTGCCATCGGCCGTTTTGGCGCTGATCTTTTGCAGAATATCTTTTACCAGTGGCCAGGCTTTCGGGTTGCCGCCGGGCATAATTGATGGACCACGGCGAGCCCCTTCTTCACCACCGGAGACACCGGTGCCTATGAATAGAATGTTTTTGTCGGTTAACCAGGCGTGACGCCTGCGGGTGTCCTGGTAGTTTGAATTACCGCCGTCAATGATAACGTCACCATCGTCAAGCAGTGGCAGCAGGCTTTCGATAGTGGCATCGACTGCCTGACCGGCTCTGACCATTAGAAAAATTTTGCGCGGGGAGCTGAGGCTGTCGACAAATTCCTGAAGGGTGTCGGCTCCTGTTATGTTGGTGTCCTTAGCGGGGCCCTGCAGAAACTCATCAGTGCGAGCGGTTGTGCGGTTGTAGGCGGTGACCCTGAAGCCATGATCATTCATGTTCAAAATCAGGTTCTGACCCATCACGGCCAATCCAATTAGTCCTATATCGCTTTTATCAGTCATAAAATAGTCCGGGCTGTTTTGCCTGCCCCTCGTGCGTGGGCAGAATAATATTTGCTTGTGAACGTCGGTGGAATTTCTGCAATGTAAACATGAGACTGCAGCTAGCTGATGGTCCGGTTGGTATCCTGTGCAATAAAACGTCGCTGCTCCCGCAGCGTGTCCCCGGGAGGTGTTGCCGCACCACCCACAATAACATCGCCAGCCTTACCTTCGGTATGGTGCGGGATCGCATAAAGTGTCTTTGAGCTGCGCATTGCAATCCTTGTAAGAACGATTCGTAGTTAACGAGACAGGCAATGTCATGTAGGTTCCGGTAGTGTTAACCCGGCGCTTTCAGCGTATATTTTTGCCACGGCGGCATCATCTTCACCGCCATAGCCGGCACTCGATGCAGCGGCAAATTGCTGCAATGCTGCTGCTGCGATTGGTGCCGGAAAATTTGCCTGCCCGGCAATGTCTAGAACTATGCCCAGGTCTTTTGGCCATATATCGACTGAAGAGTGGGGAGTGTAATCTCCAGCGGCAATATGTGGCGCACGGTTTTCCAGCATCCAGCTGGTGCCTGCACACTTTGGTATGATCTCGAGAAATTTATCTGCTGACACGCCCTGAGTCATGCCAAAGGTCATCGCCTCTGCCATGGCTGCGATATGAACACCGGCAAGCAACTGGTTAACAGCCTTCATGGCCGAGCCGGCACCGGCGCTGTCACCAAGCTCGAATACGGTTTCGGCGATAGCATCCAGCACTGGTCTGGCTGCAGTGAAGGCTGCCGGTGTACCGGATGCCATAATACTAAGCTGACCGTTTGCGGCCTTGACAGAGCCGCCAGAGATTGGTGAGTCGAGATAATGTACCCCGTGTTCCGTGCACTGTTTTGCCATTTGCCTGGCAAACTCTGGCGGCACTGTGGCGCAAGCCAGAACCACCGCGCCTTTTTTAAGTGAAGGAACGACACCGTGTTCGCCGAACAGGACAGACTCGGTTTGCGCTGCATTGAGTACAACAATAATTACAGCGTCTACTGAAGTCACTGCATCGGCGAGTTTCTCTTTAGAGCCTCCGTCTGCCTGAAAACGTTCCACCTGAGCTTGCGCAACATCAAAGCCACAGGTATTGATACCGGCCCGCAGTGCAGATTGCGCAATGCCGTATCCCATTGATCCCAGTCCGAAAACGCCAACCTTTAACGGATTACCCACCCTGATTACTCCTCAAGTATTTGTTTGTGCACCTCAATCCCTGTAACCATGTGTTCCAAAGCAATCTGAAAGGGATACCTGCTGCGGGTGATTATACGGTATTTGGGCGCATGGATGTGTCCTGCCGTTATTGTTCAGTCTGTAGAGATCTTTCACCGCTCGCCTCACCGGGCAGCTTGCGCAATCAGTTCCTGTAGGGCAGTCTGATCAGAGACCGGCATCACCATAGATTTCCAAACCGGATTGACACTGGCGTTGTTTCGAAAAGGTGCAGTGGTTATTCTTGCCGCACGTCAATCAGTAGCTTACTAAATAAATCAGATGGAGGAAAAAAAAGCGATGCGACTATGCACATTGGTAGTTAGTGTGTTTTTGTGTCTCTGTAGTGCTGGCAGCTTTGCCGACACAGAGGCTGGATTACTGGCATTAGTAAAAAAAGGTAGTCATGTTGCGTTGATGCGGCATGCAATTGCCCCCGGCACAGGTGACCCGCAGAATTTTTCGATCGACGATTGCGCCACGCAACGTAATTTATCCGACGAGGGCAGACAACAGGCAACGAACACCGGTGAATTTTTGCGCGCTAACGGCATTGAAAATCTCGCTGTGTACACCAGCCAGTGGTGTCGATGCGTAGAGACAGCGACGCTGCTTCGCTATGACAAGGTCGAGGACTTACCTTTTCTCAATTCGTTTTATCAGCGCAGGGAGCGCGAAAAATCACAGACAACCGAATTGCAGAACTGGCTGGTTGAATTAGACAAGGATGTATCAACACTGCTGGTGACACACCAGGTAAATATTACTGCACTGACCGGGGTGTATCCTTCGTCTGGAGAGATTGTGGTAGTGGAAGTAACGGATGGAGGTGTGCAGGTGACAGGTACAATAAAACGTTAGGCGTGGTTACTATTCATCGATTGACTCAAAGCGGCTGAGTTCACGGTTTTTACGCACTTTTGTACCATCGAAAACACAACCATTCATCGTGATGTAGACGCCGGCTGATTTACTTAACAAAGCACCGACCGCGCAGCCGATATTGAACTCTGCATCAGATACCTGAAACCTTGCCGGTGTCATTGAGCCGGTGAGTACAATGGTTTTATCTGCAATGCCGGCAACAGCTCGAGCTGTCTCTGGCATGGTGTCAGTGCCGTGTGTGATCAGAACATGACGGGCATCGCACTGCTCGATAGTTTGTCTTATCAGCTGGCGGTCATCGTCTGTCATATCGAGACTGTCTTTGCGCATCAGTGGCTCGATTGAATACTCAAAGCTCACGCCGGCTTCCCGGAAGATGGTTGCAATTTGGGGTTCGCCGACTTCGTAGTTGCTCTTGGCATCAAAGTAGACTTTATCAATTGTGCCACCGCAGGCGATAATGTGGATATGAAGTGGGTTTGTCATGGTGTCTCAATGATTGAAGTTTGAATGCCCGGTACCGGTAATGGTAGCAAGGTACTGTTGCACTGTTTGAATTCTATGACTCTTGTAAAAATTGTCAGCCTGGTAGTCTGCGTGGCAGAACCTCCGACATCAATAAACACCGCATTCAAACCGGCTGTAAATTCAGAGGCTGGTGTGTCAATCCAACATTCAGCGTTAAAGTTAAGTGCGCTTTAATCAAATGACTTGTTTGTGTACATGAAGGTCAGGCTTCACTGGATATAACCTGATCCGCCGCAAGCCTGCACGATGCCACCAGGCGGGCGTTGGGCAGATCATTGGATTCTGCCCGCAATATCGCTTCGGCAGGGGTATGATCATGATCGATCCATCTTTGTTGCAGTCTCTCGGTCAGCAGTGCTTCCGGCACATCAAGGTAGATTCGGTAATTGTATAAGTCGTACATATCCGACCAGGGTTTTTGATCCAGTAACAGATAATTACCCTCCACCAGTATGATCGATTGTGTGGCGAGTACGCGTCGGGCACCGGCGCGTGCGAGATCGAGTTGCCGGTCAAATACGGGCACGAAGATCTCTGATTGTGTCGCCGAGATGCGTTTTACGCAATCGACAAAGCCTTGTGCATCGAAGGTGTGCGGTGCGCCTTTGCGTTGTCTGGTTTGTTGTTGATCAAGAATGCTGTTGTCGAGATGAAAGCCGTCCATCGGCAGCACAGTGGAGGTGTCTGAGTTTGTCAGTTTATTTATTTCAGGCGCAAGTGCTTCGGCAAATGTAGATTTGCCGGATGCCGGTGGTCCGGCGATAGCCACCAGAACTCTGCTGCTGCCGGTAACCAGACTACAAATTTTGTTTGCTGTTGCTGTGAGATTTTCGGCATTCATCGGGTAAACCGGACAGTGTGGCTGTGAATAAACAATACAGGTAATACCTTTATTATCAATTTAAACCTTTTGATCGGCAGTTAAGATCAAGAAGAGGCAGAGCGGGGTGCCTGCGGGTTTTGCAAAGTTACCGACTTCACTCTTGAATATGATCGTAAAGCCATGGAGACACGGGCATGCAACAGTTTATCCGGGCCTAAGCTGTTGACGATTCAAAGTTTTCACAGTCGGTTGGATTCTTTCCGGCGGGCAGCGGCAGGCCCGTAGTCGTGGCGCCTGCAGCGGCATTTGGACCATTGATTACGATGGGCAGACCAACAGCATCGCCCGGTGAGAGCGCTTATGCCGGTTAAATTGCAGGATTACACAATGTCAGGTGCGGCTAGCTTTAATGGCCGCCAGTGCTGTGCAATGAACGGCAATCTGTGTCCGACAGTGAAAGTTCAGGTAGTCGCTTGTTTTTTTTGGGAAAACCCCTAAATTTCACACTGTGGAGTAAAAATTCCTGATTTTAATACACAAAAGTGGCAATACCGGCTGGATAGCCGGTACTTATTTGCCCCGCGATCTGTATAATCGCGCCTCTATTCTTTAAACCTATTGGCCTTACGGCCCGTTCCTGCAAATAATATGTCTACAACCACTACTGAGAAGTTGCGCAATATCGCGATCATTGCGCACGTCGACCATGGCAAAACCACTTTGGTCGACAAACTGCTGAACCAATCGGGCACACTGGACCGGAAGTCGCAGGACGCAGAACGCGTCATGGATTCGAATGACCAGGAGAAAGAGCGGGGCATTACCATTCTGGCCAAAAACACCGCCATTGAGTGGCAGGATTTCCGCATCAATATCGTTGACACCCCGGGACACGCAGATTTCGGCGGGGAAGTTGAGCGCGTATTGTCGATGGTTGACAGCGTACTTTTGCTGGTTGATGCGGTTGATGGTCCGATGCCGCAAACCCGCTTTGTCACCTCCAAAGCGTTTGAGCAGGGCCTGAAGCCTATCGTTGTGATAAATAAGGTCGACCGTCCGGGTGCACGTCCTGACTGGGTGATGGATCAGGTGTTTGATCTGTTTGATCGCCTCGGTGCCACCGATGAGCAATTGGACTTCCCGGTCATGTTCGCCTCGGCGATTAATGGTGTTGCCGGTGCGGACCACGAAGATCTGGCCGATGACATGACCCCCTTGTTCCAAATGATCACCGACAAAGTACCCTCTCCCCAGGTCGATATAAACGGCAGTTTCCAGATGCAGATTTCGGCACTCGACTACGACAGTTACGTCGGCGTTATCGGAATCGGGCGCATTACCCGTGGTGCATTGTCGCCGAACCAGAACGTTGTCATTAAGTCTGCCGACGGTGCAGAGCGCAAGGGTCGAGTTCTAAACGTAAAAGGCTACATGGGGCTGGAGCGTGTCGACACAAAGAAAGCAACAGCCGGTGACATTGTCTGTATTACAGGGATTGACGGTCTGGGCATCTCAGACACGCTGTGCGATCCCGAAAACGTCGAAGCATTGCCGCCATTATCAGTAGACGAGCCGACAGTTAGCATGACTTTCAGGGTCAATGACTCTCCGTTTGCGGGTAAGGAAGGTAAGTATGTAACTTCCCGAAATATTCGCGAGCGACTGGATCAGGAACTTATCCATAACGTTGCGCTGCGGGTTGAAGAAGGCGATACCGCCGATAAATTCAAAGTGTCCGGCCGCGGCGAGCTGCATCTGTCTGTTTTGATCGAAACCATGCGGCGCGAAGGCTTTGAGCTGGGTGTGTCGCGTCCTGAGGTAATCCAGAAAGAAATTGACGGTAAAATACAAGAGCCTTATGAGCTTGTGGTGGTCGATGTCGAAGACCAGCACCAGGGCTCAGTCATGGAAGAGCTGGGAGTTCGAAAAGCAGAACTGAAAAACATGGAACCCGATGGTAAAGGCAGAGTGAAGATGGAATTCATCATTCCGTCGCGTGGCCTGATTGGTTTCCGTGGCCAATTCCTGACATTAACTTCCGGCTCAGGTATTCTGACCAGCGTATTTGACCACTATGGCGAAGTTAAATCCGGCAAAGTCGGTGCGCGTCAGAATGGCGTAATGGTCTCCATGGTTCACGGTAAAACCGCAGCGTTCTCGTTGTTCAACCTGCAGGATCGCGGCAAGCTGTTTCTAGGACACGCGGTAGAAATATACGAAGGACAGATTGTCGGTATTCACTCTCGTTCAAATGATCTGACGGTAAATGCCACCAAAGGCAAGCAGCTGACTAACGTGCGTGCATCAGGTACTGATGAAGCATTAACGCTGGTAACTCCGATTACACACACTCTCGAGCAGGCACTGGAATTTATCGAGGATGATGAACTCGTTGAGGTAACACCGGACAGCATTCGGTTGCGGAAAAAAATGTTGAAAGAGACTGATCGGAAGCGAGCCTCCCGGGCAGCATAAAGACTGATCAAAAGGCCAGCGCAACGCTGGCCTTTTTGTTTAAAGATAACGGTTGCCGTATAGGCAAACAGTTCTGCCTGAAGTTAGCTGGCGTTTTTAACTTCAAGTCGTCGATCATACAATATGAATTCAGTATAACCGTTTGGCTGCTCGCGACCTTTCAACGCCAGATCGAGTGATGCCTGAAAAGTAATGCTGTTATCAAAGTCCGGTGCCATCGGGTGGTAGTCCCCGTCGCCTTTGTTCTGCTCATCAACGTAGACGGCCAGTCTTTGCATAGACTCTGTGACTTCTTCTTTACTGATGATTCCGTGATGCAGCCAGTTGGCGATGTGCTGACTTGAAATGCGCAGCGTAGCGCAGTCTTCCATCAGTGCAATGTTGTTGATGTCCAATACCTTTGAACAACCAATGCCTTGTCCTACCCAGCGTGCAACGTAGCCAAGAATACCCTGACAGTTGTTGTCCAGTTCATCTTTGATTTCCTCAGCGCTGAGGTTGCGGCCAGCCGGCAGCAGTGGAATGGTGATGATGTCGTCAACGTTTGCCGCGGTGCGTTTTTTCAGCTCGTTTTGACGATCCCGCACATTGATGTTGAAGTAGTGCGTCGCGTGCAGAGTGGCTGCGGTGGGCGAGGGCACCCATGCGGTGTTGCCGCCTTGTTGAAGATGCTGAATTTTGGTGTCGAGCATCGCTGCCATTTCATCGGGCATGGCCCACATGCCTTTACCGATCTGCGCGTGATCCTGTAGCCCGCATGCCAGCCCGCAATCGACGTTATTGTCTTCGTAGGCGTTAAGCCATTTGGCTTGTTTTATTTCTGCCTTAGGCAGCATGGGGCCGGCTTCCATACAGGTGTGTATATCATCGCCGGTGCGATCCAGAAAACCGGTGTTAATGAATACCACTCTTTCATGCGCAGCATTGATAGCGGCTTTCAGGTTGACGGTGGTCCGTCGTTCTTCGTCCATGATACCCATCTTCAGGGTATTGGGTTCGATCGACAGCGCGGCCTCAACGCGTCCGAACAATTCGGTTGCCAGGGCGACTTCTTCCGAGCCATGCATCTTTGGCTTCACAATATAAACCGAGCCGTTGCGGCTGTTGCTGAAATCACCCAGGCCCATCAGATCGTGTTTTGCACATAGTGACGTGACCATCACATCTATCAGGGTCTCCGGAATATCTTCGCCTTTGTACTGGACCGAATCGATAGTCAGCTGTGTTCCTACGTTGCGTACCAGAAGAACGGATCGGCCCGGCAGGGTGAGTGAGTCTCCGTCGGGCGAAGTATAGGTTCGGTCTGCGGCAAGTTTTCGGTCGATGGTAGTGCCGCCCTTGCTGAATGTGTGCGCAAGCTTGCCAGTCATTAAACCCAGCCAGTTTCGATAAACCATGCATTTGTCGTCGGCGTCGACTGATGCCACTGAGTCTTCGCAGTCGCAAATGGTGGTGATGGCAGATTCCAGGATGATATCGCACAGGTGTGCCGGGTCCGTCTTGCCGATCGGATGGGTGTTGTCGAAGCAAAGTTCAGCGTGCAGATTATTTTTACCTAACAGCACCTTGGCGGGTGCAGTTGAGTCGCCACAAAAGCCCTTGAATTGTTGTGGGTCTTGCAGCGAAGTTGTATTTCCGTTATCCAGTTTAATTTGCAGTGCACCATCGGTGTTCTGGTAACCGACCGCGCTGCTGTGCGAGCCGTTGTCAAGTGGAAAGTGCTGGTCCAGGAAATCACGACACCAGGCAACTACCTTTGCACCGCGTGCAGGATTGTAGCCACCGGCACGTGTGGCACCATCTGTTTCCGGAATCGCGTCGGTACCGTACAGTGCGTCGTACAGGCTGCCCCATCTCGCGTTGGCTGCATTGAGTACAAAGCGGGCGTTATCCAGTGGTACCACAAGCTGTGCCCCGGCGATGGTGGCAATCTCCGGGTCTACTTTGCTGGTTGCAACACTGAATGATTTGACCTCCGGTTCCAGGTAGCCGATCGCTTGCAGGTGATCTTTGTAAGCTTTTGCATCGTAGTCGGGACCTTTGGCATTGTCCTTATGCCACGTGTCTATTTTGCTTTGCAGATCATCGCGGATTTGCAGATGCTTTTTAATACGTGGCGCGAAATCTTTAACGATAAGTTCAAGCTCTGACCAGAACTTGTCGGGCGCTACACCGGTACCCGGGCATATCTCCTCAGCGACGAGTTTGTGCAGTGCTGTTGCAATGCTGAGGTCGCCGTGCGGGGTGTAATCTTTTTTACTCATCGAACAATAGTCCTTGGATGCGGTTTGTTGATAACAATGGAAAGGGCAAACGTGTAAAATGCGACGGACACGGGGCTGTTCGACTGGCAATTGCCACAGAATACGTCGGTTTGATCGACGAGAGCGCCAACCGTACTCTTACATAATCAATAACTATGCACAATTATAAGCTTTAATTGCATTGCCTCAAGCCGAGTATCGGCAGATGGCGTAGACGATAAGCTTATTGGTGCAATTCGACCGGTATGTTCTGTCATGGCTCAATACGTCTACACAATGAACCGCGTGGGGAAAGTGGTTCCACCCAAACGCGAAATTTTAAAAGACATTTCACTGTCGTTTTTTCCTGGCGCAAAGATTGGTGTACTGGGCCTGAATGGTGCGGGTAAATCGACGCTGCTGAAAATCATGGCCGGGCTCGATACAGAAATCGATGGTGAGGCTCGTCCGATGCCTGACATCAAAGTAGGATATCTGCCACAAGAGCCGCAACTGCAGGACGATCAAACGGTTCGCGAAGCGGTCGAAGAAGCCGTCGATGAAATAAAGGCAGTCAAGGCGCGTCTCGATGAGGTATACGCCGCCTACGCAGAGCCTGATGCAGACTTTGATGCACTGGCAGCAGAGCAGGGCAAGCTGGAGGCCATGCTGCAGACGTCCGGCGGTCATGACCTGGAGCGCCAGCTCGATATCGCGGCCGATGCGTTGCGACTGCCACCGTGGGATGCCGTGATCAAGAACTTATCAGGCGGTGAAAAACGCCGCGTGGCGCTGTGTCAGTTGCTGCTGTCGTCGCCAGACATGTTGCTGCTGGATGAACCAACCAACCACCTGGACGCTGATTCAGTCGCCTGGCTCGAACGATTTCTGCATGATTTTGATGGCACCGTAGTCGCTATCACCCACGATCGATACTTCCTTGACAATGTGGCGGGCTGGATTCTGGAGCTCGACCGCGGGCGGGGCATTCCATTTGAGGGAAATTATTCCGGATGGCTGGAGGCCAAGGCCGATCGTCTGGATCAGGAATCCAAACAGGAATCCTCCCACGCTAAAGCCATGAAAGCAGAACTTGAGTGGGTTCGTAAAGGCGCCAAGGCCCGCCAATCGAAGTCAAAATCACGGCTGGCGCGTTTCGAGGAAATGCAGTCACGTGAATTTCAAAAGCGTAGTGAAACCAACGAAATATACATACCCACAGGCCAGCGGCTGGGCGAAAAAGTGCTGGATTTCAAAGGGGTGTGCAAAGGGTTCGATGATCGACTGCTGATCGATGACTTGAGCTTCTCAGTACCGCAGGGCGCAATTGTTGGCGTGATTGGTGGCAACGGTGCCGGAAAATCCACCTTGTTCCGAATGATTATGGGTACGGAAAAACCAGACAGCGGTACCATCGAAAAAGGCGAAACCGTTGATATTGCCTGGGTAGATCAAAGCCGTGATGTTCTCGAGGGCGACAAAACCGTGTTTGAATTGTTGGCTGACGGGCAGGATCAAATTGTCATTGGCAACTTTGAAATGCCCTCCCGGGCTTATATCGGCCGCTTCAACTTCAAAGGTGCCGATCAGCAGAAGCTGGTGAAGGATCTCTCCGGTGGCGAGCGCGGGCGGCTGCAGCTGGCCATGACATTAAAGCAGGGTGCCAATGTTCTGCTACTCGATGAACCGTCCAACGATCTCGATGTTGAAACGCTGCGTGCGCTTGAAGAAGCGCTGTTGGATTTTGCCGGTGCGGCGATTGTGATTTCTCATGACCGTTGGTTTCTGGATCGGGTGGCAACGCATATTCTGGCCTATGAAGATGATTCCCATGTGGAGTTCTTCACAGGTAATTATGCAGAATATGAAGAAGACCGTAAGCGGCGACTGGGTGATGATGCGTCGCAGCCACACCGCATACGTTACAAAAAACTGGCGTAACCGGCGGTTTTCCTGTTGGCAGCGTGCCCGGTCCGGTAGATTCAGCGAAAATCGTTGTGAGACATCTCACAGTCAGGTTATAGGTCACGCTTCATATATTACCGGACTGTTATGGGTAATTCTCAGGATAAGCTATTAAAATACAATAGGTTAAGCTGATATCTCACATGAGATACAGGGTTGTAACCTGGTATTTGACCTTGGGCCTTGTACAAATTCTGCAGCAATTTCGCTGAGATCAACTAAAAATACGGGCAGGCGTGAGTCGCGGACAATATCTGTGCCTTTAGATGGACTTTGGGTAATGTTTTTAAAGAACCGCCAGCTGGCAGGGCGGTACAAGACACACTTAAAGCAAAATCTAGCTTGAAATCATTGTATTACGGTTGTTTAACCTGACTCCTTTGATGCCCTATTTATAATTGTTCACGTTTCACACACAGTGATGTACAGCGCAAGGGCGACCGCATGCTCTTGTGACCGCGAAGGACTGCCTTACTCACAAAAACAAACACTGGTCCTATAAAACCAGCAAACCGGAATAGACTGTTGATTCGATCCTATTTGAGAAAGGCCGCGTTTTTGCTTTTGAGTGCGCCTATATTAATTTCAGTTTCCACTTCTACAACCTTTGCACAATCCTCCGCTCCAAGCTGCACCAGTGCTATTACCGATATCGATGGTGATGGCTGGGGCTATGAGTTTGGTCGTTCCTGCAAATTTTCAGCAGGTTACCCGACCTGTTCATCAACAGCTGTTGTCAACGGCTCCTGGGGCTTTGAGAACGGAAAATCGTGTAAGGTAAAAAGTAACACATCCACCAGGCCCGTCTGTACTGCGGCGGCCGTCAATAACGGCAATGGCTGGGGGTGGGAAAACAACCAGTCCTGTCGGATAACGACAGATTCAAACGGCAACACCGGAACTTCCAAGTATCCCACCTGTAGCTCCTCTGCTAAAAATAATGGCAATGGATGGGGTTGGGACAACAACAAGACCTGTCGCTACGATAGCAATAATGGTGGCGGTGGTGGCGGTAGTGACACAACGCCACAGTGTTCAGCAGTGGCCACAGACAACGGTGACGGCTGGGGATATGAACACGGTCGTTCCTGCAAATGGGGCGACGTGAAGCCGGGAACCGGTGACACAAGTGATGGAGCACGTCCGCCCGTCGCTGCAGCCACACGTGGATACGACGACAACGGTAAGCCGATATGTCTGACCGATTCCAGCGATGGCAACGCAGATGGTTTTGGCTATGAAAACAATCGCACCTGCACCGTGGTCAGCGGTATTACTGCAACCGCCGACAATCCTTTGCTCAATACGCGCTGGTGTCAGCCGTGGGCAGAAATATCCTACGGTGACTACGTACTGCAAAATAACACCTGGAACGACAGCGATGTGTGGACCGACAACTGGTCGCAATGCATAGAGCTGGGCGGCAGCAAGGGTAACTACGTCGCAAAGTGGGATTACAACTGGCTTCGTCGCGATCAGGGTAACGAGTATTCTGTGAAGAGTTACCCGCAGGTGTATTACGGTCGTAAAACCAAGAATACTCAATCCGGAACTGCAGCGAAACTTGGCCTGCCGGTTGAATTACATAAACTGCCAAATTTCAAAGTGCGTTATAAGTACTCTGAAACCGGCAGCGCAGAGCGCAACGTTGCGCTGGAATCTTTCTTCCACACCAGCTGCGAAGCAGAAGAATGGAACAAGCAGTTTGAAATGATGATCTGGGTCGGGAAACCAACCACTAAAACGCCGGGCAGATTGGTGGCAGAAGCCACGATTGACGGCAAGCAGTGGGATATCTACACCAACCCGGCTCTCGGTTGGGGATACGTCGCTTTTGTTGAGAAACAGTCGTCGACGGAGGGTTGGCTTGACTGGAAAAAATTCGTTGACTGGACTCGATATCAAGGCCCTCAATACGGTGTATGGCCCATTGGCAATAACACCTGCATGGGAGCGATTGAGATAGGAACCGAGACCTTCTGGGGACACGGTACGTTTACCCTCCATGAGTTTCGGGTGACGAGATAAAGCACGAAAAGTAATTTCGAGCCTAAAGTGAAAGAGCCGCAAATGCGGCTCTTTTGCATTCTGAGAAATAAATTAACCCCTTTTCCAGTTCTGTTGCGATTAGTATTAGCAGGCAGGGTTACTCAACACACAGGCCGGTTTCGATGAGCAATGCGGGGTAAGTTAAAATACGCATTAAAATCAGATGTATCCTTGTTGCATGCCTATGCGAAAGGGGAGTTATCTGCTTTTGAAGCGCTCTATTGCCGGCATAAGGACGGTTTATACAATTTCCTGCTTCGCAGCTTGTCCCGGCATGCGGTAGCCGAAGAGGTGGCGCAGGAAGTCTGGATGGGAGTGATCGCCCAGGCGGCCAGTTTTGAATTGAAGGATGCAGCGTTTCGAACCTGGCTGTATCGCATTGGCCGGAACAAGGTAGTTGATTACCTGCGTCGCAGTGCGAATCAGCCTCACATGGCGCTTGATACCCAGGACGACCTTCTGCCGGCCAACCAGCTCAGCGTCGAAGACAATTTCCTGTTGAGGCAGTTAATGTCAGCACTGGATGAGCTCCCGGCAGAGCAAAGAGAAACATTCATCCTGCAACAGGAAGGGTTCTCAAATAGAGAGATTTCCCAGATCACAGGAGTCGGTAGTGAAACCGTCAAAAGCCGCCTCCGATATGCAAAGTCTGCCACCCGGCAGCGTCTGGAGACAGGTGCATGACCGAATTAGTTAAAAAGTACCGGGCGGCACCAAGGCAACGCTCACCCGAACGGCTCGATAACCTTATTTTGTCCAAAGCAGCACATGAGAGGCCTGTTCAGCGACCCGCAAATTCGCTGTTTTCACCATGGAAAGCGTTGGCCGTATCCTTCTCCGTTGCCGGCCTCGGAGTGGCATTGTTGTTGAGAAATGGCGTGCCTCCGCTGAACGGAATTGCTGAGTCGGAGGTGGCGGATTTGTCGCGGGATCGTATGGTCGCGATGAACAGCACCAGTGATGCTGTCAGCGCATCGGCCGAAGAGTCGGTTTTTCGCCATCGGGATGATTCCGCACAGAAATCAGCCGGAGCCGTGACAGTCCCGGATGCCAAACAAGAGTCGGGGCTGCAAATGTCAGAGCAGATTGCTGCTCCTCAGCCGGGGCTGGTGACCCTCGATGAAACAACAACCACAGCGTCGGATTCAACGCTCGTTTTACCAGCACCGGTTGCTGTTGAATCGGCCACAGTGCCTGAGTCGATACCTCTGGAAGAGACAGACACTCTCGCGCAGGTGACCGAGTTGTCCGATATCGCAGCGATGGCAGATTCCGCATCCGGGTCTGCGACTGCAGCCGGCAATGAAAATAAATTGGCCGACAATATCTCCCGCTTGCAGGGATCACGCGAAATTAAAGAAAGGCGCAGTGGCATAGCAGCCAAAGCCGGAACAGAAGCCGATCAGAGCAGCAAGGCAGCGTCGCCACCGGTGACGGGCTTGCCAACCACCGCGTCTAAGCAACTCTCTCGCAGTGAGTCGGCAGACAGGTTTTCAGGTGCAGTCGCAAATAACTGGCTGCTTGGCCAGTCTGACAATCGTTTTACGTTGCAGCTTGCCACAGCAGATGATGTTGATTATCTAATTCAATTTGGCGCTACTCTGAATATGCCGCCACCCTGGTATGTAGTTCGGTTAAAAACGGATCAAAGTGATAGTTTTGTTTTGCTATCCGGTTTGTTTGAAACGTTTGAAGCAGCTACTTTGCACATTGAAAAGCTGGCACCTGCAGCGCGACAATTTAAGCCCTGGGTTCGTAACTTTGGCGTGCTTAAAGGAGAATTAGTAACGCCATAGTCTCATCAAATCAGAGCCATTTTATTGGTTATCCCGTCCTGAGTTTCCTGACTTTTTTACAAAAGCGAACAGTTTTAGACGTTTTTCGTAACAAAATATTACCTGATAATCTATTCCTGCGGGTATTATGTAACACGTTGGAAAGATTTGAGTTCTTAATATCTGGCTCAAGCCACCCCTTGCGTTTGTGCTGATTCACGGTTGTTCCGGTAGTAATCAGCAGGCAAATGTGGGTGGTCAATATTTAAGAAAGGGGTTTATTGATGCAATATCTTATTGGTGAGATCGGTCTGTCGTTACTTATAGCAAGCCTTATAGGCTTGTTGGTTGGCTGGTTGCTCAGTCGGTTCTTCAAGTCCAGGGCCGCTGCTAACACCAGACTTAAGCTCGAAGAAGATATACGCAGACGAGATCATGAAATCCATCGATTGCACGGTGATCTAAGATATGCCAGAGAATCCGGTAGCTACTATGCATCGGGCTCTGCGCGCAATGCAGCAAGCGTTGGCTCCGGCGTCCGGCAGAGCAATACCGGTCAGGTGAGCAGAAAAGCGACTGGCAGGGCCGACTACAGCGTAGCCAGCAAAGAGATGCGTGGCGATTCCGCTTCACTGACTATTCGTGGTACCGGTGACAGAAAGTTTGCCCCCAACCCGCGCGGCCGAACGGCAGCAACGCAACACAATGCCCGTTCATCCGGTCGCGGCGGCGAACAAAACGTACGTACTGCCAGCGAACAGGAATCCATTCTTAAATCAAAACTCGAAGAAGAGTCATTTGCAAAGATCCAGGCCCTGGCAAAGCTGGGTGAAAGGGATCGGCAACTGGCGGGACTTGCCAGTCAAAACAGTCAACAATCTGTGACTACCGTCGGTGATCAGCAATCCAGTCTTAAGGTAAAACTAGAAGAAGAGTCGTTTGCAAAGATCCAGGCGTTTGCGCAGCTCGGTGAAAAAGAACGGCAGCTGGAGGGTCTTATGCAAAGATCTTCTGCGGTGTCGACAAGTGATCGATCCAAAGATCAGAATCTACAGGCATTCCAGGGCCTGCTGCAACAAAAAAACAGACAGGTAGATGAGCTGCAGAAAAAGTTACGCGAACTGCTTGCACTTAATCAACAGCGGACGCAACCGGCCCAGCCAGTCGAGGATGGTGCCTCCAGAGAACGTTTACGGCTGTTGAAGTCCAGTCTGGAAGACGAGTCATTTGCCAAAGTGCAGGCGTTTGCAGCTCTGGGTGAAGCAGAACAGGAGCTAAAGCTCGCAAAGCAAGTGAAGGGCTCCGGTGATCATCCTGAGCTGGCACCGTTGCGTCGTCGGGCAGAGCAACAAGATGCCATCATTATGGATCTGCGTAGAAGAATCGACATTCAGCAAAATCAAGCGGGTGTGATGCAGCAGGAGTTCGATCGCAAGCTGCGAGGTCGAGATGCAGATTTGGCCATTCTCAAAGCTGATTTTAAATCAGGCACCGGCAATGCGTCTCAAGCGGAAATAGACAGTTACAGAAGAAAACTGGCTGAATCTGATCGTGCTCATCAGAGTCGCATAAAAGACTTCAACGACACTCTTGAAGCACGTAATCGTGAATACGATCAGTTGGGTCGGCGTCTGGAAGATTTGCGCAAGCAGATTGTCCAGAAAGACAGCCAGCTTGTAGAGGTACGAACCGAGCTTGATAAACTCAGCAGGGAAAAGGTAACTCTTGAAGCCAACAGTAACAAGTGGCGGGAAGATCTTGGATCACTGAAAATTCGCTTGCAGGAAAAAGAATCAACCATCAACTCGTTGCAAACCCGTGCAACAAGTCTCGAGAGTACTGGCGTGGAAGTCAGGGAAATGGAAGCTCAGCTTGCGCAGTTCACCAGGAGCACAGAAGAGTCATCGAAAAAATTCGAAGCTATAATTCTGGAGCAACGTAAGAAAATAGAGGGCTATGAAACGGAAATCGGTCAACTTAAAATGGCCGGTGCCAGCCGTGAGAAAGAGTTGGAAACCCAGCTGCTCGGTCTGAAGAAATCGGTTAAAGAAACCGAAGGCAAGCAAGTTACGCTATTGGCAGATACCAACCGCTACCGTTCACAGCAAAACGCAAAAGACGCGGAAATTTCTCAGCTGAGTAAAGATTTAAAACTGGCGGTGGGCAATGCAGATAGATCACGCAAGGAGATTCAGCGCCTGGGAGGTCAGTTAAAAGACGCAGAGAGTCTGCGAAAGACACTGCAAGACAAAGAAGCGCAACACCAGCAATTAGAGCAACAACTGAAGGCTGTGCGTGGTCAGCATGCCAGTGCCATAGAAGAAAGCAAAGCGGCGATTGCAGCAAAAGAGGGAGAAATCAGTCGACTGAATGCCAATTTGACTACGGCACGCGACGCCCTGGACACTGAAAAGAAAGAATCGATAAAATTTAAGCAGTTGGCTGATGCCGAGAAATCAAACGTACTGCAGCTAAAGCAGAGCGTTGAACAGGAGAGCAAAAAAGCAGGTGAGCTTGAACCACTGAAGTTAAAGCTGCGCGAATACGAAACCACCGCTGAAAAGCTGCGCAATGAGCACAAGCTTGCGTTAGTAAAATCATCCGATGAACTGCGAGCCGTGCGAGAGCAGTTGACTCAGCTGCAGAAAAGCACTGCCGAGACGGCTGCCAGCAAGGAAAAAGAACTGTCAGAGCTTCGCGCCAACGCACGTCAGGTACAGACGTTGCGCGCCGATGTCGGGCAGAGAGATGGCAAGCTTACAGCGCTAAACGCCGATCTTGACCGACTCAGAAAGCAAAAGGGTGAATACGACAGCGAAATAGCACGATTAAGCCGTGAAGTGGATGCTTCGAAAAGTGAGGCGGCGACTCTTAGAAAGAGTCTCGACACAGAAAAACAGACACTGGCCTCCAAGGCAAAAGAACTTGAGGTGCTGCAGGCGACAGTCCGGCAGCATGAAAGCGCTGGTGAGAAAGATAAAAGGGCCGCTACTGAGTTACAGGATAAGCTGGCAGCAACCAGCCAGGCACATAAGAAAGAGCTGGATGCTCGTGAATCACAGATTTCAGAGTATAAACAAAAGCTGCAGTCACTTGATTCTTTGCGTGCTGAGAATAATAAGTACACCGAGCAGATAAAATCGGTATCAGCAAAGTTAGCTGAAGCTGAGAAAGCAAGCCAGGCCAGGCAACTGGAAATTACACAGTTGAAGAAGGCAGTAGATGATAGCCGGGCCACGGCTGCCAGGGAAAAAGCGCAGCTCAGTGCCGAGCTTGAAAAAGCCAAACAACACGCAGAGCAGGTTGAGACGTTGCGCAAGCAATCTGATTCGTATCAATCGCAGATTGTAACTCTGAAGCAAGAGGTGCAGACGAAGTCCGAACAATACGAAAAGCGCGTTAAAGAGTTAGAGCCGTGGCAGCAAAGGTTTAAAGAAGTCGAACAGCAAGCCAGAACTCATGAGGCGAATATAGTTAAGCTCAAGGCGGATACCGGATCGCAGCTTGAGCAGAAAATTTCGCAGATAGAAAAACAAAATGCCGAGCTGCTGTCACAGCGTGACAAGCGTATTGCCGAACTGGATTCAAAAGTTAAGTCCCTTGACAATCTGCGGGCAGATTTGGCTCAGCGTGATAAAAAGCTCAACGACCTCAACAATGAACTCGCGCAGGCTCGAAAGCAGTCATCTGAGTATCAACAACGCATTACTGCCGCAGAGCAACAGGCAAAGTCTTACCAGACCAACCTGAGTCAGCTCAAGTCAGATCAGGGATCCGCCGGTGCGAAGCACAAGGCCGAACTGGAGGCGCGCGAAAAGCAAATTGCAGATCTGAAGCAACAACATTCGGCGCTGGAAAGTAAACAAGCGGCGATGATAGAAGAACACACCGGTTCGCTGGATCGATTGAAGCAGCAAATAGCTGAAAGTGAGCAAAAGATTGCTGAGAACAACAAAAAGTCACAACAAGCCAAGGCGCAATGGGAGAGTGAAGTAGCAGGCCTGAAGAAATCCAGTGAGAGCAAAATAGTCGCGTTGGAAAATGACTACAAATCAAGGATGGATAGTCAGCGTGCCGCGAGTGATAAATCCGCGGGTGAAGTAGTCGCACTGAAAAATAAAATCAGCCAGCTTGAGCCATTGCAGGCAAAACTCGCAGCCAGAGATAGTGAATTTCAGAAACTGCAACAGTCACATAAGCAATCGAGTGAAAGCAAGGCCACCGAGCTTGCAGCTCTGCAAAATAAAGTGAAAGAACTGGAGCCACTGAAGCAGATGCTGGCATCGCAGGAAGCGCAGTACCAGGAGCTGCAGGAAACGCAGAAATCGACGGCGGAGAAATCTGCCGGAGAGTTGACCAGGCTGCAGGCGACAGTACGAGAACTGGAGCCATTGAAGCAGAAGCTGGCAGCGCAGGAGTCAGAAAATAGAAAGCTTCAGGAGACGCAGAAGGCCTCGGCAGATAGATCAGCAGGTGAAGTGAAAGCGCTGCAGTCTAGAGTGCAGGAGCTGGAGCCTTTGAAGCAGAAGCTGGCAGCGCAGGAGTCGGAAAACAGAAAGCTTCAGGAGACACAGAAAGCGTCGGCGGATAGATCGGCAGGTGAGCTCAAAGCACTTCAGGCTAGAGTGCAGGAGCTGGAGCCTTTAAAGCAGAAACTGGCAGCGCAGGAGTCAGAAAATAGAAAGCTTCAGGAGACGCAGAAGGCCTCGGCAGATA
>CAKZVB010000011.1 GCA_937922015.1 uncultured Granulosicoccaceae bacterium
TGAACTGCAAGCAGCACCAACCACAAGCTCACTCACGACAGAACCACAACATTGCAGTATTGCTTTTGCTTTTGCTTTTGCTTTGCTTTTGCTTTGCTTTGCTTTGCTTTTAAAAAATTAAAACAAAGCCAACACCCAAACAGTCCTCCCCGTCACAGCGTCTGCCTTGTTTTTTGAAATCATCCGGAATCGGGTCAAAGCGCCATGGATTGGCAGCGTGAGCGCCAGTAGCGCAGGGACGCGCGTCTGGCGCGGCCCGACACCGGATGATTTCAAAAAATTCCGAAGGAACCCGTAGGGCAAGGCAGCAGCGAACCGAGCAAAAGGGACGTTTTGGTTACTTTTCCGTCCTTTGAAAAGTGACTCGTACAGCCAGGGACTGGCTTCGAAAAAACGCCAGGGATGGCACGTCTAAATAGCGGCCAGCGCAGAATGAAAGAGCAGACATCTAACCAGCAAGCCAGAGCAGCACGTAAGAGCAGACATCTAACCAGAAAGTAAAAACCGACATCTAATCAGCAAGCCAAAAACGGCAACAGCAAAAAAAAGGCTCCCCGCCAGCCACAGGCGCCTAAAACCTTACCCGCTCTATAAACAAATTAATCCCCAGCGCCCCTGTAAGTTTAATCTCTTCCTGAAGATCGGTATCCGTTAATGGATTATTCGTTAACCAGCTTTCATCAATCTCAATGGTAAGCTGCTGTTGATTTGCACTTACGTTGAGGGCAGGTATGTCGCTTGAGCCTCGTGTGCGATGAAACAATACCGCCAGTCGCAGAATTAACAGCAGGTAATTGTAGCGCTGGCGCTCGGACTCTTTCATGTTGCTGGTAACTTCGAGACAAATCTTGCGGCGATGGTTGCGTACCAGTGATGCAAGGAGCGCCTGGTCTTTTCTGGAGAAGCCGGGCATGTCGGCGTTTCTCAATAGATAATCACCGTGCTTGTGATACTGCGAGTGAGATACGGATAAACCGATCTCGTGCAGTTCAGTTGCCCAGTGCAGGGTCGGGAAATCAGTTTTCGGTGTTAATTTCCAGGTGTCTTTCAGTGACTGGAATAGTGTGTCTGCTGTGCCGGTGACCCGACTGGCCTGATCAACATCAATCTGGAAGCGTCTTTGCATTTCGCTGACGGCATTGTGTCGTACATGTTCGTTTAATGTCTCACCGCCAAGATCTACAATGACTCCTTCGCGTAGCGCACTGTGTGAAACGGTCATAAAATCGATGTTTAATGAACGAAAGCACGCTGACAACACTGACAGGCCGCCAAGAATTACCGCGTGTCTGTCGCTGCTGACAGATTCGATACCTTCGACAACTTCGGGGCCTTTTTTACAGATTATTTTGATGGCTTGTTCAAGGCCCTTCCTGTCTATGCCTGTGCCACTTAAGCCCAGACCAATCAGTATTCGTTCTGTGGCTTTGATTGTGCCGGAGGATCCTATGCAGTGTTCCCAGCCATGCTTCAGATATTGGCTGGTGAGCGGCTGGGTTTCAACCTGCGCCTGTTTGATTGCTTTTTCGAACCTGCGTTCCAGATTATCTGTATCGCTGAACCAGCGTTGGCTTGAGCTGACACATCCCATGTTGATACTTTCCATCAGCCCGGGTGTAATGCCAGTACCAGCAATGAATTCAGTGCTGCCACCGCCAATGTCTATGACCAGGCGTTTTTTCTGATCTCTCAATCCGTAGGTGACACCGGTATAGATAAGCCTGGCCTCTTCCCGGCCGGATATGATTTCTATCGGTATGCCCAGTATCTCCTCGGCGGCATCGTTAAATGCTTTGGCGTTGCGTGCGCGACGCAGGGTGTTGGTGCCTACAGCACGAATTTGTTCACCGGGTACACCGCGCAGGCGTTGTTGGAATATGGCCAGACAATCCAGCGCACGATCCATGGTTTGTTGATCGATATTATGATCTTTGTCCAGTCCGGAACCAAGCCGTACCGGTCGCCGAAGTTTATCTATCATTTGCAGGTGAGAAGTTGTTGCACCGGCCACCGCCATATGAAAACTATTCGAGCCGATATCAATGGCGGCGAATGTATTTTTCGGGGTTATTTCGCTAGTGCTCATGTTACCTGGCTATCCGGGGAATTGTCCCAGCGTTACCCTGTCGCGTGATTCCAGGTCACGCTCAGTTCGAATGTTGTTGAGCCCGGCTTGTTCCAGTACCTTGCGGGTGTTGAGCCCCTGGTCGTGTCCGTGTTCGATCAACAACCAGGCG
The DNA here is from genome assembly GCA_937922015.1 of uncultured Granulosicoccaceae bacterium. Lineage (GTDB taxonomy): Bacteria > Pseudomonadota > Gammaproteobacteria > Granulosicoccales > Granulosicoccaceae. Next base: position 2,238 of record CAKZVB010000011.1, read on the forward strand.
CCGGGTGCGCAAAATGCTGTGCTTGCCCGGGTTATACACTTTATAGCAGCCATTCCGGAGTCTGCGGCTTGCAATGCGGCAATTGGCTCGTGTTGTAAGCCGCCCCGCCTGAGGTGTGGGTCGTGTTCAGCAATATAGGGCGGGTTGGATACCACTAGCTGGTAGTCGGTCCGGGTAATGTTTTCAAACCAGTCAGACTCGATAAAGTTAATGTTAACGTTGTGTAGTGCTGCGTTCTCTTTTGCTACTGCCAGCGCCGCTGCACTGTAATCTGCAGCGTCGATATCGATAGAATTGATTTCACTGGCAATGCTAATAGCAATTGCACCGGAGCCTGTACCCAGATCCAGTACCGGCCCCTTTTTGCGTTTGAGTATGTCCAGTGCCAGTTGTACGATCAGTTCGGTTTCCGGCCGTGGTATTAGTGTGTCTGGTGTGACTTTTAACGTTAATGACCAGAATTCACGTTCACCAGTCAGATAGGCCAGTGGTATGCCATCGCAGCGTTTAGCAATTAGCGCCTGAAAGGAATCGCATATTTGCGGGTCGGGTATTTTCTCCGGCCAGGTAAAAAGATAGGCGCGGTTCTTCTTCAGGCAGTGGGCCAGCAGAATTTCTGCATCCAGTCGGGCGGTATCCGTTGCACCTTCAGCGCTATTGTCCAGTGCAGTTTTTGCGGCGGCCAGTAGCGCTGAGATGGGCACTTGTTTGGTGATGATGTAACCCTGCTTATCGATAACCGTTAAAGGTTTTTTTACGTTGATACCTTGTTAGTCGTCGCCCAGTTCAGCCAGCATGTCTGCCTGGTGTTCCGCCAGCAGTGGATCAATAATTTGTTCCAGCGAGCCGTTAACGATTTCATCCAGCTTATAGAGGGTTAGATTAATGCGGTGGTCGGTGACACGGCCCTGCGGGAAGTTATAGGTACGTATTCTTTCTGATCGATCACCGCTGCCCACTTGCAGGCGACGCGACTCTGATTGTTCTGCGTGCAGTTTATCTGCCTCATCATTGGCGAGCCGTGCCTGTAACAGTGACATGGCGCGCGCACGGTTTTTATGTTGTGAGCGCTGGTCCTGACACTCAACCACAATACCGGTCGGTATGTGTGTTAAACGGATGGCTGAATCTGTTTTGTTGATGTGCTGTCCGCCGGCTCCACTGGCACGAAAAGTATCTACCCGGAGGTCTGCAGGATTGATGGTGATCTCTTCCACTTCCTCCGGCTCTGGCAGAATGGCCACTGTGGCTGCCGATGTATGTACCCGGCCCTGTGATTCGGTTTCCGGTACCCGTTGTACCCGGTGCGCGCCGGATTCAAACTTGAGCCGTGAAAAAACACCATTACCTTCAAGTCTTGCAACTACTTCTTTATAGCCACCGTGTTCGCCTTCGCGCTCGGTTAGCAGTTCGATAGTCCAGCGTTGTGATTCTGCGTAACGCGTGTACATTTTATAGAGATCACCGGCAAAGATGGCGGCTTCATCACCACCGGTTCCTGCGCGTATTTCAAGGAACACGTTGTGCGCATCGCGGGGGTCGCGCGGCAACAGCAACTTTTGAAGATCTGTAGTGAGTTGCTCAAGTCTGGCTTCAGCAGAGGTGATTTCTTCACGCGCCATCTCCCGCATATCGGGGTCCGGGTCTTCAGCCATCTCTTTGCCGCTCGCCAGATCAGCGGTGGCGCTTTCGAATTCCGCGTAAGTCTTAACGACAGGTTCGAGTTGCGAGTATTCTTTGGATAAATCGCGAAAGCGGTTTTGATCAGAGATAGTTTCGGGGTCACCCAACAGAGCACCGATCTCTTCGTGTCGCTCACTGAGGGTTTCCAGCTTTAATTTTATCGAGGCTTTCACAGGTTTTTTTTTCTACTTAGTTTTTGCTGTCATCGCGATCCGTCTTGAGATCAAATAACTGACGGGCTGCCTGAATAAGTTGCTGATCACCGGCTTCACTGGCAGAGCGCAATTGAGTTGACGGTGTATGCAGTAATTTGTTGGTGAACGTATGAGCAAAGTATTGTAACGCTTTCTCGGGACTTTCACCTTTGGAAAGCATGGCCAGTGCGGATTCAAGCGTCTGTTGTTGCAAATCACTTGTACGGGCTCGAAGTTCAGCGATTGTGTTGCCGGCGTCAAGTCCGCGCATTTTACGCATAAACGAGTTTGCCTGGTGATCAATAATGTGTTCCGCTTTTTGAGCCGCCTGTTGCCTGGCCTGCATGCCGCGATCAATAATTTCTGAAAGATCGTCGACGGTGTAGAGGAATACGTCTGAAAGGTCACCTGCCTGAGTTTCGATGTCACGCGGCACAGCAATATCGATCATTGCCATCGGCCGGTGTTTACGCGCTTTGAGCGCCTGTTCTACGGCACCCTTTCCAAGGATGGGCAATTGCGAGGCGGTTGAAGAGATCGTGATGTCTGCTTTGGCCAGCACATTGGGGATTTCTGCAAGGGTGGTGGCAGTGCCCTGGTATTGGTCGGCCAGTGCCTGCGCTCGCGCAAGCGTGCGATTGGCGATAATAATATTGCCGATTCCTGATTTTTTCAGGTGTTGAATAGCCAGTTCAATGGTTTCTCCCGCGCCAATCAGCAGTGCGGTGTGGTTTTGCAGGTCGCCAAAAATTTGTTTTGCCAGCGAGACGGCGGCAAAAGCGACAGAAACGGGGCTGGCGCCCACTTCCGTGTCAGTTCTGACTTGTTTAGCAACGTTGAAGGCAGACTGAAAGAGCATCGCCAGGTGCTTGCCCACTGTGCCGGAATCGCCGGCGTCACGGTAGGCTTGCTTGATCTGGCCGAGTATTTGCGGCTCTCCCAGAATCATTGAATCCAGGCCGCTGCAAACGCGCATCAGGTGGTGTACGGCGGCCCGGTCATGGTGGGTGAACAGGAAGGGTGAAAAGGTTTCACTGGGTGCCTGATGGTAATCATGCAACCAATTGACCAGTTTTGCGGTCTGATTTGATTCCATGCCACAGTAGATTTCTGTGCGGTTGCAGGTGGACACGATGGTGGCCTCCGGCACGCTCAGGTCCTGACGCAGTGTGATCAGGGCATCGCCAATACGCTCTGGTGCGAAGGTAATGCGCTCGCGCACCTCCACTGGAGCGGTATGATGGTTGAGGCCGACTGCTACTAGGGACATGGTTAAATATTACCAAATCTGGTGGTTAACGTAATGGTGGGGGAACACATAATGCTTGCCTGCCGCAGCAATATTGTTGGAACGGTGAGCAAATGTTAATCCACCCGTTTATTAATGAAATTTTCGCTAGGAGTCTGCGCGGTAGAAGTCTGCGTAGCGAGAACGTGCCATGGCGAGGGCGTTT
>CAKZVB010000012.1 GCA_937922015.1 uncultured Granulosicoccaceae bacterium
AATAGCGTCTGGCGAGGGTTCGGGCTGAATTTTTTACCAGCCCTGTGGCCGTATATTAAGTGAATTATGCCGTTCAACTTTTTAGCCGACAGCACTGTTTTGAGGCGAGTGACTGGCCGGAATAGTAGTGGGCTGGTGACCCGCTGGTGTGTGCAATCCGGACGTCGCGACCGGCGCGGGCCGATTCTTTATACATGTATCGGATTATTGGTTAAACTCCACGGGGTGCCGGCTGCATTAAATCAGGCACGCTGCGTGTATCAACCACTTACCCTCGACTTTGACCCAACGTCCCACCATATGACAAACGAAATAGAACCCAATCAGCCGGAACACAAGCCTCGTCCTCTCGTGGACCTTGCCGTTAGTATTCTGATTCCCTCGCTGGTTCTGATGAAGCTCAGTGGTGATGACAAGCTAGGTGCGACGAATGCGCTGATTCTGGCGCTGTCGTTCCCGATCTGTTGGGGTGTGTATGAGTTAGTGACGCACAAACACCGCAATTATATAGCACTACTGGGGGTGGTCAGTGTTTTGTTGACCGGTGGTATCGGCCTGCTCAAACTCGACGCACAGTGGTTGGCTGTGAAAGAAGCGGCGGTGCCTTCGGTCATAGGTATTGGTGTGTTAGTAGCGCACAAACTTGGCTATCCGGTAATTCGTAAACTGTTGCTGAATCCGAAGCTGTTCAAAGTTTCAACAATTGAAAGTGTGTTGGAAAAGCGCAATAACCGACCTCAGTTTGAAAGCCGTCTGGATAATGCCAACTACCTGTTTGCAGGTACCTTCGTATTTTCTGCCGTTATGAATTACCTGCTGGCGAAATGGATTGTGAAAAGTGACAGCGGCACGGCTGCGTTTAATGAAGAGCTGGGTCGTATGACCTTACTTAGCTATCCCGTAATCGCAATACCTTCTATGATCATGACGCTATTTATCTTCTACTACCTGTGGCGCACAATCAACACGCTGACCGGACTCAGTCTTGAAGAGATAATGGTTGATCAGGAAAATTCATAAGCCCGCGCTGGAATGGCAGACGATAAACGCGTAAACGGATGACACCGTATGCCGATCAGCGTTTTGTAAAATGCTTTGGCGATCTTTTCCCGAATTTCGGCCAGGTATGTTATACATATCATTTGGACGCTATTGACGTAAGTTTTACGAAACGGCAGTGAGATACAATAGCCGCGTTGAAGACCTTGCTACTACTTATTAGTTGAGGAATAGCTGCATGAATATGAAGCAGTCAATCGGCACTTTGTATCACATCCTCGCACTGAGTTGCACCGCATGTGCGAGGACCGTCTTCTTGCTTTGATTCAGAACTCTTGTGAACATAAAATCTATGCAGATTCCCTTGTTTCCGCTTTCCACCGTTGTCATGCCTGGAGGCTTGCTGCCGCTGCGGCTTTTTGAACCCAGATACCTCGACATGGTTCGCAATTGCTTCCGTCAGCAAACAGGATTTGGTATTTGCCTGATTAAAGAGGGGCTTGAAGTTGGCGATGCCGCGGTTCCTTACCCCTACGGCACCTTGATAAGAATTGTTGACTGGGATCAGGGAGACAATGGTCTGTTACAGATTGTAGTTAAAGGTGAGCAAAAATTTCGCATCACCGATACCTGGAAAGACAACGCGAAATTGTTGCATGGCAACATAGGATTGCTGCCGGTCGAACAATCTACACCGGTACCTGAAGAGTACGGTCATCTAGTGCAAACAATGCAGCAGATACTTGCACAGGTTGCCCCGGGCATTGTTTATGAAAACCCTGAGTACAACGATGCGCTATGGTTGGGTAGCCGCTTTGTAGAGCTGTTGCCTTTGTCCGCGGAACTTCGTCATGAGCTACTGTCGATGGATGATGCACAACAGCGTCTGACAGCGCTCGCTGATGTTTTTGATGCTATATCCGGTAGTGTTAAGGATGTTTGATCAGGTAGATGCTAGTTAATAATCTTTGACGGTTAAGTTAGCTACTTAGCTGAGCTGCAGGGCAAACAACTTTGAACCCCGGTTTGCCCTGGCTGTTACATTGTCTCTTTCTTCAGGTAGTGTGCTCAATTGACAGGGAATAAAACCCTGTTCCTGAAACCAGTCCCCACTGCGGGTTGTCAATGCAAATATCGTCTGGCAGTTTTTCCGTTTTGCCTCCCGAACCAGGTGTTGAACAATCTCTGCGGCTTTGCCGCTGGCTCGAAAGTCTGAGTGAACAGCAAGACAGCCGAGTTCCGCCTGCGATCCATACAAGGTGAGACTGGCACAGCAAATTACGCTGCCGTCGCGCTCTGCAATATAGAAATCCTGTATTTCGCGCTCCAGATCCTGTTCAGTTCGATCACGCAGAATGCCATCGTCGATTAGCGGCTGGATCAGTTCCTTTATTCCAGCGACATCGCTGGTGGTGGCCGGTCGAATGGTTTCGTAACTTCCGGAATCTATAAGCAGGCCGCTGCCATCACGGGTGAACAATTCCTTGAGCAACGCCCCGTCTTGTTTACTGCTGACAATATGGCACCTCTTTACCCCGCTGCGGCAGGCGATCAGGGAGTTGTTGATCACAAATTCTAACGGTTTTAGTTCGACCGACAGTATTTGTGCGTTGGCCGACGATTGCGCTGATATTTCTCTTGTCGAGTTGCTGCTACCGTCAGCAAGCGCGTCGGCGTGTTCGTGCAGAAAGATCAGTTTCTCCGCCCCAAGGGCGATCGCCGTCTGAGTGGCGACATCTTCGGCGTGTAGATTAAATATCTCACCAGTCGGGGAATATCCCACCGGAGAAAGCAAAACAACAAGTCCGAGATCCAGTAAATTTTTGACAGTATTGACCCGCACTTTGCGAATTTCGCCGGTATGGCTGAAATCGATACCATCTCGTACCCCGTATGGTTTGGCGACAACGAAATTGCCTGAGCAAAGGGTAACCTGGGCGCCAGACATCGGCGTGTTTGGCAATCCGGTGGTGAATGCCGACTCAATCTGACTGCGAACCTGCCCCAGAGCATTTTTAAGCGCCGGTAAAACGTCAGATCCGGTTATGCGGACAAGGTTGGAGTCTTTGTCTGAGGTATTGCTGTCGTTGCGGCGGGCAAATTTCGGGCTGATGTTCTGAGCGGCTAATTCTGCGTCGATCTGAGGTCGCATGCCATGGACCAGAATCAAGCGCACCCCCAAATGGCTTAAAAGGGTGAGATCGTGCACTAAGTGCTGGAAATTACCAGCATTTAGCAATTCGCCGCTTAGCCAGATAACAAACGTTTTTCCTCTGTGCGTGTTGATATACGGTGACGTATGTCGCAACCAGTCCAGGGGAAATTCGTTGTTGTTGTGGTCACTCATCACTGTCTTAAATTAATGTGGAAAATTACAAATATCGGTTCAAATCTTGTGTTTGTTATAAAGAGTATGCATTTACTGTAGTGTCAGGGCCAGGTTTTACGGCTATATACTTTAACAAGTAATCTGGCACACAGATGCACTTCCTTCGAAAATTCTGGCATTGACGCCTATCCACTGGAACAGTCTATTGCGAACCTTAACATCACTTATTCTTTGGCTCACGCTTTTAAGTATCTCTGTGCAGGGTCATGCTCAGGAAGCCAGTGCCCGATGGTCAGCGGTTATAGCTGAGACGGTACCCTCAGTCGTGTCGCTGCAAATCTCCTATGTGCGTGATTTTGTCGAGGTCAATCAAGGCGTCAGCTCGGCGACCGGTTTTATTGTCGATGCCGAGCGGGGCATTATCCTTACTAATCGCCATGTTGTTGGCAGTGGTCCGATAAGTATGACTGCCACATTCCAGAATCTGGAGCGTGTGGATGTGGTGCCTTTGTATCGGGACCCTGTACATGACTTCGGGTTTTTACGTTATGACCCGGCGGCACTTAAGAGAAACAAGCCTCCGGGATTGTCTTTGAACCCTGACGGGGCGAAGGTAGGCACTGATATTCGTGTGATCGGTAGTGATGGCGGAGAGCAGTTGTCAATTCTGGCAGGAACGATAGCGCGTGTTGATCGGGCATCGCCTAACTATGGCCGTTATGGTCACAATGATTTCAATACATTCTACATTCAGGCTGCCTCGTCGACATCGGGTGGTTCGTCCGGCTCACCGGTGTTAAATAAAGACGGTGATGTGATTGCGCTGAATGCTGCCGCAAACAGCAGCACAGCGAGCAGCTTCTTTTTGCCGCTGGACAGGATTCTATATGCACTGCGTAAGCTGCAAGCCAATGAGCCGGTTGAACGCGGAACAATTCAAACAGTTTTTGAACAACGCCCTTATCGATTGCTGAGCCGTCTGGGTTTGCAGGCTGGTGTTGCCGAAAAAATTCAGGCTGAATTTCCTTCAAGCAATGGAATGTTGCTGGCCCGTCAAATTCTGCCAGGCGGAGTTGCCGAAGGCAGTCTTCAGGAGGGCGATATTTTACTGGCAATAAACGATCAGTCAGTGACTGAATTTATCCGTTTGGCAGAAATTCTGGATTCGTCGATAGGGGAGGAAATCGAATTGTCTGTTATTCGTCAAGGACAGGAAATAGTGTTTCCGCTTGTCGTTCAGGACATGGAAGCTCTACAGCCCCGCATGCTTGTGGAATTGGGTGAATCTGTTTTACACGATGTTTCAGTGCAGCGTGCCAGGGGCATGAATCTACCTCAGGGCGGGGTAGTTGTTGCCAAGTCCGGGTATGAATTCTCACGGGCAGGGGTGCCTCGCGGCGCACTGATCACACAGATAAATGGCCAGTTAGTAAATTCAACAGCAGATTTGATGTCGCATTTATCCGCGGTGAGTGTTGCTGATGAATGGCGACTTCGCTTCGTAATACCGGGACGCGAATTTACGTCGAGCATTGCCATTGTAAAAATCAACGCTAAATGGTTTGGTGCACGTGCCTGTGAAAGGCGCGACGACACGAAATTTTGGGACTGTAATGATATCGATTTACCAGCGGAGTCCGCTGATCCCGAGCCATTGAGCAATGTTGTATTGCCTGGCTATAGAGATAGCAGGATACAGTCAGTGGCATCGTCTTTAGTGCGTTTGTCCTTCGATATTCCCTATGCAATTGACAATGTCTACGCAAAGAGCTTTAGCGGAGTAGGGCTTATAGTTGACCCGGAAAACGGATTAGTAGTGACCGATCGCAACACTGTGCCGGTTGAGCTTGGCGATCTGGAAATGACGTTTTTCTCAACGTATAAATTGCCAGCCAAGGTTGTCTTTTTGCACCCGTTGCACAATATTGCTCTGTTGCAATACGATCCTGCCTTGCTTGGAGACGTAGACATAGAGGCATTGCCACTCGCTGACACGTTTCCTGATCTTGATTCGTCTTTGGAGCTAATCGGGTATCGCAATGACGGTACGATCAGAAAGCAAAAGGTAGCAAATTTAAGTGAAGTCAGTTTGTATTTTGATATGCCACAGCTGTCCAGGTTTCAGCAGGTTCCTATCGATGTGATCAGTGCGTCGTTGGTGGGCCCTACTCTCGGCGGACCTTTGATTGATAACAACGGGGTGGTGCAGGCCGTGTGGCAGAGTTTTGCATACCAGGATGGCGATGAAGTAAAAGAGGCAGAGTGGGCAATGCCTGCATCACTTGTCAAGCAGGTTGTCAGCAGGTTCCAACAGAACGAGCAACTGTTTATCGCACCAGCTGCTTTTGCATACCTGTCTCTTGAGAAAGCTCGCGAGCAAGGCTTAGACGATGAATGGATAAGAAAAATTGCTATGTCAGCAGCAGTCCATCGACGTGTTTTGTGGGTTCGGCAGGTTGTCGGCAATGAGGCTAATCCGCTGATGGTAGGCGACATTATTTTAGAGATTGATGGAAAGATACCGTCGACATTTGAAGATTTGGAAAAATATTTCCAGAAAGAGCTGGTGCCTGTAAAGGTTGTCAGAGACGGGAAGGTTTTTGATCTTGAAGTGCCGACTTTTGATTATCAGGGCAGGGGAACAGATCGCGCCTTGCTATGGGCAGGGTCATTAATTCAGGAGCCGCATTTTGAGTTAGGTTTCCAGCGTGGCAATACCACCAGTGGCGTTTTTATCAGCGGTACGCTGGGTGGGTCTCCCTCAGTACAGGACCTGCTCTATCGCAATCGCTTCATTGTTGAAGTAGAAGGGGTTGCGATCTCCTCGATTGATGAATTTATAGCTGAAGTCTCACGTAAAGACCCCGGCCAGCCCGTTAGTCTGACGGTTGTGGCAATGAATGGCTATCGTTCAGTGGTCAGTGTGAAACCTGAGTACAATTTCTGGCCAACGGTAGAGTTGTTCCGCACGGATTCGGGCTGGAGTCGCAGGACACTTAGCAACGATAAGGTTGCAGCTAACGAGTAGTCTGGTTATCGCTGTAAAAAACGGTACACTGTTTCCTTTTGGCTGCAATGCTATGGGACGCGAAAATACGATCAACACCGATGTGATTGTGGTTGGCGGTGGTATGGTCGGATCGCTAACCGCAGCAGCACTTGGTTGTTGCGGACTTGATGTTGTACTGTTGGAAAAAAATCCACCTGCAGAATTTAATCCCCTGCAACATGATCTGCGAGTATCTGCTGTAAGCTTTGCCACGGAGCGTATGTTTAGTGCAGTCGGTGCGTGGGATAACGTGCACTTAATGCGCGCCTGTCCGTTTAGAAGAATGTTGGTTTGGGATGACCAGTCAGAAGCCAGCACACTGTTTAACAGTGCTGACATCGGGCATCAGCATCTTGGGCATATTGTCGAGAACAGAGTACTGCAGCTGGCGCTATGGGAGTGCTTACGATCGCTTGAAAATGTGCGGTTGTTGTGCCCTGCCAGCATAGAACATCTGGAAGTCGACACAGCAAGAGCCGTAGTCACGTTAGGAAACCAAACCAAATTAACAACACCACTGGTGATAGCGGCAGATGGAGCCAGATCACAGATTCGCGAGTTGGCTGGCCTTGGTGTAACCGGTGAATCCTACGACCAGCATGCGCTCGTCGCAACGGTGACTACGGCCCTGTCGCAACAAGACATTACCTGGCAGCGCTTTACGCCACATGGCCCGCAGGCATTTCTTCCACTCACGGGTAATCGGGCTTCTATGGTCTGGTATCAGTCAGCAGACTATATTGCTGAACTCAAAGCAATGTCCGGGCAGTGTTTTTTAAAGGCAATGCAAAAAGAATTTCCAGAGCGGCTGGGGGAGTTGAACGAGGTAATTGGTATTGGCAGCTTTCCACTGCACTGGCAGCATGCCGAACAATATGTGGCGCCGCGGGTAGCGCTGGTCGGGGATGCTGCGCATTCAGTGCACCCATTGGCGGGACAAGGGGTGAATATGGGGATGCTGGATGCCGCCGCACTGGTTGAGTGTGTTGTTGGGCGCTATTCCAGCAATGCTGATATCGGGAGTCTGCGTTCGCTTCGTCCTTATGAGCGTTGGCGCAAAGGGAATAATGCTGTGATGATTAAAATGCTGGACGGGATACATCATGCCTTCCAGCCTGATGACAGCGGAGCGGGAATGTTAAAGTTGCTGAGAACCGCAGCGTTGAACAGTGTAGACCGTATCCGACCGTTAAATTCTCTATGTATGAAACTGGCCATGGGTCTGGCAGGGGATCTGCCCCGCCTCGCAAAAGGACAGTTACCAGTTTAGTGTATTGCTGGTCGGTCGCAGGCAAGTGCTGCCTGCGACTGTTTTACTTCCGCTACGCGGCGTTTCGAACGTCGGAACTGAGGAACTTATAGTTCTCTGCAGCCGCAGCCAGAATGTCCAGACTGGCCTGCAATGGATGGTTTTTCGAGGTGCCCGGGTTAAAGCGATACTTACGAAATACTTCCTGTGCTGCCTGGTACTCGGCTTCAGTACTGATGGTCATTTATAAGTCCCCATGTCGATTCTGCCGCGTGATTTCGCGATCTTTGTGTTTGTCTTAAGGTTTGGTATACGTGTCTGAGTGAAAACGTATATCGGCGAGGTTGTCGGCATGAAACCAGACAACTTTAGGTTTTTCCCGTTGTGTCTCCGGGTGGACGAGATTTGGAATCCGCGGTATCCGGCCGGATAGATAAAACTCCCGGTGGCGTTGTACAATGTTGAGTACCCGTTAACTGTAGAATCCTGTTGGATTTTTAATTTTATCAATCAGCGTCAATGAGTTGTTTCCCGGTACGGAAGGTGCCAGACAACCCCTAGACCCAGAACTCTCCAGAGCACCAGATGTCCCTCAAAGGCAGCAAGACTGAACAGAACCTGAAAGATGCTTTTGCGCGTGAGGCGCAGGCGAATCGACGCTTTTTTTATTTTGCGTCGAAGGCAGATGTTGAAGGTTTTTCTGAGATTGCGACTGTTTTCCGGAATACCGCGGAAGATGAAACCGGTCATGCCGCTGGCTTGTTGGAGTATCTGGAAGATTGCGGTGACCCAGTTACCAGTAGTCCCTTTGGTGGCACAGTAGCGAATTTAAAAAGTGCCATAGAGAGTGAGGTATTAGAGCACGAGACGCTATATCCAGCCATGGCCGCCCAAGCCCGTGAGGATGGACTAAATGATATTGCTGATTGGTTTGAGACTCTGGCAAAGAGTGAACGCGCTCACGCAGAGAGATTTCAAAAGCTTTTGGCGGCACTGGACTCCTGAAGGCGAGTGCGGTCTGCTGCTTTGAATGAGATCGCTAGTCTGATGGGCTTGTAGTGTTGGTTACCCGCAGAACCAGGTCGAAACCCTCTATTTTTTCATTTGGACCCAAACCTGGAACCGGTGGCAGGTTAATGTTTATAGGGTCGATATCCCGGATTTCGCCAGTTTGCACATTTAGTATGTGATGATGATCAGAGACGTTGGAATCAAACAGGGTACGCAGCGGATCAATGACGACTTCCCGCAACATTCCTTTTTTTACAAATAATCTCAAAGTATTGTACACGGTGGCTTTGGACACCTGAACGCCATTTAAATTAACTTGCTCGAGAATATTTTCAGCAGACAGGTGCTGCTGTGTGCGAAACATCGATTCTGCGATAGCAAGCCTTTGCCGGGTTGAATTAATGTTGTGTGACGACAAGAATTCTTTGATATTTTCTGGCTGTACTAACATTTGGTTTGGAATGTCATCGTTTTGAACCATCACTAGAATTTATTCCGAGAAAGCCAAGGTTATATTTTCAACCCGTTGCTGTAAAGACAGGTCGGCGCAAAACGGATGATTTTTGGCTTTTTTTTGGTTGTTGGGGCAACTAAACTGACGGTCCGTTGGTTTTCAGGCTTCCCTAATCGCTGCATGAAGCCTGAGTTCTGTGCTTTGAATGACAAGTTCCGACTTTGTTCAAACTAAAAAGCATCACTTGAATGCTGTTCTGCAGTAGAGTAGGCAATTAATTTTTAATAACCTGTCCAATGAATGATTCCCGGAAAGTCGGATTTGTCAGTTTAGGGTGCCCGAAGGCGCTTGTAGACTCTGAAAGAATTCTTACCCAGCTGCGCACCGAAGGCTACAGCATAGAGCCCGATTACGAGGGAGCTGACCTGGTTATCGTCAATACCTGTGGCTTTATCGACAGCGCCATCGAAGAGTCCTTTGATGCGATTGGTGAGGCGTTAAGTGAAAACGGCCGGGTGATTGTAACCGGGTGTCTGGGCGCTAAGCCGGGTGAAATCGAACAGCGCTATCCAAAAGTGCTGGCGGTCACGGGGCCGCAAGCCTATGAAGAAGTGATGTCCGCTGTGCATACGCATTTGCCAGCGAAAATCAGTCATGACGCGAAAATAGACCTGGTGCCACCGCAAGGTATAAAGCTCACACCGCGTCATTACGCTTATCTTAAAATCTCTGAAGGATGTAACCACAGCTGCAGTTTTTGCATCATACCTTCTATGCGCGGTAAGCTGGTCAGCCGGCCGGCGGCGGATGTCCTCGGCGAAGCAGAAAGGCTGGCTGCTGCGGGTGTTAAAGAGTTGCTGGTGATTTCTCAGGATACCAGTGCTTATGGCGTAGACACTAAATACGCCACCTCTTTTTGGAACGGTCGCCCCGTAAAAGCCAAAATGAAAGAGCTGTGTGAGGCGCTTGCAGGTTTTGGTATCTGGGTGCGGTTGCATTATGTTTATCCTTATCCGCATGTAGATGACATCGTGCCATTAATGGCAGACGGGAAAATACTTCCGTATCTGGATATACCGTTTCAACACGCCAGCCAGCGGATCCTCAAACTGATGAAACGCCCGGCAGCTTCCGAACGTAATCTTGATCGTATTCATGCCTGGCGTGAAGTATGTCCGGACATTACTCTTCGCAGTACCTTTATTGTTGGATTTCCCGGTGAGACAGATGCTGAATTTGAAGAGCTGTTGGATTTTCTGCGGGAAGCGAAGCTGGATAGAGTCGGTTGCTTTCAGTACTCGCCGGTTGAGGGTGCTACCGCAAACAACCTTCCCGATGCCGTACCGGAAGAAGTGTCAGAAGAGCGCTGGCATCGCTTTATGGAGTTGCAAGCCGGCATCAGTGCTGAGCGACTCAAACAAAAAGTGGGGCGCGAAATGCAAGTGCTGGTGGATGGCTATGACAGTGACGGCAATGCCATTTGTCGCAGCAGTGCCGATGCACCTGAGATTGACGGGACCGTCATCGTTGAGAGCCACAGCGAGATAAAAGTGGGTGAGTTTTATAAGGTCAGGGTGACAGAATCCGGTGACTATGACCTATGGGCTGAGTTAGTTTGATGCGTTGACTGTTTCCGTCCGGTAGGTCATCCGAGGGTAATGTCCCGTTGCGCAGTTGACAGAGATACGGTGAAGCCGGCAATCACATCGATGAGTGAGAGCAGCGTTAAGATAAGAAAGGTAGCTGAGCCCATTTCACGCATGATAAGTAGTTCCACCAGAAAAACCACGAAGACACATAGCGACAGCACATGGTCCAGCAGTGACAGCATGGATGTTCTTGTGGATTTAAGAATTTCGATGTAGAGGATCGCTATACCGACCAGTACAAATAGAATGTTCCAGGTGATGGTAAGGGTCGCGCCCGATGACGGTATTTTAAATGACGTTACAACTGCGTCGGGGATGTAATTATCGGGTGTGCTCATAAAAATAATGACGTTGTAGGCCAGCAGTAACACCATATTGAGCGGGATGGATAATAATGTTCTCATGGTGGTTGCTCCTATTTGCCCAGTTCGGTCAGTAGCCGGTCTTTTGCCTGATTTACACGAGTTGCTAAAAAGGTGCTGCCACCCTTGTCAGGGTGAAGTCGGGACATTAGTTTTCGATGAGCGTGGGTGATGTCATCCCGGCTGGACCCGGGTGTCAGCCCGAGAGTGTCCCAGGCCTCCTCCAGCGTCATGCCGGAATTGCTGGCTGCCGGGCCGGCTTTGTCGTGTCCCCATTCGTTTTCGCTCCATTTATCGGGGTATTCCCGCTCAATAAAGGCCTCCAGCAATCTAACCGCCTCGATATCCTGTTT
>CAKZVB010000013.1 GCA_937922015.1 uncultured Granulosicoccaceae bacterium
GGCAGTTGTATTTCCTCACACCAGGCGCTGGTCGATTGCGGGGTTCTCGTTGGAGCTTTAGATGACGGAAAAGTGTCTTTACTGGTTACCATCGATCCGGCACGGGATACACTGACGGATACCATTGCAAAATTTATTAACGGATTTCCACCTGCTATTGAATTTTGTGCACAGACCTATCAAGTCGGCTTTTATGCGGGTTATTCGCTATCCGGTAAGACAGGCGTTGCCGAGGAAATTATGCGTAATTCCCTAACGGCCCTGAATCAAGCTGTACTATCGGTTGATGACAACGCCGTGGCATATGATGCAAAAATGGATGCTGCAACCAGGCGACATTTTTCCATGGTGAAGAATCTGAATCTTGCTCAGGCCAACAACGAATTTGAGCTGTATTATCAGCCGAAAATACATTCCGCCAGCAATACTTTACAAGGTGCTGAGGCTTTGATTCGCTGGAACAGCGAAGAGTTAGGGTTTGTATCCCCGGTGGATTTTATACCGCTGGCTGAAGAAAATGGTCTGATCAATGAGATAGGGCAGTGGGTCATGGGGGCCGCGGCTACCCAGTGGCAGCAATGGAGCAAACTGCTGTCTGCGGATTCACGGGTCTCAGTTAATGTTTCACCCAGGCAGCTACAGGATCACAGGTTTGTGGATAGAGTGGCACGGACACTTGAGAAAGTAAAACTGGAACCTTGTGCTTTTGAACTTGAAATAACCGAATCCATGGTGATGAAGGATATCAATGCGGTAATTGCTCTCCTGACCGAAATTAAAACCCTTGGTGTCAAGCTGTCGATAGATGACTTTGGTACCGGCTACTCATCGCTTAGTCTTTTGCACCGCTTACCCATTGATGTCATTAAGATTGATCGGTCTTTTATCGGCCCCATTGTGAAGGGCGAAGACAGTCAAAAACTGGTTCGCAACCTTATTGCATTGGGGCGGGACCTCAATATGGAAGTAGTCGCCGAGGGGGTTGAGACTGTTGAACAGCTGGATATGCTATCCGGTTTTGGCTGCGATGTAATTCAGGGCTATTACTTCAGCCCGCCAGTGCCTTGCAGCGAGTTTATTGGACTACTGGACTCCTACCCGCTTAGTGGGGAGACTGATAGTACTATGCCGTTAGTAGATCAATCGGCTGATTTTCGCAAGGCCGGCTAATCAAAATTCTCTTTTAATAACTATATTCGTATGGTCAGTAGTTTTGACTCGTTTGCGTCTTCTTTCATGGCCTTAAACTTACTGATAAAACTCTCGGTAAGCACCTGGCCGGCTCTTAACATTAACACGGAATCGCGAAGATAAACGTCTTCAGCCAGTGTCATGCCGGGCTTGACGTCCTCCACTGAAAGTATCAGCTCTTTATTGATTTCCTGAGTTTGTTCGAAGTTTTCCAGAATGGCGAGAAATGGAGTGACAACCCTTTCATCGTATCGACTTCCAGTGTTCTTTGTCATATAGCTAATGGCTGACGATTTATCCATGGCTTTACCCAGAAGCGCTCCTGAGCAAAGATCGTCAAACTCATTAACCACGCACAATATACGTGCGCCGAGAGGAATTTCGTCCCCTTTAAGTTTGTCGGGAAATCCATTGCCTCCAAAATGCTCATGATGAGATCGAATCATATCGGATGCTTCGCTTAACGGACCCAGTGACATCAGAATGGCCTGGCCGTTTTCCGCGTGCTGTTGGTGCAACGTGCGTTGTTCATCTGTTAAGGACGCGTAGGGAGTCCGTAGCACCTCATCCGGTAGCCCCATTTTCCCTATATCATGTAAGAGTGCGGCATATTTTAGGTTTTGCCGGAAGTCTTCGTCCTGATTCATTGCACTGGCTACCCGGTCAGCCAGATCGGCGATACGCTCACCGTGTGCTGAAGACTCACCTTCCCGCATGCTGATTAATCGTGAAAATACGGCGATAGAATCCGCGTAGGCTTGTGTTATTTGTTCGTTTGAATTGGCCAGGCTCTCTGCGGTTTCTTTGAGTTCTCTGGTTCTCTCTTCTACTTTCTCTTCCAGTGAACTGTTTAATTGTTGTAATTCCGAGTTTTGTTGCTGCGTTACTTCTATTAAGCGGTGGCGTTCGTCTCTTAGATACTTTGTTTCCAGTGCCCCTTGCACGCTTAGTATTATGTCTGTGTCATCCCATGGTTTTGCGATGTAACGGTAGATGCTGCCATTGTTAATAGCGCCGACGGTTGACTCCATATCGGAATAACCGGTCAGTAACATTCGAACCGTCGCAGGCCAGCGTTGGGCAACCTGAGTTAGAAAGGCATTGCCATCCATCTCTGGCATACGCATATCTGATATCACCAGATCAACTGTATTATTTTCAAGGAACTCAAGCGCTTCAGCGCCACTGGTCATAATAGTGACTGTATGTCCGGCACGGCGAAACACTCTTTTCAGAGCAGTTAGAATCTGGGACTCATCATCCACACAAAGAATTGAACCTTTGATGGGCTCATTTGCAGGTTCGTCATCGGCGATTATCTGCTGTGCATGCATGTTGAGTGCTTCCGTCTATGCTGATATGGCCAGGACGATAACGCGGCAATTGAGCGCAGCCCTGGATTTGGAAATTGGGGAGAACTGTCTAGTGGTTAACATCGGCCAGCCAAATTTCTTCTTAAAGGATAGATTGGTACTGGTTTGTTATTTATTTTTGTGAACCCATTAATACTTTTCACTGTTGACCGCTAATAGGCGAAAGACATTCGTAGAATGAGGGTTGACCATGAAAATTCGAATTTTAGTGTTATTTGTGATGGTTTTTGCGCTGTGCTCAAATGTGAGTGCGAAAGAGTATACGTTTGGCATCGTTCCGCAACAATCTGCAAAGAAGCTGGCGCAGAAATGGGGACCCATCCTGAATTGGTTGAGTGAAAAGGCGGGTGTAGATATAAAATTTGCCACGGCCAGAGATATCCCCACTTTCGAAAAACGTCTTGCCGCTGGCGAGTACGATTTTGCCTATATGAACCCTTATCATTTTACCGTGTTCAACCGCTCACCGGGGTATGTTGCTTTGGCCCGGCAGGCTAATAAATCGATACAGGGTATATTGGTGGTGCATAAGGACAGTGATCTTTCGACTCTCAGTGATCTGCAAAACACGACATTAGCGTTTCCTTCACCCGCAGCCTTTGCGGCATCATTGCTGCCGCAAGCGGAATTAAAAAAGAATAATATCGTCTACAAGCCAAGATATGTGTCCTCTCACGATTCAGTTTACCTCAACGTTGCCAAAGGACTAGCACCTGCCGGAGGCGGTGTTATGCGAACGTTCAAGAATACCGATCCTGCGGTAAGGGCCCAGCTACGTATTTTTTGGAAAACAAGTAAATATACGCCGCACGCTATAGCCTCTCATCCTGACGTTCCGGTAGTTGATCGGCGTAAAGTACAGAATGCGCTGATTGCGATGGGTAAATCAGAGGTGGGTGCGGAGCTGCTTCGTTCTATACGCTTTGAAGGACTGCAAATTGCTGATGATGATTTGTGGGATGATGTGAGAGCGCTTAATCTCACCGTGCTTGATGATTAAGTTTTAGAAATCCAGGGTAGGATTTTGTCTCTTCGATTAAAAACCATTGCCGGTGTTGCCATCATTGAGGCAATCCTGCTGACGATTCTGATTTTCACTATTGAATCGCATATGCGGGATAGCGCGGCAGGAGCATTGGAAAAACGGGCAAAAACCACAGCAACTTTATTTGCGACCACCAGTAAAGATCCGGTGCTATCCTATGATCTGGCCTCGCTTGAGGCATTCAGCCTCGAATTGCTAACCAACCCCGACCTCGAATACGTGCGTGTTCGCGACAGCCAGGGGCAGATATTTGCTTCAGAGGGAAACGAGGATATTCTGGCTAGAAAGTTTGTGAAGGATAATTCACTGGATGACGTCGATGACGGTGTCTTAGACTACTCAGTGGAGATTAAAGAAGCGGATCTGGTTTACGGCTCCGTTGAGCTTGGTATCAATACTAATGCTATTAACCAGTTGATTGATGATAACCGTAAGATGAGCATAGCGATTGCTGCTGTTGAAATGTCGATGGTAGCATTATTCTCATTTCTTCTTGGAACCTATCTGACCAAACAACTAAACGACTTGCGCAAGTCTGCAAAAAGAATATCCGAGGGTGATTATACCGTTGAAATCCCTGTGAACAGTACAGATGAAATGGGGGAAGTTGCTAAAGCGTTTAACAAGATGATGTCGGCGTTAAGGGCGTCAGAGAAAAAGCGTGATCTAATTGATGCCGAGTTGATACAGGCAAATCAGACACTTGAAGATCGAGTGGAAAGGCGAACAGCACAGATACAGAAGCAGATGTTGGAGTTACAGGCAGCGAATGATCAGATTGCCGCCACCCAGTCACAGCTTGTTCAATCAGAGAAGATGGCCTCTATTGGTCAATTAGCTGCAGGTGTTGCGCATGAGGTAAACAACCCGATTGGATTTGTACGAAGCAACTTGAACACTCTGGCCGAGTATGTGAGGTCCTACCAGCAATTACTGGATATGCACCTAAAATATAGAATGCAGGAAACCGACAGGGAGACGCTCGGAAAAGAAATAACAGCACTGGAAAAAGAACTGGATATATCTTTTATTAATGAGGATATCGACGAACTTATCAAGGATTCCATTGAAGGGACCACTCGAATACGGGATATCGTGCAGGGTCTCAAGAATTTCTCGCGGGAAAATGAGGCTGGTAAATCATTGTGTGATTTGAATGAGTGTATAGCCTCTACGCTGAAAATCGTAAACAATGAACTTAAATACAAGTGTAAAATCGAGACAGAAATTCTTGAAGTGCCACCTGTAAGGGCAAATCAGGGACAGATCAGTCAGGTGTTGATGAATCTCTTGATTAATGCCGGGCATGCTGTCGATACTGATGGGCAAATAAAGATTAGTACTCAGCCGGAGGATGATGGAGTTTGCATCATCATAGAAGACAATGGTAAAGGCATAAAGGAGAGTGATATAAGTAAGCTTTTTGATCCGTTTTTTACTACTAAACCGGTAGGCGAGGGGACGGGGCTTGGCTTGTCAATTTCATTCGGTATCATTCAGGATCATGGAGGAACTATAGACGTTACAAGTGAGGTCGGGGTAGGGACGGTATTCACTGTTCATTTACCAGCCGGTAGCGAACCGTTGAGCCAGGCTGCTTAACCTGAATTATTCGTGAGGCGACCGGTAAAAATAGCTCGTATATCTTTATCTAAAGTGCTTGCGGTGAATTTATGATTAATCTTGAAATACAGGCTGTCTATTCAACACCTGAGCCAATAGCACGTTATATCCCACCCCCATCAGCCTTCCAACTCTCAAACTGGTTTTTTACTTTTTCTGTTGTACAAGGATAAAGTCCAATAATTGAAGTGCCGGACTGTACTTGTTGTAAGACGAATTCCTCAAAACATTCCATGTCTGCACAAGCTTCTGCGATTTCGTTGGTCAGGTGCACGGGAATAACAATGACACCATCCTGATCGCCGACGATAACATCGCCCGGAAAAACGGCAGCATCTCCGCACGCTATTGGAACGTTTATATCTATTGCTTCGTGCAATGACAGGTTGGGTGGCGCCGATGGCGCTGCGTAGAAGGTGGGCATGTCCAGTTTCCCGATGTCGACAGCATCTCTGAAACCACCGTCAGATACAACGCCTTCGCATCCTCGCACGGCAAGGCGGGTAATGAGAATATTGCCGGCAGTAGCGGCACGTGAATTCTTTCTTGCATCCATGACTAATACTTGCCCGGGTGGGCAGGTTTCTACGGCGTGGCGTTGTGGATGTTCAGGGTTACGAAATACATCCATGGTGTTGCGGTCTTCCCGCGCTGGAATATATCGGAGGGTAAATGCTTGTCCCACCATTCTGACGGGTTTGGGTGCCACGGGAACCACTCCTTGTATAAACTGGTTTCTCAATCCCCGTTTAAAGAGTTGCGTTGCTATCGATGCCGTTGATGTGCGTTTTAATTGAGCTCGTATATCTTTGGAAAGAATGTAATCTGTCATATCTTATCCAGGAAAATGTCCGGTTCGATGTTATGAGGCTGCAGTTGGTTTTCAGGTAAGGTGGAGGTAATCGTATCAATGGGCTGGTTTTGCTCACGGACCTGATATAATTATTGGAGGGGTTGTCAAGGTAGAACACCGCACCTCTCGATGCTGTTTATGTAGTAAGATCGTCAATCATCTTCTGGGTAATAAGACAGACGCCGTTTTCTGAACGTCTAAAGCGCTTTCCGTCAAGCTCAGCGTCGTACCCGACCACCAGCTCACTCGGAATATTCACGCCCCGGTCTATCACAGCATTTTTAAGTTTCGCGCCTCTGCCAATAGAAACCTCGGGCATCGCCACTACCTTCTTAACGCTGCTGTAGGAGTGGCAATAGACATGTGGGAACAATAGGCTTCGATTGATTCTGGCGCCGGAAATAATACAACCGCCGCACACTAAAGAGCTTAACGCGCTACCGCGGCGATTTTCTTCGTCGTGAATAAACTTTGCAGGTGGAGTGATCTCCTGATAGGTCCAGATTGGCCATTGACGATCGTAGATGTCCAGTTCCGGTACAAACTCTGTCAAATCGAGATTGGCTTGCCAGAATGCGTCTATGGTACCGACATCACGCCAGTATGGTGCTTTAGTGTTGTCGCTTGACACGCAGGAGTTTTGAAAGTTATGTGCGATTGCTTTTCCACTATTAACCAGAGCGGGAATGATATCGCTGCCGAAGTCATGACTGGAATCCTTGTTTAGTGCGTCTTCCTGCAGTAATGCAACCAGCGTGTTGGTTTTGAATACATAGATCCCCATAGAGGCGAGTGACTTGCTTTCATCGCCAGGCATGGCGGGTGGGCTTTCTGGTTTCTCGACAAAGTCAATAATGCGACCGTGGTCGTCTACGTTCATCACGCCCAGTGCGTGCGCCTCTTCTCTGGGTACCTCGATACAGCCCACTGTGACGTCAGCATCGCTTTCTACATGTTGCTCTAACATAACTTGATAATCTTGTTTGTAGATGTGATCACCGGCGAGTATCAAGATATATTCGACCCCGTAGCTCTCTATGATATCTATATTCTGGGTAACAGCATCTGCAGTGCCAAGATACCAATGCCCCTCAGCGGCTCTTTGACTCGCTGGTAGAATATCGAGCCCTTCATTGCGTTCGGCGCGAAAGAAATTCCAGCCCTGATGTAAGTGTCGGATCAGAGAGTGAGCTTTATATTGTGTTGCCACACCAATGCGACGAATACCTGAATTAAGCGCATTGGACAGGGCGAAATCAATGATGCGGCTTTTGCCGCCAAAGAATACGGCAGGCTTGGCGCGAATGTCCGTGAGTTCCTTTAGCCGACTTCCTCTACCTCCGGCTAGAACGAATGCCATCGTGTTTGCGGATAGATGTCGGTCTTTTATCATTGGTTATCCTCACTTTTGATAATTAAACTACACGTTTGTTAACCGTAAGTAAATACTTGAAAACCACATGAAATTGATCGATAGTTAAATTGCAACCAAATCCTGATCGAAGTTTGGCGGATGACATAACAGTATCTGTGTAATTTGTGCATAGATTAAGACTTTCATTAGGTTTCTGTTCGCGTTGCGAAATTCTATACCTGCTGTTGTCTATGACGTACCTGTCGGAAAAACGTCCAGTTAATTTTCTTTATCTGAAGTGAACGAATTATCCGGAGATCAGGACATGCAATACGAATGTATAAATCGGCGATATTGTTTAATTGTCAGAATGCTGATTAGCTGCTTACCTAATCGATATTAATGATTCAGACCGCGCCTTCTATGCACCGAATTACTTCGCAGATTGCTGTAGCGCAGCTGCTGTTTTGGGCGTCGAGTTTTTATGTATTTCACGCCATGATGCCGCGCTGGGAGGCATTCTATGGTTGGTCACGTATCGAGGTTACCTGGGGGTTGACCCTTTGCCTGCTTGCCACTGCGGCTTTTGCGCCGGTTTCTGGTGTATTGATTGACCGTGGTTTTGGCCGTGTGTGCATGGTTGTTGGCGGGGCAGTTGCGTCACTATGTTTATTATTGCTGGCAGAGGTTGATAAGCTGAATCAGTTTTATGTCATCTGGTTTATACTGGGTGTCTGCCATTCTACTGTTCTGTACGAACCATGTTTTGCCATATTGACCAGACAGTACGGCACTGACGCGAAAAAAGCGATCACCATTGTTACTTTAGTTGCGGGCTTTGCCGGATCCATCTCCTTTCCAATGGGGTATCTGTTAACCGAGAGTTTTGGCTGGCAGCCGGCGATGAAGGTGTTCAGTCTAGTGTGTTTTCTGTCAACACTCATCGCGGCCCATGCGCTCACTGAAGTGAAAGCGGGATACCCGGACAGGGGTACGGAAAAGGTACTCACCGGCAATCAACGGCCAAGCGCGGGTTTTATAATTACCACAAGCAGGTTCTGGCTCACAGCGATGTCTTTCGCCTTCATTATGCTTATTCACGGTAGTCTACTGGCGCATTTGATACCTCTATTAGTTGAGCGTGAATTCGCACTGTCGTTTGCGGTGTTTGCAATCTCCTTATTCGGGCCTATGCAGGTAGCTGGAAGAGTTATGATGTTAGCTCTGCAAAAAAGGTATTCAATTGACAAACTGGCACTGATGGCATTTGTGAGTATGGGAGTCGGTTGCCTGTTGCTAACACTGGCTGCCGGAAATACTGTGTTGGTGTTAATTTCAATCGCCTTACATGGTGCAGGATACGGCGTCATTTCAATCGCACGTCCGGCAGTTACCGTTTTGTTTTTTGGTAATCAGTCATTTGGTGCGGTATCGGGTGTTATGTCTGTGCCGTTTACCTTGTGTTTTGCGGTAGCACCGGCAGTCGCCTCAGTGATCTGGCGTAACTCGAATTACACAATCTTATTGGTCTTTTGTGTAATGCTGGCAATGGTTTCCGTGATTCTGCTGACTATCGCATCTGGCCAGCAAAAATATAATTGATCAGGCTGCTGGTGAAGTTGTTGAGGGCAAGTTTAATGACAACTTTCCGCTATCAGTTTGGCAAACAGGTTCAGGAACGCAGTCAAACATGAATACAAATGAAGTGATTTCAAACCGTGCTATTGAAATTCTGGGCGGTGACATAGGTTCGAAAGATCCGGTACACCCAAATGACCATGTGAATATGGGGCAATCTTCAAATGATACATTCCCGACAGCCATGCACATCGCGGCGGCCGAGGAAATTCACCACCGCCTGCTCCCGGCGCTGCA
>CAKZVB010000014.1 GCA_937922015.1 uncultured Granulosicoccaceae bacterium
AGTCTAAACATGTATCAAGCCATTGATGATGCCGGACGCCTGCCGGACATTCGGTTTGAGGTTATCAATGACGCCGGGCATCTATGCAACCTGGAGCAGCCAGAGCAATTCAATACCCTGCTATTGAAATTTTTGCACAGAACACCCGGTACCACCCGGCAGGCAACGCCAACCCGTGAGACAAAGCGACAACACAAGAGCCGCCTGATACTGGATGCGGCATTGGCAGAGTTCAGTGCCCGGGGTTTTGATGGCGTCTCCATGACAGACATTGCTAAACGTGCGGGAGTATCCAAACCGACGCTATATCAATACTTTGGTGACAAAGACGGCTTGTTTGCCAATGTGTTACAACAAGGTTGTGACCACATCATGACGCCATTGTCCGCACCAGATGGATCACTGGTTGATCGGCTTTGGGACTTCAGCTGGACCTATGCGGATTTTGTTTTACGCGAAGATATGCTTTCTCTTGCCAGACTGGTACTGGGTGAAGCCTCCCGCCGACCGGATATTGCAGGTATCTATCATCGTGCGGGCCCCGGTAAAGCGTTTAAAGGTCTTATTGCGTTTATACAAGAATGCAAAGAGGCCAATCAACTCGATGTTGATGATCCTGAATATGCAGCACAGGATCTATGGTCTCTGATTCTATCCGGTCCGCGTGATTATCATCTGCATTTTGTCAACGAACAACCCGACCGGGTCCAGCTTCTCCGATCCATCGGGCACGGACTTCAGGTTTTCTTAAAAGTCTATTCAAAAAATCGTACTGCTGATCTGAAAGCACTGAATGTGAAGATAGACGCGATGCAGCGCACTTTAACCAACAACATCAAGGTTACCGGAAAATGAGTAACGACAGCGACAAACAGCGCTTGTTCACCGTGGCGGTAGTAGACACCAACGGATTGTTGCGTGGGCAGAAAATAGCTGCCGGCGGCAAGGCCGGAATTTTAAAAAACGGCATCGGCATGGCGCCGGCACAACTGGCGCTTGATCCTACCGATGAGATACTGCCTATACCGGGGGTGACCGACGATGACTCTGACTTCCACGATACCGTATTAAAAATAGATGAGAGTACGCTGCGTTGCATGCCCTTTGAAAGACCGTCAGATGCAGCGCTCTATCTGGCGGAATTTACCGGCGATGCAGCAGACCTCTGCCCGCGTAGTCTCTTTCGCAGGCAGCTGGAGCGGGCCGTCTCGATGGAGTTAACTCCGAAGTACGGCTTTGAACAGGAATTCACGCTGTTCAATGAAACCACGGAAACTATCAGTGAGAAAGGCTATGACAACCTGACCACGGCGACACCGCATGCCAGCCACGATCTGATAATCTATCAGTCATTGCAGTCTGATTTTTACGCAGAGCTTGCTGATATGTGCGCAACCCTGGATATATCGCTGGGCAAGATGCATGAAGAAATCGGTGGCGGGTTTATGGAAGCTTGCATTGATGCAGGCACAGGTCCTGCACCGGCAGACCAGGTAGTTATGCTGCGCAATTTTCTAAAAGTCCTTGCTATGCGTCGTGGGCAGACAGTGACTTACATGCCACGCTGGTCAGAAGACGCAGACAGCCAGTCGTCTCATGTACATATATCCCTGCTGGATGCCAGTGGCAAACCCGTCTTTTATGACGCCAATGATGAGCACTCAATGTCAGAGACATTCAAACAGTTCATCGGCGGCTTGCAACGATATCTGCCGAAAATGATGCTTATCTTTGCTCCGACCGTAAACTCATGGCGTCGCTATGCTGAAGGCACATTTGCACCACCGGCTTTTTCCTGGGGAATTGAAAATCGTACTACTTGTTTTCGCGTGGTCGGTGAAAGCGAAAACAGCCTGAGAGTAGAGAACAGGCTCCCCTGCTCTGACAGCAATCCTTATCTTGTGATGGCTGCGATGTTGTCAGCCGGGCTTGCCGGCATTGAAGAAAAACTGCAGCCAACATCAATGACTTCCGGCAACGGTTATCTACCGGGTGCGGCCATTGGTGATCCCTTGCAAAAAGATATGCAAGCCGCCATTGATGCACTCTCCACCTCGGAACACGCACGTTCCTCTCTGGGTAATCGTTTCGTTGATGCGTATGTGTCTACCCGCTCAGCACAGCTCGAGTCATTCAAAGATAAAACTATTATTGATGAGCGCAAACGCTTCTTTGAGTTGGGGTAGACCATGAAAGAGAGATTTCAAGATGCGATGTCTCGCGCCACCAACTCACTGACGTTGTTGCCGGCCGTGCGGGTGTCACGGTGTTAGAAATCGATGGCGGGTTTGATCTGGCATGCTACTGCATCAATCCTTCAGATGGTTTTCTGAATTGCTCCACTGTCTGGGAGATTGCCCGTACATGCGTTTGAACTCCCGACTGAACTGAGACGGGCTCGCGTAGCCCACTTCCATCGCGGCTTTATTGACATTCATCCCTTCGGCAATCTTCATCGCAGCGGTGTTTAGCCGCATGGACTTGACAAACTGGATGGGCGACATCGTGGTGGCCTGCTTAAATCTGCGGTGAAACACTGCCCGACTCATACCCGCGTGTGCGGCGATATCTTCGATGGTGATCGCTTCCTGCAGGCGCGAGGTGAAATATTCAATCGACCGGGCGATTTCATTGCCCACTCCAAACGCTCGTCTGACGGAGTCGCCGGAATCTCCCTTCAACACAGCGTAATACAACTCCCGAAGACGGGCGTTGCCAAGGACCGTCGTATCCGCCTGACTGTCTCCCAATAGCAGCAGCCGCAGCAGTGCCTCGGTGAATGTATCGTCCCAGTGAGCCAGAGTAAGCCCTTGCGGGAGTGGATCACCGCCGGGCTTGCGAATGGCGCCCCTGGCACTTTCCATTTCAATGGCCAGCTCAGTCATCACTCGCGTATCCAGAGAGATGATGACACCAAGGAGAGGATTGTCCGGTGAGGCAGCGGGGGTTCCGGCCTCCACAGGCATCGGCATACTGCAACACATGTATTGACTGCTGTCATATACATGTCTTTTTCCATCCAATATTGCTTCTTTGGACCCGCTTACGATGGCTACCACAGTGGGTTCGTATACTGCAGGAGCGCAACGCATAGGATCAGTAACCCGGAAGAGCTGAACGCCTTTTACCCCGGTTTCTGTGATGCGATCGGCGCTGACTCTGGCTTCAATAATCTGCTTTATCTGCTGTTTGCTCATGGAGCGAACGTAGCATTACGAAACTCAAGTCACAACACAATCGATACAAATAGGCATGTATTAGCGAGTATTTCGCCTAGTTACTAAAAGTTTGAATAGCTATATTATTTCAGGCGGCAAATCCGTGTCGCGCAAACTAATGACCAGCCGCCGCTGCAGGCGCATTGAAAAAAATAAAACAGGAACACTGTAAATGACAAGCAATGCATTTGGACCAAAGGGCTGGACACCGGAGCGCCTCGGTTCCCTCTCCGGCAAGACTTACGTCATCACCGGCGCCAACTCCGGCACCGGGTTTGAGGCCTGCCGGATACTCCTGTCCAGGGAGGCCAGCGTCGTGATGCTGAACCGCAGTGCCGAAAAATCAACCGACGCCATCGCGAAGCTTAAGCAGGAGTTCGGCACAGGCGCTGACGTAACTTTCATTCATATGGACCTTGCGGTGCTGGCGAGCGTGCGGCAAGCGGCGGCTGAAGTCAGGAAGACGGTGCCGCGAATTGACGCCCTGATCTGTAACGCCGCCATCGCACAGGTGCCCACGCAGAAGCTCACCGAAGACGGCTTTGAAAGCCAGCTTGGCACCAACCACTATGGTCATTTCGTCCTTTGCGGGATGCTCTTCGAACGCATCGAAGAGTCGAAAGGTCGAATCGTTGTTGTAGCAAGCCTTGGCTACAAGATGGGATTGAAGACAATCCAGTTCGACGATATGAACTGGGACAGGAAATATAGTGCCAATCCCGCTTACAGCCAAAGTAAACTGGCTCAGATGATGTTTGCGTACGAGCTGCAGGACAAGGTTAAAGCTGCAGGCAGAAGCGTCGAAGTTTATGTCTGCCACCCCGGGTCATCCGCAACTTCGCTTATCAGTACCAGCGGCAGCCTGATGACCAGAATTGTGTTCAAGCTTATGTCGCTGTCGCCAATGGTTCAGTCGGCCGAGAAAGGTGCCTACCCGGAGATCATGTGCGCCACCGAGAATGGCCTTGAGCAACGGGCCTTTTACGGCCCCACAGGTCGAATGGAGTGGGTCGGTCCGGTCGGAAAAGGCACGTTAGAACCTTACGCATGCGACAAGGCCGTCATGGAACAGCTGTGGCGTCGATCAGAGAAGGAAACCGGATTCGAGTGGAATATTTAACAGGCCGGACAAAAAGGAGACGTCAGTATGATGGAAACCAGCTTACTTCTTAGATTGATCGGGACCGTACTGATTATCATCGGCGTAACGTTAGTCTGGAATCCGGAGCTTGTCAGTAACAAACCAATCCCTGATGATACGTTTGAAGCCACGGAAAGAAGAATATGGTGGGGTTTGATTATCGGTTTCGGTTGTTTGCTTTTGTTTCATCACCAGCTCCTGCCCTGGATACCAACAATTGCAGCCACAGCCTCTGCACTTCTTTTTGGTTTACTTGTCGCACGGCTAATCGGAATAGCGCTGGACGGTTCGGTGACTAAACAATGGATAAATGTGGGTATTGAAATTGTTATTCTGGTGCCGTTGGTATGGTGGTACCTGCGTACCCGTACATAATAAGTTGCTGCGAAACAGACCAAGGACTTACGAAGGGTAATGCAGGTCTCGCTTCAACCTGGCCGGTGACCGGCCCATGACTGGCCCATAGTTGACAACAGAAAGGCGCATGAAAATGCGGGCCAGGAGTCTGCGCGGTAGAAGTCTGCGTAGCGAGAACGTGCCATGGCGCGGGCCCTTGTCTTAGTAAATGATGGTACGATCATTTGAGGCGCATAGTTGTTCATATGTAACGAAAACGATCGATAATTACTATCGCCTTGGGCGCACCGTCAGAGCGCGTTCGCAGTAGCAGAGGTTCTGCCGCGCAGGCTCCTAGGTGCCGTGGGCCATCCACTTGCAAGGCTCCAGCTTCATTTTGGAGAAGGTAGCTTTAAATGAAGAATCTGACGGGCTACAAGCATATAAACCAAATCGGACACTGACTTGTGCTGGTAACGGGGGATTGACAGTGCCCATCTCAAGGGTGGTTTCACCTAACAGATGCAAGTGGAATACTCGCATCTGATTAAATCGAACACCATCAAGCGAAGACTCCAGCAAAAAATCCGGCCCCCGTCGATTTAATCGGTACCATATATCAGAAGGTGTTTTTATATCGGTGGTTGCCCAGTCCGAATAACCATTGTTAGTCACCACACTTCCAAGCCTTGAGAATTTTTCGTTCTCATACTCTATCGATGCTTTAAACCAGTTCTCAGAATCCAGATAGACAATGACCCCGCATTGATCAAACAATTTGCGATAGTTGAACTGCGCTTTTAGCGTGAAGGTAAAATTGTCGTCGTTCCGGAACAGGAAAGCAGGCGCATTATCATTTCTAAAACCATAATAAGATCGCTGCCAGAAATCCGTTTCCGGTTCCGTGGTGATTGCGATGGAATCGCGATATATTTGAAAATCCAAAGGTGCATTTATCCACCCACCCTCATCCAGTTTCAATTCCAATCACCCTTATTAGCTTTAACGTAAGCGTCTGGCCAACACCACTTTGCTTATGAGTCAGGCGGCTAGCCACCAGAAAATGCGAGTCATCTATGACAGGCTTGGCAAATGACTCAACAGGGAGCCACTGAATCACTGGAACTGCGTAGCGACGATTCACAGTCTAACGGCGATGGCAAGCTTGCCCTGGCATCGTATCAAAAGCCCGGTAACCCTGCCTGCTTTACCAATTGCCTGCCAGCCAGAACGAGCAGATTCCGGGTTGCAGCAAGTATTCTCCCTGAACGCTTGTAACCACTCACGCTACAGTTCAAACTATCTGGCTACGCCCGTACTTTTTAAGTCCACACAGCCTGCAGCACACTATGCCCAAACCAACCGGAATAGCCGCATTTGCACCCTTCGGCACCCCTATATTCCGGTCATTATGGCTGGCAACTCTTTTGTCTAACCTGGGAAGCCTGGTGCAGGCGGTCGCCGCCGGCTGGACTATGACTACCCTGACCAGCTCCGAACAAATGGTTGCGCTGGTGACTGCATCCACTACGCTGCCGATCATGGCGTTGTCGTTACTCTCCGGTGTATTGGCTGACAACTACGACCGCAGACGCATCATGATGATTGCACAGATTCTGATGCTTACGGTATCTGTCGGTCTGACAGTCGTTACCTGGCTGGGTCTGCTGACGCCCTGGTTGCTGTTGACCTTCACCTTTCTAATTGGCTGTGGTGCTGCACTGCATAACCCGTCGTGGCAGGCAACTGTCGGCGATATAGTCCCGCGTGATCAGGTCCCGGCGGCTGTCATGGCCAACAGCATGTCCTTTAACTTAATGCGCAGCATCGGGCCGGCCTTCGGTGGTTTTATCATTGTTGTCGCCGGCGCGGTGGCAGCCTTTGCATTAAACGCCATGAGCTACCTGGCACTGATACTGGTGCTGGCTTTCTGGAAACGACCCGCTGTTGTTCGCAACCTGCCACGTGAACCATTCAGACAAGCTGCAACTGCAGGTATTCGATACGTCGGCCTGTCACCCAATCTGTTGCGAATTATATTGCGCGGTTGTTTGTTCGGTCTGACCGCTGTATCGGTACTGGCTTTGCTGCCGCTCGTCGCTAAAGACCTGTTATCAGGCAGCGCTTCCACCTACGGTATCCTGTTAGGTTGTTTTGGTGTCGGTGCTGTCGCAGGCGCTTTGACCAACTCCCGAACCAGAGCAAGATTCAATACGGAAACCATAGTGCGTGCGGCATTTGTTCTTATGGCACTTGGCATTCTGCTGTTGTCTACCGGCCAGAGCCTGTTGCTGTCAGCGCTGGCATTGCTGCTGTGTGGCGCATGCTGGATGACCACTAATTCGCTGCTCAATGTCTCCCTGCAACTGTCCACCCCGAGATGGGTGGTGGGCAGAGCCCTGTCGTTTTACATGATGAGCAATGCTTTTGGTATGGTGACTGGCAGCTGGATCTGGGGCTTGCTGGCAGAAAGTTATGGGCTGCAACTGGCGCTGGTGGCATCCGCTGCCGCATTACTTGTCGGCGCGGTAATCGGCTATAAGTTGCCGCTGCCGGAATACGATCGATTAAATCTTGAGCCGTTAAATCAGTTTATTGAACCCACACTTGCCGTGCAACTCAAACAACGCACCGGCCCTATCATGATTACAGTGGAGTTCGACATCGCCGAAGAAGACATACCAGGCTTCCACACCGCGATGGCCGAACAACGACGTATTCGCATACGCGACGGAGCCCGACGGTGGTCACTGCTGCGTGATCTGGAAAGACCCAACATCTGGACCGAGAAATACTACGTCGCTACGTGGGTTGAGTACCTGCGGCATAATGAACGAAGCACCATGACTGACTCCGGTATATCTGATCAGTTAAACGCCCTGCATCGGGGGTCAACATCACCAAAGGTACGCCGGATGCTCGACCGGCAAACTATGTAAGCACCTGAGACAAGAACCCGCAAGAAAGTGTTATCCAATGGCGTCAGGCGCGGGCTTTGAACTGGATTTTGCCAATCGACTAGCCAGCAAATCGCCGCGGGTACTTAAGATCGGGTAGGCCACGGCTGCAAACAAAGAGTTTATCTGTCGCAGCGCACGAATGGTTTCAAGATGGATGTTACTGGTTTCCACGCTCTCCACCGCTCCCGACTGCAAACGCTGGTAGTGGTGTTCATTGCTTTGCAGCTCAAGGATTCTTATCCGGTCCTTTTCCTCGATTAGTCTTCTCGCAAAGGTGTGGTTTCCCGATACAAACGTATTGAATGCCAGGTGCATATTGGTGATCACCTGTTTGTGCAGTTCTATTAATTCTTCCCATCCCTGTGGTGAAAAAGTCAGGCATTCGCGGTTCTTGTTGTCGGCCAGTTGCAATAGATTTTTCGCTATAACATCACCGACTGATTCAAGATTGACTGCAAAGTTAATCAGTGCGATCTTCCTGCTTTTGTCCTGTTTAGACAGATTGTCTTCGGCAATGTCAGCGACATAGAGTTTTATATCGGAGTGCATTTTGTTAATTTGCTGCTCGAGATCCAATATCTGCTGATTAGTGTTTTGATCCGCCTTTTCGTAGAGCCGCATTACCGGAGACAGCATCACGTTGATCATATCCGCCATGCGTAAACACTCCCGGCTGGCACTTGCCAGTGCCAACTGCGGTGAATGAACAATGGACCTGTCCAGTACCGTTTGTGGTTCGCGAAAAGTCGCCGAGTCCTGTGAGATCAGGGCTTTGTCAGGAATCAGCCAGCCGGTTACCTTTTCCATCACACCGGCCAGTGGCAGACACACGATAAGTAGAACTGCGTTAAAAATCATATGTGCATAGATCACCCAAATCGCCGCATCGGTGGCATTTGCGGGTATTGGAAAAGGCTTGAAGGTTAAATAGAGCATTACCAGGGATGCCATCGATATTCGAAAGATCAAATTTGCCAGCGGAATGCGGCGACCTTCAACCGGCTGTTCGCGTGTCAGCGTCATGGCGATAAGTCCGCTGCCAATGTTTGCTCCCAGCACGTAGCCTATCGCCGCCCCGAAAGGCACCACTGACTGTGCTACAAGCGTTGCCATCAGCAGCACAGAGGCGACGCTGGAATGCAACAACCAGGTGACCAGAGCGCCGATCAGAAACGACGTCAGCAGATCGGTATTGAGGTAGTGCATAACGTCGACAAGAAACACACTGTCTTTAAGCGGCGTGGTGGCCAGACTCAGCTGTTGCAGTGAAATAAGGATCATTCCAATCCCCAGCACAATCCGCCCTAGTTGACGTGTATAGCCGGTGCGGCCTTTAAAGAACAACAGCCCGCCGATAATCAGAAACAGCGGGATCAAGCCCTGTACATTAAAAGACAGGATTTGCGCAACGATGGCCGAGCCCAGGTCTGCACCGAGCAACAGCGCGATACCCTGCCCGACGCTGAGTATGTCGGTTGCCGCAAACCCCGCCGCCAATACTGCTACCGCCGTTGAGCTTTGCAGCAGCAGTGCAACCCCCATCCCCATCATAGCTGCCTTGATCCGCCCGTTGGCGGAGCGTTTAATCGCCGCCCTGAGTTCGTCACCCTTTGCTCGTTCGAAACCGGTTCTGACCATTCGCACAGACCACAGCAACAAGGCGATTGCGCCGGCAACATTGATCAACAACAGTAGTATTTTCAAAGGGTCCTCTACGCAGGTTTGAAGCGATCTGACGGGTAACAACTATTCACGGTGGTATTGCATTTTATCGGCCAGTACTGCATTTAAACATCTGATAACACGAATAATTATAGTATCGGTGAATAATTTCGCGAAAATCTCTGTATTTCATACGAAATAGAATATACCATCTAACGAACATAATATATTTTCTTACGAAACCCAATCTAAAGTGCCGGCATTATGAGATTGTCAGATCGCCAGACGCAAATCATTGAATTCCTGACCAGTCGCGGTGGAACGCTGTCCAGCAGTGAGCTGACCGAGAGCTTTGATGTATCAGTTCAGACTATCCGTAAAGATCTGAACGAGTTGAGTGATCTGGGCGTCGTGCGGCGGGTGCACGGCGGCATCACGTTGCCCACGCAAAGTCGCAACCTGTCCTTTACCAATCGGCAGGTGATTAATCTGGAAGAAAAAAAACACATCGCCCGGCTCACTGCCAGCCACATACCAAATGGCGCGAGTCTGTTTTTAGGAATAGGCACCACTCCCGGTCAGATAGCCGAACATCTGATTTATCACACCGGCCTTAAGGTGATTACCAATAATCTCAATGCCGCACTGGCGCTGTGCGGTAACCCGAATATTGAAACCTATGTGGTGGGTGGTCGTGTGCGGCACACCGACGAAGATATTGTTGGCGAAGAAGCCACATCGCAGTTTAGAAATTTCCAGGTCAACTATGGCATTTGTGGTGTTGCAGGTATTTCTGAATCCGGTGATTTACTTAATTTTTCCAGTGAAGAGTCTTTCCTCTTTCAAGCCATACTGGAGAATTGCGAGAAGCGGATTCTAGTGGCTGATCATCACAAATTCCTGCGCAGCGCGCCGGTTAAAAGCGGTCACCTTCGCCAGTTTGATCTGCTATTGACAGACACAATTTCAGCGGAGTTGCAGGTGTTGTGTGACGAGGCAAGCCTGCAGGTGAAAACCAACGTGGAAGATCCCCGCTGATGCCCTGCTTCCTGCGAGTCTCAGGCTTGAGTCGTTACTACGACAACGTCGCCGCGGTCGATGACATCTCCTTCGAAGTAAACAAGGGCGAGTTTGTCGCTTTGCTGGGACCCAGTGGCTGTGGAAAATCCACCACCCTGAAGATGATTGCCGGTCTCGAGCAGCCCGATGAAGGAATCATCGAGATTGACGGCAGCAACGTAGTGGATAAGTCACCGGGGAAACGCAATCTGTCCATGGTGTTTCAATCCTATGCTTTGTTCCCGCACCTGAGTGTAAAAGAAAATATTCTATTCGGCTTAAAGGCACGCAAGGTACATAAAACAGAGCAGAAAAAACGCCTGGCGTCTGTCGTCGAGATGGTAGACCTGGGGCAGCATCTGAATAAAAAACCGGGGCAGCTCTCCGGCGGGCAGTCACAACGGGTTGCACTTGCACGCAGCATTGTTTCCAACGCACCGTTATGTCTGATGGATGAACCACTGTCGAATCTTGACACCAAGCTTCGTGCTGATATGCGATCGGAAATACGCACGCTGCAAAAAAAGCTGGGGCTGACAGTGGTGTATGTCACTCATGATCAGATTGAAGCCATGAGCATGGCCGACAAGATAATTTTACTGAATCAGGGAAGCATCGAGCAGGCGGATGTGCCCGAGAATTTTTATAACAAACCACTGACTACTTTTGTCGCATCGTTCATTGGCCATCCTCCAATGAACCTTATCCCGCACAATGATGTATTACTGGGCGTCAGGCCAGAGCACGTATCGATTGTTGAAGACAATGGCCTTGATGTGACTGTGCGGGAATGCGATTACCAGGGTTCGGAAACTATCATTACCGCGAATTACAAAGACTCGTTAATACGGGCCTGTCTGCCGGGCAAACGAACAATACCCGATGGCAGTGTCGTAAAGCTTAGATGGAAGCCCGAGACAGAGCACCTTTTTAACAACAAAAACGGTCATAGAGTGCCTGCGGGCACAACTTCCGTTTTCCCATTTCACCAACTGTAAAAACAACATTCTTTCTGGAGGGGATTCATGATGTGGATTAACAGACTCAGGCAAACCGCGGCAGCTGCGGCCATATTTGCATTCGCAGCACCGGCAGCGGCGACTACTGAATTGACAATGTTCTACCCGGTAGCGGTAGGCGGTGCACTGACAAAAATCGTAGATGGTATTGTTGCCGATTTTGAAACTGCCAATCCGGACATTGACGTCAATGCCATCTATGCGGGTAACTACAACGATGCCCGCGTTAAAGCGCTGGCCGCACTGCAAAGTGGTGATCCTGCACAGCTATCGGTAATGTTTTCGATTGACGTTCACGAACTGATGGGCCTTGATGCCATCGTACCCTTTGATGATGTGGTCACCACCCAGGAAGAGAAAGACTGGCTTGGCAGCTTTTATCCGGCGCTGATGGAAAACGGCAAGGTAGACGGTAAAACCTATGGCGTGCCTTTCCAGCGTTCCACTATTGTTATGTACTACAACAAAGACATGTTCCGCGCTGCCGGGCTTGACCCTGAAAAGCCACCAACAAGCTGGGAAGAACTGGCCGAAGCAGGAGCCGCGCTGACGAAAAAAAATGCCGACGGCAATGTTGATCAATGGGGTGCGATGATTCCATCAACCGGTTATCCCTATTGGATGTTTGGTGCATTAACCAAACAACAAGGCGAGGTTCTGATGAACCAGGCAGGTACCGAAACCTACTTCAATAATCCCGGGGTAATCGATGCATTAAACTTCTGGAAAGATCTGGGCACCAAGTACTCCGTGATGCCTGAAGGCACAATTGAGTGGGGTACATTGCGCCAGAACTTTCTGGAACAAAAAACCGCGATCATGTGGCACTCGACCGGAAATCTTACCACCGTTAAGAAAAATGCATCATTTGATTTCGGCGTAGCGATGCTACCCGCCGGAAGCGAACCGGGCTCTCCTACCGGTGGCGGTAACTTCTATATCTTTAAAGCCGCCAGTGACGAGGAACGCGCAGCGTCTTTGAAACTGGTTCGCTTTATGACCAGTCCTGAACAGGCTGCCAAATGGAGTATTGAAACCGGCTACATGGGTGTGAGCCCCGCAGCCTACGAGACCACTGAACTAAGCGAATATGTTAAGACGTTCCCGCCGGCTGCCATTGCCAGAGATCAGCTACAACACGCCACTGCTGAACTGTCTACTCATCAGGCCGGCCGGGTCAGGAAGCTATTAGACGATGCCATTCAATCTGTGCTCACAGGTCAAAGCACTGCAGAAGATGCTCTGAACTCAGCCCAGAAGCAGGCTGAACGAATCCTGTCCCGCTACAAGTAGGCAGGCTGACCAGTATGGCGGGAACAGCACTTTTGCTGTTTCTGCCATCCCGGCTGGTTTACTGACGCACTATTTCCATGCAACCCACAAGACAAATACAAGCCTGGCTATTGCTGCTTCCAGCGTTATGCCTGTTAGTGGCCTTCACCCATTACCCGGTGATCAAAACCATAGTACGCAGTTTTTTCGGCTTTGGTACACGTTGGGAAAGCCAGGCAACTCTGGAAAACTACCGCTACCTGCTGGAAGATGAGGTGCTGATGCAGGTGTTGTACAACAGTTTTCTCTATGCAGCGATTACCGTTCCCGTATCCATTGTTCTCGCTATCGCGATGGCGCTATGGGTGAACAGCAAGATGGCTGGCAAGGGCATTTTGCGTACTGCTTATTTTACACCCACCGTACTGCCTATGATCTCGGTTGCCAATATCTGGTTGTTTTTCTACAGCCCTGAAATCGGCCTTCTTAACAAGCTACTGGGCCTTGTCGGACACGGCGGTATCAACTGGCTCGGGGATCCTGAAGTCGCGCTGTATAGCCTGATGGCAATGACGATCTGGAAGGAGGCGGGATTCTTTATGATCTTCTATCTGGCCGCCTTACAGACAATAGACAGCAATCTATATCATGCGGCTGCGATAGAAAACGCCAACAAGTGGACCGTATTCAGACGCATTACGTTTCCACTTCTGATGCCAACGACTCTGTTTGTATTGGTTAATGCCTTACTCAATGCCTTTAAGCTGGTGGATCATTTATTTATTCTCACCAAAGGCGGTCCGAATAACGCCAGTAATCTATTGCTTTACTATATCTTTGAAAACGCATTCAGTTTTTTCGATACCGCCTACGCGGCGGCGCTGACTGTATTAATGCTTGTTATTCTTGTGGTGCTTGCTTTGCTGCAATTCGGTGTCATTGAAAAGCGAGTCCACTACCGATGAATCGTCTGTTGCACTATCTGTCAGTCACTCTCGCCTGGCTTCTGGGGTTAGTCTGGCTTTTCCCGCTGATCTACGCAATCTGGGCTGCTACTCATCCGCCTGAATTTGCCACCCGTTTCTCTCTGTTTGCGCCGCTGACAATGCAGAATTTCTACGAAGCCTGGGATCAGGCGCCGTTTCTGCGCTACATGCTCAATACTATTGCTATCACTACAATGATTCTCGCCGGACAACTGGTGCTGTGTACGCTGGCCGCCTACGCACTTGCGCGTATGGAGTTTACCGGACGCGGTATTATCTTTGCCCTTGTATTAATGCAGCTTATGGTGGTGCCTGAGATCCTGATAGTGGAAAACTATCAGACACTGGCAGGTCTGAATCTAATTGATACCTACTGGGGTGTGGCACTGCCCTACTTCGCCAGCGCGTTCGGGATCTTCTTGTTGCGCCAGACTTTCAAAACTGTCCCCGAAGATTTAGAGAATGCTGCAAGAATAGAAGGTTGCTCGGTGTTGGCGATCATCTGGAAAGTCTATGTGCCATTAGCCAAACCAACCTACCTCGCGTTTTCTCTGGTATCAATCAGCTATCACTGGAATAATTTTCTGTGGCCTCTGGTAGTTACAAATACTGAGAAAAGCAGACCGTTGACAGTGGGTATGTCAATCTTCGGTGCACCCGAATCCGGCGTCGACTGGTCGATTATCTCTGCCGGCACCTTGATTTCTGTCGGGCCTTTGCTTGTACTGTTTATACTTTTCCAGCGTCAGTTTGTGCAGTCGTTTATGCAAGCCGGGATCAAGTAGGTGAAAATACTAACCTGGAATATTCAAGCGACTAAGGGCTGCGATGGTCGTTTTGATCTGCCTCGAATAGTCGAGCGGATTAAACAATACGGGGATCTGGATGTCATCTGCCTGCAGGAGGTATCTAAAAACATCGCGGACCTCAATGCAGATGATCAACCCGCGCTTTTTGCCTCTCAGTTCTCTGACTACGAAATGATCTGGGGTGCCGGTTTCAGCGCACCGGGGCCGGACGGCCGCCGCTGTGAGTTTGGTAACTTAACGCTAACCAGGCCCGGTCTGTTAATAAACTCCCACCTGCATACTCTTCCCGCTCCTCCGGTGGAAGTATTGCAAATGCCACGCACCATGATTGAGGCGATAGTCGACACCGGTGGCCGCAAGGTGGCTATCTTTAATACCCATCTGGCCTTTCATTCAGAGGCTGAGCGAGTGGCTCAAATTGATGCACTGACCGTGTTACGGGATCAGACAACGGCGAAGGCAGATTTAGCTCAACCTCCCGAGCTGATCGGGCCCTATCGTTTTTCAAATACCTGTGATTCGGTTATTTTGTGCGGGGACTTGAACATCGACTCTCATAGTGATGTCTTTGT
>CAKZVB010000015.1 GCA_937922015.1 uncultured Granulosicoccaceae bacterium
CCCGGGGATAACGATCAGCGTCTGTCCGGCCTGCTCGATAAAACATCTTTGATGTGGACAGGCTTTAGCTGCTTTCGCTGTCCAGTTCCCGTAGTTCCCGGCGCAGTATTTTACCGACGTTTGACTTGGGCAGGTCATCGACAAAGGCAATAATCTTTGGTCGCTTGTAGCCTGTGAGGTTTTCACGACAATAGGTCATCAGTGCCTCTTCTGTGAGGTTTTTGTTTTTGGCCACCACGTAAATCTTAACCATTTCACCTGAATGCTCATCGGGGACGCCAATGGCACCTACTTCGAGAACATCAGGGTGGGCAACCACTACATTTTCTATTTCGTTAGGATAAACATTAAAGCCTGATACCAGTATCATGTCTTTAAGTCTGTCGACGATAGTGAAATAACCCTGCTCATCCATAATGGCGATGTCACCAGTATGGAACCAGTTTTCATTGTCCATGACTTCGGAGGTAGCCTCTTCACGTTGCCAGTAACCACGCATTACCTGTGGCCCTCGAATACAGAGCTCTCCACGTTCACCAATAGCCACCTTGTTGCCATTTTCATCCTTGATGCAGCCTTCTGTTGACGATATTGGCAGTCCAATCGCACCGTTATATTCTGTTGCAGTAATAGGATTGATGCAGGCCGCAGGGCTCGTTTCGGTAAGACCATAGGCTTCTATCAACGGGCAACCGGTAACGTCTTTCCATTCTTCAGCGACACTTTTCTGTACAGCCATGCCGCCTCCCAGTGTTATTGACAGACTGCTGAAGTCGATTTTGTCGAACCCCGGTGTGTTGAGCAGTCC
Organism: uncultured Granulosicoccaceae bacterium; assembly: GCA_937922015.1. Lineage (GTDB taxonomy): Bacteria > Pseudomonadota > Gammaproteobacteria > Granulosicoccales > Granulosicoccaceae. The sequence goes on from CAKZVB010000015.1 coordinate 809, forward strand.
GTTAAAAAGGGTGTTTACACCGGTGATTGCGGTAAATTTGTATTTGCCGATTTCTTTGACAAACCCTTTCATATCTCTGGGGTTTAGTATCAGTATATTTTTAGCGCCAAGCTTTGAAAACACCAGGCAATTCGCTGTCAGTGCAAATATATGATAGAGCGGCAAGGCGGTGATAATGACCTCGTGGCCTTCATTGATTTTTGCAGGTCTCAGCCATTCGTAGGCCTGTTGCATATTGGCGACCATATTGCCGTGAGTGAGCATGGCTCCTTTGGCCACTCCGGTTGTGCCGCCGGTGTATTGAAGAAAAGCAATGTCGTCATGTCCGAGTGAATCGGCTTCAAAATGAGTTTTAGAAGCACCATCAGATATCACTTGTTTAAAGGATATGCTGCCCGGTAGTGAGAACGCAGGCACCATCTTCTTCACATACTTTATGACCGAGTTGACGATAAGTGATTTCGGGAACCCGAGCATATCGCCAATACGGGTTGTGATAATTACCTCAGGACTGACCTGGGGCAATACTTTTTCCAGTGTGCTGCAAAAGTTCTCTACGACAATAATGCCCCTGGCTCCGGAGTCTTCCAGCTGGTGTTGTAGTTCCCGCGCGGTGTAGAGCGGATTGGTATTTACCACCACCATGCCCGCGCGCAAAATACCAAGCACGGCGATAGGATATTGCAACAGGTTGGGCATCATTAGCGCGATACGGTCGCCACGCTGGAATTTTCCGGTTGCTTGAATCCAGTTTGCCAGTGCTTGAGAATATTCATCAAGCTCGCCATAGGTTATCTCCGCCCCCATGCTGACGTAGGCAACGTGATCCTTAAACTTGTCGATGCTCTCTTTAAATATTTCCACCACATTTTGATAAGCTTCCGTGTCTGCGTATTCCGGAACACTTTCCGGATAGCTCTTGAGCCAGGGTTTTTCTGTCATTATCGAAGCCGTGTCGTTACAGTGAATGGCAATGGGCCATGGTGAATTTCTGTTTGCTGTCGCGTCGGTTCGCTACAATAAATTGCTGCAACTGACGTGACGGTCATGTTGTAATTCCGTTACATTCTCTTTGCATTGATACTTATTTTCTCACTAAAAATCAAACTTCCATCTGGAAAGAAGCGTTTCCGAATCATGAATATCTCCCGTTTTACCACTTCAGATGGAGTGGAGATTGCTGCGAAGACTTATGGTGATTCCGGGCATCAAACTCTGCTGCTGCTGCACGGTGCCGGCCAAACGAAGCACGCCTGGCACAGCACCGCAACTGCTCTGGCTGCGAGTGGTTACCGAGCTATAACTGTCGATACCCGAGGGCACGGTGACAGCGACTGGAGCGATACTGGTGATTATTCAATTGATACGCTTAAGCATGATCTAATCACTATTATAGAGTGTTTGGTAGATTTTGGGATTGAGCAGCCCGTTGTGGTTGGAGCGTCGTTGGGTGGTATTACTGCTTTGCTGGCAGAAGGTGAAGCACCGGGTCAGCTGTTCAGTGCGCTGGTGCTGGTCGATGTTACTCCGCGAATGGACCCCGACGGTGTCGCTAGAATACTCAGATTCATGTCTGAATTCAGTGGCGGCTTTGAGTCGCTTGAACAGGCTTCTGAGGCGGTGGCGGGCTATCAACCGCATCGAAAGCAGACCGCTATCAAAGACAATACCGGGCTGAAGAAAAATTTGCGGCTGCGAGCTGATGGTCGTTTCTACTGGCACTGGGATCCCGGATTGCTGGACCACGTTAGTCAATTTGGTGAAGAATTTGTGAATCGCCAATATCTGGCCGCGCAACAATTGAGGCTGCCGGTATTGTTGGTACACGGCAAACTCAGTGATGTTGTCAGCACGGAAACGGCAGAAGAATTTCTACGGCAGGTGCCGCAGGCCAGTTACGTTGATGTAGCTGATGCGGCACATATGGTGGCGTCGGATAATAACGAAGTCTTTGCTGAAGCTGTGATTGAGTTTCTACAGCGCGATCTTGCTGGCTGAGCCGGGTTTTAGGCCACAGCTTTGTAGTCTATGCTGCTCCGCAGCACTTTTTGAATTTTTTGCCGCTGCCGCAACTGCAGGGATCATTGCGTCCAATCTTGGGGGCATCGCGCCGCACTTGTTTAACGCGTGGGGCTTCGGCATCAACAAAAAACCACTCACCGGCTGATTTTGCGAACAGGCTTACCTCATGGTGATTTATCAGATTGCCTTTGGCGTCATTGAATTTCGCTATAAATTCGACGGTACCGCTTTCGTCGTTTTCGCCACCGTCTGTCGACGATAATATTTCCAGGCTCAGCCACTCAGAATTTTCTGCCCACTCGCGCGTGCTTTTGACGTCAATTTCATGGCGATGATCTGGATGATGAGTCGACTGGATATAGTCGATGTTGGCAAAAGTATGGGCTGTATATCTTGATCGAATTAAGGCCAGTGCTGTAGCAGGTTTTTTCCTGCCCTTTAAATAGGGGGCACAGCAATCTGAAAATTCAATGCCGGAATTGCAGGGGCACTGGCTCATGTAGGGGTCTCCGAAATCAGTCTATTTTATGCTAATGCGAGTGTTGTTGTAACAGGTGTTTTGCTTTAAATAGAAGGCAGTTCTTCTGTATCTACATCTAAATGCATGTTTGTCAGTTCTGGACCCAGCAATTGGATGACACCGGTGCGGCGATTATCGCCCGAGGTGCTGAATTCAAAGTTATACCAGCGAGCAATATTGATATGTCCCCGGCTATTTCGTCGCAGCGCCAATTTACCCAGAGTGACTGTTTCATCGAGTAATTGCACCTGGCATTCTTTACAGGCACGTCTTGCCAGTCGAATCGCTGTTTCGCGGGTCTGGGCGCTGGACCACCACAGCCAGATAGCCCCCAGCAGTGACATAAATAAGAGTATTTCCATTTACTTGGGTTTTGCGCTTTTTTCGGATTGTGAAGGGATCAGTGTCATAAGCTGGATTTACCTGCCAATTCAAAAGACAGGTCCAAACGGGCTCTGTCGGGACTGGCTCTAACGTTGAGGGAGAGTATACTTGGTATCTCAGTCATAATGTTTAAGGGCTAGCGCCCATCCAGAAGCCGGGAATATGCAATGAATAAAGATCAACAAACAGAACTGGAAGCGGCCGCCTTCCGGCGTCTGGTGGCCCATTTGCAAAATCGCACCGAAGTGCAAAATATAGATATGATGAATCTTGCCGGCTTTTGCCGTAATTGTCTGTCCAAGTGGTATCGTGAAGAAGCAGAGCAACGCAATCTGGATATTGAGCTGGAGCAGGCCCGGGAGATGGTCTATGGCATGCCGTATACCCAATGGAAAGAAAAATACCAAACCGAGGCAACTGCGGCGCAACGAAGTGACTACGAGCAGAAAAACAATCACTAGCCGGTGAAAAATCTGCCGACCCATGATGTGCCTGATCCGGTCGTTGATGAGTTGTTACGTGATAATACGTCACTGCTGGCCGGTGATTGTGCGTTGATCATTGGCGAACAGGCGACCTGGGTCGGCGATCGTATCAGCCAGTTTATGCCACAAACAAGCTGCAAGGCTCTGTCGTTTGACAAGGCATGCCAAATATTTATTGATAAACCAGATCGCAGCGCGAATGACAATAACCGTTGGTGCGTTGCGGTATTGCTTCAGATGAAGTGTGACCGGTCGCAAAAGAAAAGTATAGGCGCATTGTTGTCGAGGCTTCGGGATGTTCATGCGGACAGAGTTCTTCATATCGTTTTCTCTGAAGACGAACACTCCGAAACCGGACCATACTGGTCTCTGGCTGATAGTCTGCAGATGGGGTTTTCCCTAGTGCAGAAAATCCAAAGGGGTGGCGGCATCACTTCACTATATGAATACAGTATACGCGATTATAAGACTTCACCAGACTGGCTGAACTCCAGGCACTGGGCGCATCCGCATTTATGGATTCAATAGCACCAGGAGTCTGCGCACTGCCGGGGCGACCATTAACAATTAGACAGCAGCAACGGAATTAGGCAGCTTTAATACAACGGATGTGTAACTCGAAGGGAAGTTTTGCTAAGGTAGCGTGCAGTCGCGGATGCCACGTGGTATGGGCGCTGGAAATAGCAGAACAATGGTCCTTCTGGAAGACTGGCGTGCAGTCATTCAGTGCTGCAGCGCGATGAATTTTTTATTACATGACAGCTCGGTTTCGTAGTCCGTTATGGAATGTTTGCGATAGAATTATTTAAAATCGATGGGTCATGCCTCTATGCCAGGGTTCGCTGTGGCAATAAGCTGCCAATCAACTATGCTAGTCCCTTAATAACCACTAAAATTGGTTGCGGAAACTTAAAATGGCCAGTATGAAAATGTTGCAGGACACCTCGATGCTGGATGGTGGCAACATTATTTACCTCGAGCAGCAGTACGAGAGCTATCTGCGTGACCCGAACTCGGTTCCTGAGTCGTGGCGCAAATATTTTGAGCAATTACCCATGGTGAATGGGCAGGCCCGGGATATCCCTCATAGCGAAGTTCGGCAGCACTTTTACAATATCACCAGAAATTCTGCAGCTCGACGTGCCGGACCGGTGGTCGACTCTTCGGAAGAGCACGCGCGCAAGCAGATTCAGGTCGGCAGTCTGATCGATGCTTATCGTACGCGAGGCCATCAGATGGCTGATATCGATCCGCTTGAGCGTATGGAACGAATAGATGTACGTGAAGTCCAGTTGCACGAAAACGGTTTGTCCGGTGCTGATTTGCAAACCGAATTCCAGACACCGGCGTTGCACGGAATCGATGTTGCGAGCCTCGAAGATATAATTGCCCACCTGCAGAAAATCTATTGTGGAACGATTGGGTACGAGTACATGTACATCAATCACACCACCCAGAAAGAATGGCTTCAGCAGCGTATCGAAAGCTATTGGGCGAAACCGGATCTGGGTGTTGATTCGCGCAAATGGCTGCTGGAACGATTGACAGCCGCAGAAGGTATGGAGCGCTATTTACACTCACGCTATGTTGGTCAGAAGCGCTTTTCTCTCGAAGGTGGTGAAGGTCTCATAGTAATCATGGGTTCATTGGTACAGCGCGCCAGTGATGCAGGGTGTAAAGAATTGGTGGTTGGTATGGCACACCGTGGCCGGTTGAATGTACTGGTCAATATTCTTGGTAAGAATCCGGCGGAGTTATTCTCCGAGTTTGAAGGCAAACACGATGATGAGCTGTCTTCAGGCGATGTTAAATATCATCAGGGCTTTTCCTCTGATATTAAAATCAGTGATGGCAAGTACATGCATCTGGCACTGGCGTTCAATCCGTCGCACCTCGAGATTGTCTCGCCGGTGGTGGAAGGATCGGTCAGGTCCCGTCAGGACAGGTACGGTGATAGCGAAGGTGAAACCGTAATTCCAATCAGCATTCATGGCGATGCCGCTTTTGCGGGGCAGGGTGTGGTCATGGAAACATTCAATATGGCCGACTCGCGTGGTTTTTCGACCAAGGGCACGATTCATATCATCGTAAACAACCAGGTGGGTTTTACCACCAGTAACGTCGGTGATGCCCGTTCTACTTTATACGCAACGGATGTTGCGAAAATGATCAACGCGCCGATTTTTCACGTCAACGGTGACGACCCGGAGGCGGTGTTATTTGTCAGTCAGCTGGCGCTGGATTTTCGAAATGAATTTCAGAAAGATGTCGTCATCGACATGGTATGTTACCGGCGGCATGGTCATAACGAAGCAGATGAACCTTCGGCGACGCAGCCAATGATGTACAAAACGATCAAGGCTCTGCCCACCACCAGACAGCTGTATGCCGAAAAACTGGTCAGCGCACAACTGATCGACGCCGATTTTCCACAGACTCTGGTCGAAGAGTATCGCAATAAGCTTGATGCAGGGATCACTGTAGCCCCGGGCGTTGAAATCGACCGCGAGTATCTGGAGAAGCACCATATTCCCTGGGCCGACTATGCAAATTCGGATTGGCGGGCGGATTATGATTCAACATTGCCGGTAGAAAAGCTGCAGGAGCTGGCAAACGCACAAACAGATTTGCCGGAAGGTCTGTCTTTACAATCACGAGTCAAAAAAATTATTGAAGACCGCCGGAAGATGACCGCCGGCGCTCAGCCGATCGACTGGGGTTATGCGGAAAATCTGGCCTACGCGACGCTGCTGCATCACGGTTACCCCGTGCGTTTGTCGGGGCAGGACTGCGGCCGTGGTACGTTCTTCCATCGCCATGCCGTTTTGCATAATCAAAACGATGGCTCTTCCTATGTGCCACTGCGTAATGTCTTTGCCGATCAGCCGAATTTTCTGGTGATCGACTCTGTGTTGTCAGAGGAAGCGGTGCTCGCCTTCGAATATGGTTACGCAGCCTCAGACCCCACGACAATGGTAATCTGGGAAGCTCAGTTTGGTGATTTTGCCAATGGTGCCCAGGTGGTGATTGATCAGTTTATAAGCTCCGGTGAGACCAAGTGGGGGCGCTTGTGTGGTATGGCATTGTTTCTTCCACATGGCTATGAGGGGCAGGGACCTGAGCACTCTTCCGCACGCCTTGAGCGATTCCTGCAGCTGTGCGCTGAAGACAACATGCAGGTGCTGGTGCCAAGTACGCCGGCGCAGGCCTACCATATGATTCGTCGACAGATGCTGCGACCGATGCGACGCCCGCTGATAGCCCTGACTCCTAAAAGTTTATTACGTCATCGCCTTGCTGTTAATACGCTTGAAGATCTGGCAGAAGGCGGGTTTCAACCGGTTATACCGGAGGCAGATCCAATAACTGCCAGTGAGGTTGATCGTTTAGTATTTTGCTCTGGCAAGGTCTATTACGATCTTTTAGAAAAACGTCGCGAAGCCGAACTAGGCAATGTGGCCATTGCTCGTGTTGAACAGCTCTACCCTTTCCCATACACAGAAATGCGAGAGGTTATAGCCTCCTACCCCAACGCAAAAAGCATTGTGTGGTGTCAGGAAGAGCCTCGCAATCAGGGCGCCTGGCGTGCCACCCGGCATCGTATTGAAAGGGTATTGCAACCCGGCCAGATACTGGAATATTCTGGTCGACCGCCATCTGCATCACCGGCTGTCGGTTATGCTAATCAACATATTAAAGAACAAAACAAGCTGGTGTCCGAGGCATTGTCACTCCAGCAAAACAGCCAGCAGCCGGTTGAAAATTTCAACCCAGCCGGCAACTCTAACTAACACCATCGAAACAGGTTTCGACAAATAAAATGAGTACAGAAATAAAGGTACCCGTGTTACCAGAGTCAGTGGCTGACGCGACAATTCTTGCCTGGCAAAAAAAACCAGGAGACCCGGTGCGGCGTGATGAGGTTCTGGTTGAAGTTGAAACCGACAAAGTTGTGCTTGAAGTGCCGGCACCAGCTGATGGCGTTTTAACGTCAATAGTGGCGGACGAGGGTGCTGTAGTGACGGCGCAGGAACTTCTGGGTACCCTCGAGGAAGGTGCAGTTGCGGTACAGGCCGACTCCGGAGCAACTGCTGCAGAAGCATCTAACGAACCCATGGCCGAGACGGGCACTACCGGTGGCGCTACCAGTCCATCTGCGCGTCAGCTAATGGCTGAAAATAATCTGTCTGCCGATCAGATATCCGGTAGCGGCAAAAACGGCCGGATCAGTAAAGCTGATGTACAGGCTCATATAGGCTCATCAGGTGCGACGCCAGTTGTTCCCTCAGCGAGCGCCGGGTTAACCAGCGCCCCGGCGGCGGCACAAGCACCGGCCCCTATGCCTTTCGCGGGTGACAGAACCGAACGTCGTGTACCGATGAGCAGACTGCGGGCGCGCATAGCCGAACGTTTGCTGCACGCGTCGCAGTCTACTGCAATGTTGACCACTTTCAACGAAGTGGATATGCAGCCCATGAAAGATCTGCGCAGCGAGTACAAAGATCAGTTTGAAAAAGCCCATGGTGTGCGTTTGGGTTTTATGTCAATCTTTGTCAAGGCAGCCACAGAGGCGTTGAAGCGTTTCCCTGATATCAATGCATCGCTCGATGGTGACGATGTGGTTTACCATGGTTTCTGCGATATCGGTATTGCGGTGTCATCCGATCGTGGCCTGGTAGTACCGATACTTCGTGATACTGAAAACCTGTCATTGGCTAATATCGAAACACAGATTGGTGAATATGCCGGGCGTGCTAAAGAAGGTAAGCTCGGTATGGATGATCTCACCGGTGGTACTTTTACAATTACCAACGGTGGTGTTTTCGGTTCGTTGATGTCTACGCCGATATTAAATCCACCACAAAGCGCAATTCTGGGTATGCACACTATTCAGGATCGCCCTGTGGCCATTAATGGTGAAGTGGTTATTCGGCCAATGATGTATTTAGCGCTCTCTTATGATCACCGGATTATCGATGGCCAGGGTGCGGTGACCTTTTTAAAAACCATAAAAGAACTGGTCGAAGAGCCTGCAAAAATACTGCTGGATATCTAGGATCACAAACCCATTGTTAATGGATGGTTTAGATTCGCTAAGGCAAATAAAGTCGCAGTGCATATATTTTGACTGCGGTACAATAAACAACAGTCATTTTTTCCAAAGCTGAAACGTCTCTGCGTTACAGCTGGACCCGGTCCCGGACTTATAGCAGTCCGGGTATACACTAAGCGCCACGCTGAATTGTCGATGGCACCGCTTGTTAAACCGGCGTAATCACTAACACTTGGTCAGTAATAGCAAAGTCAATGAATCTGACTGCTGACGCGGGAGCAATTTAAATGTCCGATAATTACGATGTCATTGTGCTGGGCGCAGGCCCTGCCGGGTATGTGGCAGCAATTCGATGCGCGCAACTGGGTCTAAAGACCGCCTGTGTGGAAAAATGGATTAACAAACAGGGACAGCCGGCGCTCGGCGGTACTTGTTTAAATGTTGGTTGTATTCCGTCAAAAGCACTACTCGAAAGTAGCCATATCTATGAGAACACAGCTCACGGATTATCAGCTCATGGCATTTCAGTTAATGACGTAAAAGCAGATATACCAGCGATGATTGCCGGTAAAGATAAAACGGTACAAGAATTAACCGGTGGTATTGAACACCTGTTCAAGGCCAATGGTGTCGACTGGATTAAAGGATCGGGTACATTGTTACCCGAGCGTCAGATACAAGTAACCGGCAGTGAGTCAGAGAAGACGATATATAAAGCGGAAAACATCGTGCTGGCAACCGGATCAAATTCGATCGAGATTGGGTCGGTGCCATTGCAGGGGGAAGTTATTGTTGACTCATCAGGAGCGCTCGATTGGGAGAGTGTGCCGAAGAAACTTTGTGTCATCGGGGCCGGTGTCATTGGCCTTGAACTTGGCAGTGTCTGGCGTCGGCTGGGTGCCGAGGTTGTGATTCTGGAGGCACAAGATGTGTTCTTACCAGTGGTTGATCAGCAAATTGCCAAGGACGCGCTGCGGCAATTTAACCGTCAGGGCCTGGATATAAAGTTGGGCGCACGGGTACTGGCGTCTGAAGTTACCGCTGATGGTGTAACACTTACCTATACAGATCAGGCCGGTGAGCAGCAGCTGCAGGTTGATCGCGTTATTGTGGCGGTCGGCCGGCGTCCCAACATCGATCAACTGACTTCTCCCGAGACCGATCTACTGATTGATGAGCGCGGGCTTGTGCACGTAAATGCGGTGTGCGAAACCAATCTGCCAGGAGTGTGGGCGATTGGAGACCTGGTGCGTGGGCCGATGTTGGCGCACAAGGGATCTGAAGAAGGTGTGGCAGTGGCTGAGCGCATTGCCGGAAAACAATGCCATCTGAATTATTATGCTATCCCGTCAGTGATTTATACCCTTCCGGAAGTTTCCTGGGTGGGTAAAACTGAAGAGCAGTTAAAGGAAGAGGGCATAGAATATAAAAGCGGAGTGTTTCCGTTTGCGGCAAGTGGCAGGGCGAAGGCCATGCGCGATACCGCAGGCATGGTAAAAATACTGGCAGATAAAAACACTGATCAGGTGCTGGGTATGCACATTATCGGTCCGCATAGCTCTGAACTGATCGGGCACGGCGTGATGGCTATAGAATTCGAAGGCACCATCGAGGATATTGCTCGTACCGTGTTTGCACACCCGACGCTGAGCGAAGCCATCCATGAGGCGGCACTGGCGGCAGATGGCAGAGCGTTGCACATACCTAATCGTAAGCGTTAGGCGGCTACTGGTTAGAGCGCCATTTTAACGACTTTGTGAACTGCAACGCCATTGGATTGAATAAATTTACCAGTACACTAATTGGTAGGCCCCGAGGTACTCGGCCGTTGTCTGCTAATGTTGAGGAAAAGTGTGACGTGACTCAAAAAAAATTGTTCTGTGTTGGCTGAATAGTGACGTAGTTGTACAAATTGAATTTGACCGAAAAAGGTTTGGCAATCTCAAAGCTCTGTGGTATGGAATGTGAACTACCGAAGCCATACACGAACAAATGCGAGCTTCGGAGATACAATGATTCTGGTTCTGGGTACAGCTGAAGATCAGCACGCGGCAGCTATATACAATAAAATTATTGCCCGTGGAAATCGTGTTTCCTATTTTGACCCGAGGCTGTATCCGAAGGACATGTCCATCACTTTTGATGGTGCGCTGCCTTTGACAGGCACTATTCGATATCGAGACGGCCAGTCTGCAATTGATCTTTCCTCAGTTAATTCGGTTTACTGTCGCCACTGGGATGATTTGCTTGCCAGCACTGGCGCCATGGGCGCTGTGCCGGACGCCGTTGAGCTGCGCGAGACAGAGGCATCTTTGGGCAGTCTTTTCCGCGGCATGGAGTGTTATTGGGTGAACCCGATAGAATCTCTAAACAATGCCCGCTATCGCATACATCAACTTCAAATGATTCGTACTCAGGGGATTCGCGTACCTGAAATTATTGTCAGCAATGATTTTCGACGCGTACAGGCCTTTTTCAGCCTGACCAATGAACCCCTGTTGTATCGTCCGTCTGGCTGGAACAGCTCATCCTGGAACGTCGGACAGATTGATGACATAGCAAGACATATTTCTGACTTACCTGTTACCCCTGTAGAATATCAGGAGTACATTGGTGGTGACGAAGTACGCGCGTACGTGATCGGGGATTCTGTCTTCTCCGGAGTGATAGAGCCGATGCATGGTGACTACCCGGCGGCAATAAACAGCGATTATGTTCGACCAATAGAGTTACCGCAGGAAGGCAAACGCATTTGCAGGCGAGTCGCCGCTACTTTGGACCTAAGGTTTTGCGCAATCGATTTGCGAATCACACCTGAAGGTGAATTTGCAGTTGTCGATGTCGATGCTAACCCCATGTTTCTGCATTTTGAGCAAACCACCAGATTGCCAATCAGTGACCGTTTAGTTGAAGTGTTGATTGCCGCCGACGTTGATGCCTACGACTCCCGTATGATCGTGAACGCCTGACATTCAGTATCAGGCAATGGCGGATATAATATCTGCAGACTTTGATTTGTTCCGGCAGGCTGGTAAGTTACAATTATCGATCCACTAAGCAGGGAAATCTGCGGCAGCGGTCGTAGTACCCAAGCTTATTAAATGCGGCACTGCTATGGTGGTGCCCTTAAACCGGTGGAGCTAAATGACGGCCCAACTTTTTATTCTGTCGGCTCCATCCGGGGCCGGTAAGACCAGCCTTGTGCGTGCCGCCTGTGAGAGGTTGGACAAACTCATGGTGTCGGTCTCCCACACAACCCGGCCGATGCGTCCTGCCGATAAGGAAGGTGTCGACTATCATTTCGTTGATGAAGCTCAATTTCATGAAATGATCGGGCGTGGTGAGTTTCTGGAGCATGCCTGCGTTTTTGGTAACTTCTATGGCACCTCTCAGGTATTGGTTGAGCGGTCACTGGCTGCAGGCACAGATGTAATTCTTGAAATTGACTGGCAGGGGGCAGACCAGGTTCGGCGTTTAATGCCGGAATCCTGTGGTGTTTTTATTGTGCCGCCGACTCGCGAGATTCTGGAAAACAGGCTGCGTGGTCGCGCCAGCGATTCTGACGAGGTGATTGAACGGCGCATGGGTGATGCGGTGGAGGATATGCGTCATTTTGCAAATTACGATTATTTGATTATTAATGACAATTTTGAGCGTGCACTGGATGAGTTGTGTGGTGTTATTTTGGCCAAACGGGTAGAGACCCTGCGCCAAAGTACCGTGAATGAGCCCGTTATTTCTAAACTATTGTCATAATTTCCCCTATTACTGCGGTAACCGACGCCTATGCCTTGTGTTCCAGCCCGATAACGCTAGAATTAAGGGTCGCAAAAAAATTACAACAGATGATTCTGTAACCGTTATAGTTCGACTCAAGCGGTTAATTCTTTCTATAACAAATTTAATTCCCCGGGAGCAAAAATGGCACGCGTTACGGTAGAGGATTGCCTCGAACATGTTGATAATCGCTTTGAGCTTGTATTGCAGGCTTCCAAGCGGGCACGCAAAATATCGCTGGGTGCTGAATCAATGGTGCCAATGGAGAACGACAAACCCACTGTCATCGCACTTCGTGAGATAGCCAAAGGATTACTGAATCAGACAGCAATGGAAGACGAAGTACCAAGGTCGATTGAGGACTCGGTAGGTGAAGCGACAATATCCGCTCCCGCTACGGACCTTTGACACACCTACGCTGACTTTGCCGGTTCCTGTTCTGACCCGCAAAGCCAAAGGCCAGCACGATGCCGCAGAGCCGGATTTTGCCAAGGCATTTGAAATAGAAGACCTCTGCAAATTGATGCGGAGGCGCTACGATGAACAACAGGTAGAAGAAGTCTACAGCGCTTATAAGGTCGCTGAAGAAGGTCATGTCGGCCAGGCCCGTGTGTCGGGCGAGCCTTATATATTGCACCCGATTGCAGTTGCCAGGATCGTATTCGAGATGAATATGGATCACCGAAGTGTCATGGCAGCGCTGCTTCACGATGTGGTCGAAGACACATCCATATCGTTAGATCAAATCAAAGCCCAGTTTGGAGAAGACGTCGCGGTAATCGTTGACGGGCTAAGCAAGCTGACGCATCTGAAATTCAAATCGAAGGCTGAGGCGCAGGCAGCAAATTTTCAAAAAATGCTGCTGGCTATGGTCGATGATATCCGCGTGATTCTGATCAAACTCGCTGATCGCATTCATAACATGCGAACCCTAGGCGCCATGCCGGACCACAAGCGTCGGCGAATAGCCCGTGAAACACTTGAAGTCTATGCGCCGATAGCGAACCGGCTTGGCATTTACAAAATGAAAAACGAGCTTGAGGATCTGGGCTTTAAATCATTGTATCCCGCCCGTCACCGGGTGTTGATGGAAGCCGTTAAAAAGCGCAACAAAGACCGTCATGAACTTGTTCGAAAGTTCGAAATATTGGCGCTGGCCAAGCTGGAAGACAAGGGTATAGAGGCCAAGGTCCACGGACGGGAAAAGCACTTGTACAGCCTCTATCAAAAAATGCGCAACAAACGCTCGGCATTTGAAGATGTCTTTGATATGTTCGCGGTGCGCGTAATCGTCAAATCAGAAGACGATTGTTATCGCGCGCTGGGTGTAATGCACCATGTGCATAATCCGCTGCCAAAGCAGGTAAAAGACTATATCGCCATTCCAAAAAGCAACGGTTATCAATCGTTACATACAGTGTTATTCAGTCCTGCTGCAGTACCAATCGAGGTGCAAATTCGCACGGAAGAAATGAACACGTTCGCAGAAACCGGTGTTGCAGCGCACTGGATGTACAAGGAAGGGCAGTCCAATAGCGCGCAGCAACGGGCGCATCAGTGGTTGGCCAATCTGGTCGATATGCAGCAAACCAGTGCTGACACACTGGAATTTTATGAAAACGTAAAGGTCGATTTGTTTCCCTACGAAATTTTTGTATTCTCTCCAATGGGTGATATCTATCGACTTCCGCAGGGTGCCACGGCGGTAGATTTTGCCTATGCAGTACACTCTGATATCGGCAGCAGATGTCATATGGCGAAAATTGACCGTAAGCTGGCACCGTTGAGTGCATTGCTGGAATCTGGTCAGACGGTCGAGATCATCTGTTCTGACGATCAGCGTCCCAATGCGTACTGGCTAAACTTTGTAGTGACCCCGAAGGCTCGTAACTCGATACGGAATTTTCTGAAAAACCAGGGCACAGACAAGATCATTGGCTTTGGTCAACAGTTGGTTGGGCGGGGTCTGAAGCGCTATGAAACCACTATCGATAAAATTGATCAATCATCAATTGATGCGTTGCTCAAACAAATGAACCTGCCTGATCTTGACACCCTTTACTACGAGGTAGGGTTAGGTAACCATATCCCGAGCATGGTCGCCACCTGGTTGGTTAACGAGGGTGATCGCACTGTCGAAATCGATCAGCGCATGAAAATGCCATTGTCAGCAGATCCCGGTCCACTTGTCGTAGAAGGTGGTGAAGACGCTATTATTTCTTTGGCGAAATGTTGCATGCCGATACCCGGGGATAACATTCACGGCATGATCACCGCGGGTAAAGGGGTGCTGGTACATCGCGCAGATTGCCAGAATGTATCAAGGCAGCGACGACGATCAAGAGAGTGGGTAGCTGTGGTGTGGGGTGCTGATCTAAAAGGTACCTTCAAGACCAGCATGCAGGTAGAGATAAATGATGTGCCCGGAGCGCTGGCAAAGGTGGCCAACGTGATGTCTGAAATGGACACCAATATTGAAGATATTCGCTTCGAGCGCAGCAGTGAAAATATAACCACATTGACTTTCCGCCTGGCCGTTGCCGATAGAAATAATCTGGGGCGTCTGATCAAGAGGGTTCGGAGCCTGAAGGCGACCATCCGGGCCAGACGCGCCTGAGAGTCCTGTCCGCCCTTCCCGCATTTATTCCTAAGGATGCGCCGTTCAGCGGAAATATTGCCGCACATCTCGCCTGATTGTGCCTGGCACGTGACAGGCCACGTTTGTCACACGATCAAGCGACTGTTTTGCACCCCTATTTGATCAACCTGTCCGCTGAATGGCGGATCCTCGTGAATAGTGCGGGCCGAACTCTGTGCGTCGAGACTTTAGTTTCTTCGTTATAATCTGTGTAATTGTTTTCGTTAAAGATGAAGAATCAGAGGCTCACCCATGGCTAGAAAAATAATAGAAACTACAGATGCACCCGGCGCGATTGGCGCTTATTCCCAGGCTGTCAAAGTGGGTGATACGGTATACCTGTCGGGGCAAATACCCCTGGATCCTGCCACCATGGAGGTTGTGCCCGGTGATGTAGATGCACAGATAAAGCAGGTGTTTAAAAACCTTTCCGCGGTGTGTGTTGCCGCTGGCGGCAGTCTTGCGGATGTTGTAAAGCTAACAGTCTATCTGACAGATCTGGGTGATTTTGCGAAAGTAAATGAAGCCATGGCGGGATTTTTTGAAGCGCCATATCCGGCGCGTGCGGCTATCGGCGTGGCACAGCTGCCCAAAGATGTGCCGGTCGAAGTCGAGGGTATAATGGTGCTTAGTTCCTGATCTGCCAGCGACTGGATTCGCCAGTGCCGTTTTATTTGCCTGGTGTCAATTGTTACCTGATGTTTATTGTGAGTAGTTCAGTCAAGTGATGGATCTGTCCTCAATGCCGGTGACCCGGATTGCGGGTGTGGGGCCTAAGCTTGCCGAGAAACTGATGCGCTTGCGCATCAGAACAATACAGGATGTGTTGTTTCATCTGCCGTTGAGGTATCAGGATCGCACCCGCGAAGTGCCGATCGGTGATTTGCTGCCCGGTATGGAAGTGGTTTGTACCGGCACGGTCGAATCTACCGAGGTATTGTTTCGCAGGCGCCGCTCGATGGTGTGCACAATATCTGATGGCACTGGCTCAATCCGACTGCGATTTTTTCACTTCAATAATCAACAGCGTGAAAAGTTGAGTGAGGGAACCAGAATCCGTTGTTTCGGTGAGGTTCGTCGTGGTCCGTCTTCTATGGAAATGGTGCATCCGGAGTTTCAAAGTGTGCGTGCTTCTGATGCCGCACTAGTTGCCGAGACTCTGACACCGATCTACCCGGTGACAGAGGGATTGCATCAACTGTCGATGCGTAAAATTACAAGCGCGGCTCTGGAGTACCTTGATAAATCGACCCTGCCGGAATTATTGCCTTCCTCCACTGATTTGTTCCAGCAGTTGGGGGAAATTTCGATATCCCTGCGTGAGGCGTTACTGATTGTGCATCGACCGCCACCGGAAATAAGCGTAGACGCTTTACTCGAAGGTTTTCATCCAGCCGTGCAGCGGCTGGCGTTGGAAGAACTCGTGGCGCACAGGCTCAGTGTGCAAAGAGTCAGGCAACAGGCTCGACAGTTAAAAGCCCCCGAAATCGTCAGACCTGCAGATGCTGCAAACGATATGCGCGATCAGCTGATAGCAGCGTTGCCATTTGCGCTCACCGGCGCTCAGCAACGTGTGATTGATGAAATTGCTGCGGATATGGCCACCGCTGAACCGATGTTGCGTTTGATTCAGGGCGATGTCGGTTCTGGTAAAACAATGGTCGCCGCCGCTGCCGCGGCAATGGTAGTCGGAGCCGGATATCAGGTTGCGATTATGGCACCGACCGAAATCCTCGCAGAGCAGCATCTGCTCAGTTTTACCAATTGTTTTGAGCCACTGGGTTTAAAGATCGGCTGGTTAAAAGGCAAGCTGGGCGCGCGCCAGCGTCGTGATTCGATAGAATCGATAGCGTTGGGGCAAACCCATATTGCAGTAGGCACACATGCCCTGTTTCAACACGATGTTGAGTTCCATAAACTGGGATTAACAATTGTCGACGAGCAACATCGTTTTGGTGTTCATCAGCGCTTATCGCTGCGGGAAAAAGGGGTTGGTGATGGTCTGGTACCGCATCAGTTAACGATGACTGCAACCCCGATTCCACGAACTCTGGCAATGACCGCCTATGCTGACCTGGATTGTTCTGTTATCGATGAACTTCCACCGGGCAGACAACAAATCAGTACGGTTGCGATTCCAGACAACCGGCGTGAAGAAGTGATTGATCGGGTGGCGGCGGCAATCGCAGACGGTCGTCAGGTCTACTGGGTTTGTACCTTGATTGAAGAGTCTGAAGTGCTTCAGGCCCGGGCGGCGGAAGGCACTATGCTGGAACTCACAGAGCGGATGCCGGATGTTGCGATCTCGCTGGTGCACGGCCGCATGAACAGCCTTGAAAAAGAACAGGCGATGATGAAATTCAAAGATAACCAGACACAGTTGCTGGTGGCGACCACCGTTATTGAAGTAGGAGTGGATGTGCCTAATGCGTCGCTTATTATCATCGAAAACGCAGAGCGGTTGGGATTGTCACAGTTGCATCAGCTGCGCGGCAGGGTCGGGCGCGGCAGCGTGCAGAGTAGTTGTGTGTTGATCTACGAAAACGGCTTGAGTCAGCGTGCACGTGATCGCATCGGAATAATGCGTGAAACAAACGACGGCTTTGCGATTGCCGAAAAGGATCTGGAGCTGCGCGGTGCTGGCGAGTTGTTGGGTACCCGGCAAACCGGTGCGATGAACTTCCGTATCGCCGATATTATGCGTGACAAAAAATTGCTGACCAGGGCGAAAACGATTAGCGAGCAAATTCAACGGCAGCAACCTGATTTTATCGCACCATTAGTGAAACGCTGGATGGGTGATGAAGCGCCCGAATATGGAAATGTGTAGTGTGGTCAGGCTTGTTTTTTCCGATAATGCATAAGCAGTAACAGTGCGCAGACTGCCAGAGCGCCAGAGATCATTCCGTAGAGGTGGGCGTTGACGATAACGGTGCCACCGGTAATTTTTTCGCTGCTCTCGGCAGCGCCGTAAAGTTGCTCCCAGACTATTTTTCCAATGGTGTACGTTGCCAGTAAAATGGCGATCCCTCGACGATAACGAAATTCTGCGATAGCGCCGCCAAGCAACAATCCGTAGAGCACGCCCGACAAACCGACATACCAGTGCAGTTGCGGATCAAAAGCCAGTAGTCCAAGACCCACACCTAACATACTCAGAGTGCCGGTTAGCAGCCATTGCCAGAAATTGAGGACCGGTGCCAGCAACGCGCTGATGATGGCCAGACCGGCCAGATTTAACATGAGATGAGGGTAACCCAAATGCACCAGATTGCCGGTGATCAGCCGCCACCACTGACCCGCCAGGATGTCAGAGCGGCTGAAGCGAAGCACCTCCTCTAATCCCGAAACTTGAAAAACAATGCAGGCAACACCAACACTTATAGCAAGCCAGTGTGCAGGGGTGAGCGCGGTTCTTATTTTGTTAAGCCGTTTGGTTTTTGGTGCCATTAAGTGAACTTTTCCGCGCCGGTTTTATCAGTACAGTAACTGGCAACCTTTTTGATGCCGTTATAATCACAGTACTCAGTTGTGCAGCATTATTAAAGCCTCAAGTCCAATTGGCGTCCGGCCGTTTTAGAATAGGGCCTGATTGGCCGGGGCAATGTCTAAGTCAAAATTCAAGATTGGAGCCAACAACCGTGATAAGCAAATCTCTGCCTTACGTTACTGCCACAGAACGTGAAAAACGATCAAAAGTCAGCCAGGTTGCTGCCCGACCCGGCTCAGCCGGCGTAGCCGGCAGACAAACGGGATTCAGTTTAATTGAACTGATTGCGGTGGTGGCGATACTCGGCATTCTGGCCGCTGTTGTCGCCCCCAAGATTTTTACCCAGCCAGGAAAGGCCCGGATCGCCAAGGCAAAAACCGATATCAGCAACATTGAAACTGCGTTGAAAATGTATCAGATGGAAAACTACAATTTCCCCACCACCGATCAGGGATTGCTGGCACTGGTCGAGCAGCCAACCGGAGATCCGGAAGCACCGAACTGGCAGGAAGGTGGATATCTGGACAAGCTTCCCAAAGACCCATGGGGCCGTGAATATATGCTTGTGAGCCCGGGTGAAAAATACGATGTCGATGTGTATACACTGGGACGCGATGGTCAAAGCGGCGGTGAAGGGGAAGACGCTGATATATTCAACTCGGATCTTTAAAACGAGACGTTAAGCACAATAGCCGGTAAGATGATGGGCGGGCGGTGTTGCCCGCCATCCATCGAAAGACTGTCGAAATAAAGTGAAACGCTTAACGACCAACAGACAAACCGGTTTCTCGCTGCTGGAGCTAGTAGTAGTCATCGCAATGATGGCAACATTGACCGGGTTTATCCTGCCGCGGTTGAATTTCGGCGGTGAAAAAAAACAAATTCGTACAGAGTCTCTTCGCCTTGCAGAGCTGATGAAGCGTGCATCAGAAGAATCAATCTTTAAAACACGACAGATTGGGATTCGCTTTACCGAGCAGGACTATCAATTCCTGGTGCTGGATGGAGATAACCGCACCGGTAAATGGGTGGCCTACGACAGTAAAACCTTTCGCAAGCGGGATTGGCCGGAAGATTTCGAAGTAGAGGTGGAAATTTCCGGTGTCGCGATTGAGCTGGAAGACACCGAGTCATTCAAAATTGACGAAAAAACCCGGCCCCATGTTATGTTTCTCTCGAACGGTGAGCTTTTGCCTGACTTCAAGGTTTTGGTCGACAAAGGCTTGTCAGATAATCGCTGGCAGGTCGCCAGTGGAGTTGAAGAACTTATCACCTTCGGGGTTGCGGACGATCTGTGAATTTTAATTCTCGCCAATCGGGCTTTACTCTGGTTGAGATTCTGGTCTCATTGGCGATTCTGTCGATTATTCTGGGCGCACTGGTGCAAAGTGCCGGGGTCGCCGCGTCGAATGCCGGAAAGCTGCGCGATCGCGCAATCGCTGAATGGGTCGCCAGTAATCGAATGGCTGAACTGCAGCTCTCACCCACCTTCCCTGAAACTGGCAGCAAGTCAGGTGAAGAAGAAATGCTTGGTCATAAATGGTTTTGGAAAACAATTGTTCAGAAGGTCGAGGACGATGATTTGCGCAGAGTTGATATTGAAGTGCGCAAAAGTGAAGATGCCAAAAATCCGCTGATCACAATTGCCGGCTTTCTTAACCATCCGCGGCTAAATGCTCGCAGCGTGAGTGGCAATCAGTGATTAACCCTGGAAAAAATTCGGCACACAACTCAGGTGCAGGCAACCGCCATAGACAGGGTGGTTTCACACTGATCGAATTTATTGTTGCCACCGCAGTGCTTGCGATAATGGGCGGTGTGGCCTATGCGGGCTGGTTTAATGTGAATAAAGTCGCTGATCGAACAGAGGCTAGTGCAAAAAGGTATGAAGAACTACAACGTACCTTCTATTGGTTTGCCGAAGATTTTGAACAAATTGTAAAGCGGGATTCCGTTGATGAACTTGGTGGCAGGCGCAAGAGTATAGAAGTGAGCGAGGAAGGTGAATTTGTTATACAAATTACCAGGGGTGGCTGGTCAAACCCGGCTATGCTGCAACTGCCCCCGCGCAGCGATTTGCAAAATGTAGCCTACTACATTGATTCTGATGATCGCTTATTGCGTCGCTACTGGTATCATGTTGACCGGTTTGACTCCGAGGCGTTTACCGATCGATTAATGGCAAAAGATGTTATTGGTTTAACCTTCAGGTTTTTGACCCCCAATGGTGATTGGAATAGTAGCTGGCCGCCGGAGGAGTCCGCCGACCTCGAAGAAGAGTTCGATGAAATGCCAATTGCGCTGGAGGCTACGATCGAATTGGATGATCTTGGTTCTGCGCGTCGCCTGTATGTCTTGCCTAATTGATACCCGGATTCAACACCAGCTAAAATGAAACCCATGCACGGCAGCCATATAGCTAACACCGGTCAGCGAGGTGCCGCCTTAATTACTACCTTGCTCATCGTTGCATTGATCACGATAACCGTGACGACAATGTCCACACGGCAGCGGCTATCGATAGAGCGTGCTTCAAACAGACAGCTGACCACGCAATTGCATAATCTATTAGGCGCTGGTGAAAAATTTGCCATGGCCATTCTGCATCGTGACAAGAAAGACGCAGAGCGCAACAATTCGGACAGCACCGAGGACTATTGGGCGGAGAGTCTGCCACCCGTGCCGGTAGATGGCGCTACTGTCTCGGGATGTGTGATTGATCTGCAGGGCAAGTTTAATCTCAATAATCTGGTCAATGAAGAAGGCGCTACTGAGCAGCTGGAGTTTCAGGGACTGCAGAGATTGCTCAGGGTTCTCAGTATTGACCCGGTAAAGGCTGAGTCAATTCTTGACTGGATCGACCCCAATATTGACTCTACCGGTTCTGACGGTGCAGAGGATGATTTCTATACCGGGCAAACACCTCCCTACCGCACAGCCAACGGCCCGATGGTTAGCCCCACGGAGTTGTTGCTGGTGAAGGGTTTCCGGGTGACGGATGAGGGTGGTCTGGACGACTACGATACCCTGCTGCCGCATATTTCGACCTTGCCAACCGGCACAGCTATTAACGTAAACACAGCTTCTGCCCCGGTGTTAGCATCACTTGCAGATTACATGATCGAACGGTCAGATGATTTGAAGGTGGTGGATGATGAATACTGGCAGGAGTATCCGGAGTGTCCCGAAGGCGGTGGTCTGCTCGATAGTCTGATTAACGCCGAAGGCGATACTACCGATGGCAGCGATATTCCGCCAGACGACGGCACGCAACAAAACCCGGAAGATGAAGACCAGGGCAGCTTTATATATGAGAACATACAGCAGTTTGTCGAAGACGCGAAAGGCGCTACCGATGAGGAAACCGTCGAGGATACGACCATCGAAGTGGCCAGTGGATATTTTATGTCCCGCGTGACAGTGCAAAGAGAAGAATCAACTCTGACTCAGTTTTCTGTTCTGTTTCGGGACAACACCGGTGCAATTAGAGTATTGCGTCGATCCCGCGGTGGCTTGTAGCGTATCTCTTTATGGGGTAAAACCGAATTGTGTGTGGATGGGCACATGACCCGTCACCCTGAAATTTAATTTTAAGTGGAAGCGTAAATCTTGTGGCTCAGTACCTATTAACTTATTTACAGCGCATTGGCGATGACTATTTACGCTGGGCGGTATGTGATGACAAAAGCAAGATAGTCAGAGCTCATAATCACGGTAGTTTTGCAGAAGCGGCAAAAGCCGCTGAGCGTCGCAAGGTCGTTATGGTGATAGCCGGTACCGAGGTATTGCTTGAAGAGGCAGCGGTACCTGCGACTAATCTTGCCAAAGCACTGAAAGCGGTACCATACGCGTTGGAAGAGCAGCTGGCGCAGGATGTCGAGGCGTCGCATTTTGCATTTGGAAGCAAGCTTGCCAATGGCAATATACCGGTGGCAGTGATTGCCAAAGACGGGCTTGACTGGGTGCTGGAGCGTTGTGAGCAGGCCAAACTTGCGCCCGCTGAAATAATTCCCGAAATGTATGCACTTCCCTTTGAAGAAGGCCGCGTAACCGTAATGACCAACGAGGGTCATGCAGCAGTTCGTCAGTCCGTATCCAGAGGTTTTTCCTGCGATACGGAAATGCTGTCATTGTTACTGGGTAACATCGCGCACTCAGATCCTGAAGCTATCGTTGATGAAAGGGACACTGATACCACTGCAAAAGCGGATGAAATGATCTGGAATGCGCTGCATTTTTCCTGTGGACCTGATCTCTACGAGTTGCGCACATCAGAGGGACCGATCGAACACCGTACTGAAGTTGAACTGTTTTCCAAAGGACTGGTTCAGGCCAGGGCCAGACCAAAAGGTCAGGCGCTTATAAATTTGCTGCAAGGTGAATACAGTAAAACCGAGGCCATCGGTAAAGCATGGAAACCATGGCGTTTGCCGGCTGCGCTGGCTGCAACACTTGTGGCGTTGTGGGGTGGATCAGCCTTTTTGGAATATCAGAAGCTTGGTCTTGAGCAGCAACGGCTACAAACTGAAATGGCTGCTGTACTGAAGCGAACCTTTCCCGATGTCCGCAACCCGGAAGGTGATCCGGTTCGGCAAATGAGATCGCGTGTGAAACTTTTGCAGGCGGGAGGCGGAGGTATTGATGATTCGAGCTTCATTGCCATGATGTCAGCGATCGGAGTGGCGCTGAGAGAAGTTGAAAAACCGACGGTGACCAGCATGAATTATCGTGCGGGTAAGCTTGATGTACAACTTGATACCGCTTCACTGCAGGACATCGACAAAATTAAGTCCAGACTAGAAACAGACGAAAAATTGAAAGCCGAAGTGAAGTCTGCCAACAAAGACAAGGACCGGATTAAAGCTAGATTGCGTATCGAGAGTAGCTCATGAGTATTAAAGACTGGTATGCCAATCAGACACCCCGGGAGCAGGCAATCGTCGCGTGCACAGCAGTGGTTGGTATCTGTGCGGCGGGTTATCTGTTTGTGGTTGAGCCGCTGGTTAATGGTACTGCAGCACGTCAGGCCAGCATCAATGCGCAGAATCGCGATCTGGCGTGGATGAAACAACAGGAGTCACTGTATGCAGGTGCCTCCAGTCCTGATTCCGGTTCTCGTCAGCCTATTACTGAAGCTCCCTATTTGTTGCTGGACAAGGCGATAAGAGCCAAACAAATTTCTGCGCCGGAGCGGGTTACCCCGAATGGCAGTGAAGGTGCCAAGGCTCAATTTGAAAAAGTGGAGTTCGATAAATTGCTTGAAGTACTTGGCGGGCTGGATGCAACCTACGGTTTGTCGGTGACGACGATAAACGTCAGTAAAAAATCTGAGGGTCTGGTCAACACCAGATTTACACTGGAGGTAGGTCAGTGAAGACCTTTGGCTATATTTTGCTTTTCCTGTTGGCGTTTATCGTGACAGCTGTATGGAAATTTCCGGCTGCAGGCATTTTGCCACATGTAAATATTCAGCCGGTGGTACTGTCGGGTGTCAGCGGAAGTATCTGGAACGGTAGTGCGCGACAAGTAGTACCTCCGCCGCCCGCGGTAGAGGTTAGCAATGTGAATTGGCGTTTTCAGCCCACAGCTCTCTTGAAGGGAAATGCCGCTGCCAACCTGGAGTTTGAATTGCTCGGGGGTAATGGCGCTGGCAATGTTGCTCGCGGGCTGAACGGAGATATTTCTGTCACCGATGGCAAGTTTCTAATCCCGGCGGCGAATCTTTCGCAGTTCCTGCCGCTTCCCGTTGCCGACTTTGGCGGCAATGTGATTGCTGATATTGAAGATTTGCAGCTTGAAAATAATCTGCTAACCACCACTACCGGGACTGTGGTGTGGCGAAACGCGCTGGTCACCGGACTGCTTGAGGCGAAACTCGGACAGGTGGTACTGGATATCGTGCCCAAATCAGTTGATGGCAATCCAGGTCATGCGGGTAAGCTGTCGAATACTGATGGTGATCTGGATATTACCGGCGATTTCGAGATTGATATCAATGGCAACTATAAAGCTGACGTAAAGCTCAAGCCAACGGCAACAGCATCTGCTGGTCTTACCGGGGTGCTTGGTTCGTTAGGACCGATAGCGAGGCGCGAATCTGACGGTAGCTATCGTATAAGAAATAGTGGCAACGTTAGAAATTTGATGTAATCCGGAATAAGGCAATGTGAGATGTTGTTTACACTCTTGTTGGCATCGTAAGTGTAAATTAGTGACCCTCATGATTATTAAAAAATACATAAGCTGGCTGAGCCCCTCGCGAGGCCAACATGGCTGTTGATGAATTCGGTGATCGGGTAGCCTCAATCGTCGTCATTGCAAAAGCAGCAGGCCAAAAGATTCTGGATTTGTATGAATCAGATGTGGTTGTGCAGTCGAAAGCAGATGAGTCCCCGCTGACTCAGGCCGATCTGGCGGCTAATCAGATAATTATCGAACAACTCCAGGCGATGCAGCCGTCTTATCCCATATTGACTGAAGAGTCTTGCGGAATCCCTTACGCTGAGCGAAATGAGTGGAATACCTATTGGCTGGTTGACCCGCTGGATGGCACGCGGGAATTTTTAAAACAAAACGGAGAGTTCAGTGTCAATATTGCACTGATTCATCAAGGCGTGCCTGTGCTGGGCGTAATTCATGCGCCAGTGCTTGATGTAACCTATTGGGCCTGCACAGGGCGTGGTGCCTGGAAGCAGGCGGGCATGGCAAAACCTGTGAGCATCAGTGTGCGTAAGGCACCAGCAAAGGAAGTGACCATAGCGCGTAGTAGAGCGCCGCTGACCGGTGGATTGCTGAACCGGTTTCTCGATCGCCTTGGTAAGTACAAGGAAGTTTCAATGGGCAGTGCATTGAAATCGTGCCTTGTGGCTGAAGGGCAGGCAGATCTGTATGCCAAACTCGGACCGACCTGCGAATGGGATACTGGTGCAGCGCAATGCATCGTCGAAGAAGCGGGCGGTCATTTTACCGATACGAATATGCAGGATCTTCGTTACAATACCAAGGAGTCATTCCTGAACCCGCATTTCTTTGTGTTTGGCGCGGGTGACCATAAGTGGTCCGATTACCTCGAGACCGATGCTCAGGAATCGTGAGTTCCTGAACCCACCGCACTGGCAAGGTCACCTGACGTTTTGTCGATGGAGTTGCAATGAGTAAATGCAAGTATTTAACACCGCAGGAAGCGGAAGAAGCGTTTTATCTGGCGATTGAGAATGCCGATCTCACCGCAATGATGGCGGTGTGGTCAGAAGACGATGCGACGGTTTGCATTCATCCGGGTGCACCCAGATTGGAAGGTCGTGATCAGATTCGCGACAGCTGGCTCGAAATATTTGAATCGGGCCCGCCAATGGTGTTTTCGATAAGTGACGAACGGATAACTGAAGATAGTCATCTGGCTATTCATTTGGTTCGCGAGGAAATTGTCGTTGAGGGGGAACTGGTCAGCGTTATGCTGTCGACCAATATTTATCACCGTACCAAAGGCAGCTGGCGAATGATGTTGCATCATTCTTCACCTGAACCAGAACCCCTGCTGGAAGAGTTTGATTTGCAGATGGAAGAGCCAGTCGTTCTTCATTAGCTGTTGGTGTGATGATCTTTGAGTCAGACATCCTGCAAGCCAACTGATTCACAAAGGTAACAATTTAATTTGCCCTCAAGCTAGAATATAGATTAATAATTCCCATTAAATTACTATTTTTATTACATAAACGTATATCTCTCAAGCTAATATTGCCCGCCATCAATGGTATGTTCTCAAGTTGCGAACTTTCGGTTAGTTAAACGATTGGGCCGGTGGGTTCATCTCTAATATAGGGCCTACTAAAGTTACTACGAGCTTGAGGACAAGATTGGTGAACATAAATTCTCTGAAACAACCTGGATACGCCGCGGCTGTGGCCGTAACTGCTGTCGCGCTGGCAAGCACGCCAGCGGCAGCCGCACCTAATAACGCACCTTCTTATACTCCGGGACCCAGTCAATCCAGCAGTGCCTGTGACGGAGAGGTTGTCACAACCGGGTGGGCGCAGAATGTCACGGACGGTGACGGAGAGGTTTCCGGTTTACGCTTTTTGATGACAGGTACCAGCAACGCTGATATGTTTTTAAAGCTTCCGTTTGTAAGCTGGCCCTCCAAAACGCTCAGCTATCAGCTTAAACCGGGTACACCGGGTGGTATCGTATCAACCGTATCTGCAGTACTTATCGACACCTCAGGAACCGGCCAGGGTGGCCAGGATACTTCTGAAGAACAGTCATGGACTATCACAACCGTGGCTTGTACAGATGTTGATCTGGATGGAATAGCAGACGAAATAGATCCTGAAATCGCCGTACTGGCTGATACAGACGGCGATGGAATTGTCGATCTGTTGGACGACGATGATGACAACGACGGCATTCTCGATATTGATGAGGGCGCAGGTCTTGTTGATACAGATGGCGACGGTTTACCTGACTCGATTGATACTGATTCTGACAACGATAACATCCCGGATGCTGATGAAACAGGCGACTCGGATGGTGATGGAATCCTTGATTCACAAGAGCCGGATAATGGCGTTGATGTCACCACCGATACAGATGGTGACGGCATCACTGATGATATCGATACGGATGATGATGGCGACGGCATTTCCGACGCAGATGAAGGTAACGGTGAGATTGATTCAGACAATGATGGTATTCCGGAGTCCCTTGACCTTGACTCTGACAACGACGGTATTGGTGATGACGGTAATCCTATCGCCGATGAACCTGTTGTGACTCCTGAGTCAGGTGATGCTGTGATCGAAACCGGTATTAATGGCGGTGGTTGCACGTTAGGTGCCGGTGGACCGATGGATCCTCTGTTAGTACTGACCGCTCTGGCCGCGCTGCTGGGTCTGCGTCGTCGTCGATCTTAAGACTGACCTGGGAGTCTGCGCGGCAGAACCTCTGCTACTGTGAACGCCAGCACGTTCTCGCTTCGCAGACTTCTACGCGCAGACTCCTGGCAAGTTAAAAAAATATATTAAAGGTGCAGAATGCGTCTGTCTAAAACAGCAAAACTTCCCCTGATAACTCTGGCAGCGTTGGCTGCCGGAGTACCTGCAGCCGCCATTGGTGCGGGTTTCTATGTTGGCGCAGGTGCGCTTGGTTCTGATCTTGAGCCTCGTGTTAATGATGCGGCGTTTACAGTTACTGAAACAAAAAGCAGCGGTGCACGGGTATTTGCGGGAATGGATGTCGGCCGGCGCATTTCTGTTGAAGGTTACTACTCCGATTTAGGAGAAGCGACCCTCAGTGGCGAAGCTGTGACAGGCGAAATATCGTATGAGACAGCCGGTTTGTCTGGTCTGCTATATCTTTACAGTAGCCGCGGTGATGAGGGTTTAGCTGAGCGCGAAGGGTTGATGTTCTACGGTAGAGCCGGTATCGGTTTGCTGGAAAACTCCAGCACCAGCGGTATAGTCTTTAATAGTTTGAACGGCGAACATATCGCCTTTGGTCTGGGCGCTGAGTACAACCATAGCAGTGGTCTGGGTGTACGAACGGAATTTCTAAATCATGATGCTGATGCACGTGATATCAGTATAAACGTGTTGTATCGCTTCGGGCGATCGTCAAACGATTCTGCAGAGCCCGAGTCCCTCATGTCTGAAGCTCCTGTGTTGCTCGCGACCCGGGACCTGCCGGAAGAAAAACAAGCGCCTGAGGATATTGTAGCGCCGCCCCCACCTCCGCCACCCCCACCAACGTCGGCGCCGGTTGAACCCACGTCCGCGGCTGTACCCGATCAGGACGCCGATGGTGTTGCGGATACCGCCGATCTTTGTGTTGGCACCGCGTCAGGTGCCGCGGTTGATATCAATGGGTGTGTTTTTTCCGGCGTGATTAAGGGTATTAATTTCGCTTCCGGTTCAGCATCGCTCCCGCCAGCTGGTTTTGCCATACTGGATATGGCCATCAGCGAATTAACCACTAACCCTGACATCCGCATCTCCGTGCAGTCTCATACAGATAACCGTGGTGATGCCGCTGGTAACATGGAATTGTCAAGACAGCGAGCAGTTACCCTGATTCGCTACCTGGCCGATGTTGGCAATATAAGTCTCGGTCGTATGGAGGCGGTAGCATTCGGTGAAAGTCAGCCGCTGGAAAGTAACGGGTCAGCGCAAGGGCGTGCGGCTAATCGACGTGTGGAAATTCAAATTATCGAATAGTAACTGCTTGTTAATGTTTCGGTGAGACGACTTCCTACTGTCTGTCAATTGACGTCTATATATCTGGTTTTGGGGCTTATCTGCTAGCTCGCATGCCGGGGTCGTGTTCTCCTTTCTCACATTTCTGCAATATTCAGCTACCGTCTATTAATGGCCGATTAGAATCTGCCGTTAGACATAGGGGCCTTGGTTCATGGTTATATGGTGAGTCATCCCGCCTTGGGAATAGCAGGTGAAAATTATGAATACACGATTTCGCAAATTGATTTTAGCGTCAGTTACATCCGCAGCAATTGTGCTGACCGGTTGTGCAACAGATGGCTCGCTGAACAGGGGCCAAACCGGAGCAGCAATCGGCGCTGCAGCGGGTGCGATCTTCGGCCATCAGGTAGATGGCAAAAAGGGACGCTACGTTGGCGCGGTGGTTGGTGCGCTGGCAGGCAATGCAGTGGGCAGATACATGGATGAGCAGCAGAGTGCGCTGGAGCGTGAATTGAGCCAGGAGCAGGCGGCCAATGAGATACAGATATCGCGTATGGCTGATAACTCATTGAAGCTGAATTTAAGCAGTGAAGTATCTTTTGATTTTGACAGCGCCTCGATCAGGGGGGACTTTCGCGACAGTTTAAATAAAGTGGCAAATGTTCTGGCAGATTACCCTAGTACCGCAGTGCATATTCTAGGTCATACCGACAGTGTAGGATCGGATCAATACAACCAGCAACTATCGGTTCGCCGTGCATCAAGTGTACAAGGCTATTTAAGCAGACAGGGTGTTGATGCAACCAGAACCCGGACCAGAGGTTATGGCGAAACCATGCCGGTATCTGATAACGCTACTGCTGTCGGGCGGCAACAAAACCGCCGGGTTGAAATCTATCTGAAACCTATTGTCGAAGGGCGTGAACGGGCAGCGTATCAATCACCCGTATAACGAATTGGTAGTCTGATAAAGTCAATGGCCGGCCACTATGCCGGCCTTTTTTGTATTGCCGATAGATGATTATTAAAGTGGCCAGACTACAAGAAGCATGGGTACAGCGATGGCTACAATAAGAATTTCCAGTGGCAGACCCATGCGCCAGTAGTCCCCGAAGTGATAACCGCCCGGTCCCATTACCAGTGTATTTGACTGATGCCCAATTGGCGTTAGAAAAGCACATGAAGCTCCAACAGCCACAGCCATCAAGAACGCATCACTACTGACACCAAGCGATGTGGCTATCGCTACACTTATTGGTGCCATTACCAGTGCGGTAGCAGCGTTGTTAATGATGTCAGACAAGAACATCGTCACGACCAGCACCAGAGCGAGCAGGGCCACCGCAGGCAGGCCGTCTGTAACCATCAAAATAGCATTTGCCATCCAGTTTGTGGTGCCTGTGCTTTCGAGTGCGCGACCAACGGGTATCATTGCGCCCAGCAGCACAATCACCGGCCAGTCTATTTCGTCGTAAATCTCGCGAACCGAGATTACATTCATCAGGATAAAAATTCCGATAGCAATTAGAAATGCCACTGGCAGGGTGACAAATCCTGCAACACCCATTGCAATAGCGCCAGCAAAGACGAGAAGAGCAGGTAACACCTGGCGTTGTCGATTTAGTGCCAATGGTCTTTTTGCCAGCGGCCATAATCCAAGATCTTTAAAGCGCTGATCGATAGTATCTGAGTCGCCGAAAACAAGTAGAACATCACCTGCTTTGAAGCGTTGTCGCTTCAGGCGCGTTGTTATGGTTTCTCCGCTTCTGGCTATGCCGACCAGGGCCAGCGTTCGTTGTGTTTGCACCCGTAAAAATTCTACGCTCCGATCTACCAGTGGTGAACCTTGTCCAATGACACCCTCCAGCATTATTTCCTTGTCAGTCTGAGGTTGAACAAAAGAAGCTGACGCGCTGGTTAACAGTTCCAGGCCGTTTTCCTCGACTACTGTCTGTAAATGAGATGGATCCCCCTGAACTAATAATATATCACCGGCAGCAAACTTATAGTCACGCGGTACAGCGTGCGCAAAGCCATTTTTTCGTGCCATGGTGACAACGTCAATTTTTTCAGAATTAAAAACCTCACTATCGCTGATAAAGGTATCAACGAGAGCAGACTCTTCCTTGATTTCAATTTCAGTCAGATAGTGTGAGATTTCGAACAGTGTTTTTGATCCATCTTTACTGCGGCGATCTGCAGGCAGCAAACGCCAGCCAATCAGTGTGATAAATGCCAGTCCGACCACGGCAACTACTAACCCCACAGCACTGAAATCAAACATGGAGAACGGCTCCCCTTTTATTTCTGCTCTGTAGCTTGCGATAATTATATTGGGCGGAGTGCCAATCAGGGTTGTCATGCCGCCTAGAATACTGCCGAAGGCCAGTGGCATTAGAACCAGAGCTGGTGATCTGTTTGCCTGATTGGCGGTGGCAATGGCGACCGGCAGCATTAGCGCCAGAGCACCGACATTATTCATAAATGCAGAAGCAACCGTAACCACAGCGGTGAGAGAGGCTATATGTATATAGATATTGCCAGTGTAGGGTGTCAGGTACGATGCAATGACGTCGACAACTCCGGCATTTTTTAACGCGTGACTTATGATCAGAACCGCGGCAACAGTGATTACTGCGGCGTGGCCAAAGCCCGTAAACGCATCGTCTGCAGGTACGACACCGGCCACTACCCCCATCACCAGACAAAACATCGCAACGATATCGTGGCGGTATTTACCCCACGCGAAAAGCACCAGGGTGATGAGTAATATAATAGTGATGGTGATTTGTGGCGTAGTCATATCGATAGATCAATCAAAAGCAAAAACGGCAGGCAAGATTTATGATCGTGCCAAAAGCGATATAATCGTTGTTGTATGGTAGCGCAGGCGTGTGGCTGACATAAAACATATTGTAGCGATTGTTGTAGTGACGTATAGGTACAGAATACCGTATTGCACAGTACTCTGTGGAAAGAATGGCGTGCCGCGATCAGTGCGGGCACACCAGTCGGTGATGTTAAAGGGTCCCTAATCTGAGATCACTAGCTCATTATGTAACCTTCAAGGTGCGCGATTGTGTCTGATTGTTCAGCAATGATGGCTTTTACCAGGTCTCCGAGTGATAACACTCCGGTAATTCGTTCCTTTTCTATTACCGGCAGGTGTCTAATTTTATTTTTTACCATGAGCGCCATACAATGGTCGATAGTGTCATCCGGGCCTATGGTGATAACATTGCCTGACATAATCTCTGAAATTTTAGTGTTGTGGGATTCCTTGCCTTTCAGGATAACTTTGCGTGCATAGTCTCTTTCAGAAACGACTCCAACCAGTTTGTTTGAATCTGTTACCAGCAGAGCCCCGATCTCTTTTTCGCCCATCATTTTGATTGCATCAAGCACCGAGCTATCGGGGGAGATTGTCCAAACAATGGGATCTTTACCGGCCAGAAGTTGCGTTGCATTTTTCATATTGCCTCCATACATGCGTGATATTGAAACTGCTTCGTTTGTCACACCTGCAACATCAAGGTAACTCGATTTTGACGCATCTGCAACA
Organism: uncultured Granulosicoccaceae bacterium; assembly: GCA_937922015.1. Classification (GTDB taxonomy): domain Bacteria; phylum Pseudomonadota; class Gammaproteobacteria; order Granulosicoccales; family Granulosicoccaceae. The sequence continues at coordinate 32,933 of CAKZVB010000015.1, forward strand.
TGGCCTGCCCTTAATCAGTGCCAGTGAGCAAAAAAATCATTAAAATGCACCTCTGATTTTACATATTTAAAATCCTCGGGCGCTTTGGCATTTAAATGACCAGGTCAGTTGGCGTATGTCGAGTGAGGTTTGGATTCAATCGGCCGGACTCTGATTCAGCCGGTTCATTCACAACCCCTGTTAAGGCCGGGACGGATGAGATGCCGGTATCCCGTTTTTGTGCTGATTGTCAGGAAGTGGTTCACCGTCTGGTGCGATTGTGCAGCAGCCTGGAAAATTGCGCTGAACTAATGATAGGGTTTTGAGCAACGATAGACCGTTGTGATGATCAAAGGCATTAAAGCAGTTGGTCTTTTCGCGTTTACTGGTATGACTACAATCAATACTACTTTGGATAATTCAGTGGCAGATATACTACCGTTTAAAAGAAAGAAAGCCTCCGAGAAGCACAAAGGAAAAACGTTGTGCGCTAACAACCATCACAAATGGAAAATTGAAACAGCCAGAAAATTTGATGTAAAACAGGGCAGGCTGCTAACGTTGTATCGTTGTGAGCGCTGTGGAAAAGAAAAATCCAAACTGCTTTAGAAAAGTGTATTGACCTGTCCTTCTCACATTGGGCTCTGTGGTTTGGAGTTTCCCATCTCACACGTAGTCCACCTTCTTGAGATGGGAAGGTCAAAATATACTGTCCAGGTTAACTGGCTTTTCGTTTTTTAGTTTTCGACGGTAACGCAGTTTCCACCTTGAGATTTAGATAAATTCAGAGCGCTTTGTGCGTTGCCGATCATTGTGATGAGGGTTTCATCGGGGTAGGTGGATGCACCGATGCTGCCTGATATACTCAGCACGTGTGCGTCACTTTCCACAATAGTTTTGGCAATTTTTTGTCTGACTCTCTCGAAGACCATAATTGCATTGTGATTTCCGACATTCGATGCAAGGCAGACGAATGTTCCCGCCTTGTAGCGTGCCAGAATATCGTTTGCTCGTAGCTCATCTTTCAGGATGGGGGCGATGGTGCGCATCACTTCATTGCTGACTTCAATGCCGTACCTGGTTGTTATAGAGTCAAAGTCATCTATTTCGATCATGGCCAGTGTTAGTTTGATGTCACCACGCTGCGCGCTTGCATACATTGTTTCACCGACCTCGAACAGGTAGTCGCGGTTATAAATGCCGGTAAGCGGATCACGGGTGGCGGAGTATTTGATTTCACGAACCCGTTCAATTGACTCAACGCATTGCTGGATTCGATAGTAAAACTCGTTGGTCTGATGTTGTTTTAATATAACGTCAGTGGCACCGGCTCGTAACATTCTTGCGCTGGAGTCTGAATTGAGGGTTTCACAGACTACCGCAATGGAAAGGTCTTCACGACGATAATGCTGTCTGAGACCATTGATCAGTCTGAGTTCATCTGACTCGATGGTGGCGTGGTCCAGCAACACCAAAGAGGTATCCGGGTTGTTTTCCAGTTGCCTGCGGGTTTCCGCTTCGTTTCGCACGTCAATTACCGTGTAGCGGTGAATGTCCAGCAATTGGCGGATATTTTTGCGATTGAAATCATTGTTGCTGTAGAAAATTATTTTCCGGCGATGGTTTTGCAGGGTTCTCTGCACGATATCTGCGATGAGGTTGATATCTTCATCATTCCTTTTTAGAACGCAATCGATAATGTGCTTGTCCTGTAACCGCTCCACGACTGCATCATCGATTCTGGACGACAAGACTATTGTCGGCACTTTGTTGCTGATCAGGGTTTCAAGAACCTCTCCATTAGGGGCGTCAGGAAGTCTGGTATCAACGACTGCCAGTACAAACTCCCCCGTGTGTACTTCCAGTAATTTGCGCACAGCACTTGCTGTGTTCACCGCATCGGCCTGAAGCCCCATCGTCTCCTGAACACGGTCTGCCAGGACGTCGCGCGCTGCTTGTTCCTGCTGCGCGACGAGGACGCGCAACGTGTTGCGAAAACTGTTGCCGGGAATTGCTGGTTGTAGTTGTTGTCTCATTCTTCACGCTGCTGGAAGCTGTGATCCGCAGACGTTGCGGAACGGGTCGCTGACTAACTGATTATGCTAGATTGATACCATGACGAATTCCTTGTTCGCCTATGGTCCGGGTATCTAAAAACGCAGGTGTTACTAAATGAACCGCTGGTTTCTAATTCTTTGTTATGGTTGAACTATCTCTGAAATGGGTGACACAGGCAGACGGATTGTTGCAACCTTCCGATCTGCCCGAATCGGCAAGCCGCGGGCAAAAAAACGAGTCAGAAGTTCGGCTGGCTTCGGTTATGGTTCCAGTTTTTTGGCACCTGAATGAGTGGCATTTGCTTTATATTCGTCGCGTTGAAAGCGCGCGCGACAGACATAGCGGGCAGGTGGCATTTCCCGGCGGAAGACGTGAATCGATGGATGTTGATGCCACCGCGGTAGCTCTTCGTGAGGCAAGTGAGGAAATTGGTCTAGATGCTGGTGATGTGCGGGTGCTTGGCTGCCTTGACGACTATCACACCAGCAGCAACTACCGGGTAACACCAGTTGTCGCCATTGTGCCGTGGCCCTATCCCTATACACCGCAGGACACAGAAGTAGGCAGGATATTTTCGATACCGTTGCAATGGCTTGCCGACAAGGACCATGTAGAGTTGCGTGACCGGGTGTTCAAACTACCGGAAAGCCCCAAAAGTATGGAGCTAAAGGTGGTTTACTATGATCGATTCGATGATGAGCTACTGTGGGGCGCGACGGCGCGTATGACAATATCTTTCCTTAAGGCGTTACATGATGGTCGAGTCGTACTGGATAGACCTTAAAATGACAGCGGCTCCGGCGGCAGTAGATCTATCATGCGATGACAGACCGGTATCAGGTGATTGACCCAACAGCCTTCTTTATCCGTTCAATAGCAATTCGCAACTGCGCGCGGCTGCATGCAAAATTCAGTCGCTGGTAATCTCCGTCCCCGAACTGCGTCCCTGGTGATAAACCAATACCGGCATTCAGCATAAAATCGTAAGCGTTATCAACCGGCAGGTCGCGGGTGTTTATCCACGCCAGGTAAGTTGCTTCGGTGTCATCCATCCATAAGTAGGGTATATCGCCGACCTCCCGCTTCAGGAGTTCAAGATTACCGCGTAAATAGTCTATTAACTTTTGGTGCCATGGCCAGCCGTGTGTATAGGCGGCCTGAGTGGCTGTGTAAGACAGTGTGGGTACAAGCGGTACGGTGAATATGCAGTGATTTACGAATTGTTGACGAAGGCTGGCGTCGGGTATTACAGCAAAGGAACAGTTGGCACCAGCCAGGTTAAAGGTTTTACTTGGTGACATCAGCGTTATTACCTGAGCGCCCAGTTCAGCTGCTGCCAATCCGGTAGGTATGTGTTTTTTGTCTTTGTGCAATATAAGATCGCAATGTATTTCGTCCGAGAGAACGAGAATATTGTGATCGCTGCAGATCTCGGTGACGCGTCTTAGTTCATCACGGGAGAATATACTGCCTACTGGGTTGTGCGGACTGCTCAGTAGCAGCAGTTTACTGTGTTTAGTAATGGCTTTTTCAAAGGCATTGAAGTCAATGGTCCATCTGTTGTCTGTGTATTGAAGGGGGACGTCCACCCGGATACGATCACTTTTCTCAGGGATAAGCAAAAGTGGGTGATATACCGGAGTGAACACCAGAATCTCATCTTGTGGATCCAGCAGGTTGGAAAAAGCAGCCACTGCCGGTAGAACGCCTGGCACCCAGGCCAGCCAGTCCGGGTCAATTTTCCAGCCATGGTGATCGGCAAGGTAGTCGACAACACTAGCCACCACGGCGTTGGTTGGCTGAGTATATCCAAGCACCGGATGGTCCAGCCGCTGCTTCAATTCGTTGATTATCTCAGGCGCAATCGGGAAATCCATGTCGGCAACCCACATAGGCAGCACAGCAGGGTCGCCGAATTTTTCCCATTTCAGTGAGCCTGTTTGTCGCCGGTCTACCACGGTATCAAAGGCGTACGGTTTGGTATTGTTCATGTGGGATGCTCTCATTAGCTGTAGAAACTGCGCTCTTGTATTTTTAATAGTATTATACGATCTTGCTGTATCTTCCCGCCGATAATCAGCGTAGTTTATATCGGCCCCACTTACTCATTTTTTTTAGGAGCACATTATGTCAGTAGCTAAAGTAACGGAAATTATCGCGTCGTCTAACAAAAGCTTTGATGACGCGGTGGAGCAAGGTATCGCCAGAGCAAACAAAACGTTAAAAAATATCAGCTCGGCCTGGGTAAAAGATCAAAAAGTATTGGTGACTGACGGCAAGGTTACTGAATACCGTGTAGTACTGAAGGTTACCTTCGTGCTTAAAGACTAGGCAGATGTTTATTCTGGTTCGTATTGCCGCTGGAAATTTTCCGGTGTCAATATGAACCAGTGCCAATTAGCCGCACTATTCCACACACCGCCCGCTTTGAATTTGATCGTCTGAATAAAACAGACTGCCACTGGTCCGCAGCGGTCACCTTCGATGATACAACTGCTGGCAATGGATGCAAAAAATAATCGCCACAGAATTCTGGCGCCGGGCTGCCGGCCAAAAGATCGGCTGCACACCACAACCCTGATCACCTACAGAATAATGCAGGCGATATCTGGAGGGTGCAGATCAGCGGTAACGACATTTGTAGCGAGCATAGCAGTCTATCGGCACGACTTTGCTAACACCATTGAGGTAGTC
>CAKZVB010000016.1 GCA_937922015.1 uncultured Granulosicoccaceae bacterium
ACCGGGAAGTCTGCTTACAGTCACTGTAGCGCCACGCACACGCGCTTCACTTCTGGCGAGTTTAAGCAGACCGATAATCCGCTTGGTCTCCGCAGCGACGGTGCGCTGGGCAACCACATGGGTGTAGTTAGGCACGACAAGGCCCGCCAGAATCCCAATGATCGCAATGACGATCATAAGCTCAACCAGAGTGAAACCTCGACCAGTGCTCAATGATGTAATTTTCATCAGTACAGACGATTTAACTTGGCAATTATTAATGAGGTCTCATCGCAAATCTCAGGCCAATGAAAAGTACTGAGTAGACGCTACCGAGAAAGCAACTTAAATGTTTCGTTTTAACTGCCGTTGTCTGTCTAATACTAAAACTAAACACCAGAACACCGTCGTAACGACGGACCTCTGTAACTGCAGACAGGAGAGATTCAACGTGCTCAAAGCTCAAAGTAAAGGTTTCACTCTTGTGGAGCTATTGGTAGTGATTGCAATCATTGGCATCCTGGGTTCAATCGCTATTCCCAGCTACTCAAGATATACACAGGAATCACGGCGAATGGATGCAAATGTAGGCCTCAGGGGTGCGGCCCAGGTGATGGAACGATGCAGAACACAGTTGTTTAGTTACGTTGGCTGCGAAAACAGCGCCAATATAACGAATACCAGCCCCGATGGCTTTTACCAGCTTGCGTACAGCGGGATTACTGCGACAACTTTTACTATTACCGCCACGCCGACCGTGGGGAGAGCCCAGACCGGTGATACTGATTGCCAGACAATAACAATCAACCAGACGGGACAAACCACTCCATTGGAATGCTGGAAGTAATCCGGAGACTTACGTACAGGCAAAAAAACGGCCGACAAATGCCGGCCGTTTGATTACTGAAAATTTGAGTATTCCAGATTTATAGAGGCGTAACCTCGTCAGCTTGCGGCCCTTTCTGGCCTTCTACTTCAACAAAAGTAACTGACTGCCCTTCTACTAGTGTGCGCCGACCTTCGCCGATTATTGAGCGAAAGTGGACAAATAAATCGCTGCCGCTGTCGCGTGTGATGAAGCCGTAGCCTTTTTCATCGTTGAACCATTTAACGGTTCCTTGTTGCTTTTCAGACATTGTGAATCAGATCTCATATAACACCAGGCAACTATTGCCTGTTTTGTATAAAGCCAGCTCTTGCCGGCCAGTGAACACCGGGCGGCAAGCGGAGTTTGGAGGTCAAGGCAGAAAAAGTGTATACACACAGGACTACAAATCGCTGGAAACCCGCTCTGTCGCGCGGATAAGTTTAATTGTATAGGCAAAAGTTAAAAAATCAATCAAAATCAAGTTATTAGATGAAAATATCAGTAACTTAGCCTGTTCTTTCCAGAATTTGCGGCCAATTAGCAAAGGTTTGGACTAAGCCACTTATTCTGTAGCATTCAACCGTGGGATAATTTTTGCCCGACTTAAATGCTTCCCAGGAAAATCCCAGCCAAAACAATCCTTTTCGCAGGCTCGCGGCACTGCAGCCCATTGAACAACCAGCAGTCCGACTGACCTCACACACGCACAACGATGTGTTTTCGCGGACTGCAGACACTCAGGATGCTTTGCCACAGGCACCCAACTGCTGGATCGCCCGTGCCCGGGAAATTAAATTGCCGCGCCCGCTGCCAAGCCTGCGGCGCGCCAGTTCATAAGAATCACTGGCCGTTGCCAGTGCATTTCCGACTTTATCCAGCTCAGCAGTAAACGCTGTGAACTTGTCAATCAACTCACCCGCCTTACGGGCGATTTGTTTTGAATTTTTGTTTTGCAGCTCCGCACGCCAGACATTCTGGATTGTTCTGCAGGTAACCATTAATGACGACGGGCCGACGATCAACACATCTTTCTCATAGGCATCCTGGTACAAAGACCGGTCGTGTTCGAGCGCCAATTGAAACGCTGCCTCCACCGGTACAAACATGATCACAAAATCAAGCGAATTCGCGCCATCAATCAATTCATACTGTTTACTACTTAATGATTCAACGTGTCTTCGCAACGCCTTTACATGCAGGTGAACGGATTTTTGCCTTTCACTTTCATTGTGTTGGGCAAGCGATTTTTCAAAGTCCTTAACTGAAACCTTGGAGTCCACGATAATGTTCTTTCCGCCCGGCAAATGCAGTAAGACATCCGGGCGCAGTCGCTTTCCGGAAGCATCGGTAAAGGTAACTTCACGATCAAACTCCCTGCCCTTTTCCAACCCCGCACTTTCCAGTACTCGTTCAAGTACAAGTTCGCCCCAGTTACCCAGCGTTTTATTGTCACCACGCAGCGCATTGGTTAAATTTATTGCGTCTTTACTAATCCTTTCGTTGAGGCTTTTTAACTGTGAAATTTCTGCCTTGAGCATATGACGGTCCTGTGAATCACGATCATAGGTATCTTCCACCCTTTTCCTGAACTCACCCAGTTGCTCTCGCAGCGGCACTAATAGCCCATTGAGCTGTGTCTCTGCCATGTTCGTTAACCGACTATTATTTTCAACAAAATACTTCGCCGAAATTGCGTCAAGTTTTTTAGTAAACTCCGAGTTCTGCCGCTCCAGGATCTCCATACGCTCGGCGGCAAACGCCTGCTGCTGCCGCAATGTCGTGTGGGCTACTTCAATGGCTGTTTGCAGGCGTGCCACTTCATTGTCGGCCACCTGCAATGCAGCAGCAGTGTCTTTTAACTCCAGTGATGTTTCTGTCAGTTGTAACTCCCGCTGCCGGGCCAGAGCCTCGACCGATATCAGTCGCGCGTACTCTTGTTGCTCTGATCGAGCAACATCGCGCTGACGAACAGCACATAGCATCCAGCCACACAAAAATGCCAATACCGAGCTCAAGGTCAGAACTGTAATCGTTGCAATATTTTCCATAAACCTCATGAAACCGGACAAAAACGCTAAATGATGTAGCTATTATTTTTCGAGAACGCTATATGTGGATAAAGATAGTTCAAATCATCGCGATTGCTATACAATTATTGTCCAGCGAAAATACAACCACCTGAGCCAGACTTACTGCGATCACATGCAAAACACAATCGACACCAACGTTTTGGTCATTGGCGCGGGACCGTGCGGATTATTTCAGGTTTTCCAACTGGGTCTGCAGGGTATCGGATGTCATGTGATTGAAGCTCTGCCGCACCCGGGCGGACAATGCGTTGAGTTATATGCTGACAAACCGATTTACGACATCCCCGGAATCCCGCACATCCTGGCGGGAGAACTGACAACGCAACTGCTCGCGCAAATTAAGCCATTCAGCCCGGTCATGCATTACCAGCAGACCGTTATTGAAGTCAGCCAGACACCACAAGGCGGGTTCATGGCGACAACCAGCTCTGGCAAGGTCTTTAGTGCCAGTAATATTGTACTGGCCGCCGGTGCCGGTGCATTTAATGCCGTAAAAATGCGGGTCGATGGCATCAACGCGTTCGAAAATAGTCAGTTGTTTTACAGTGATATCAGCGAACCATTAATGCAAAGTGCATCAGAGAAAATGAGAGTTGTCGTCATCGGCGATACACCGGATGCAATAGATGCCGCCATCCAGACCAGCCCAGCCTGCACTCAACTTACATATGTACACCGCAAACGACGGCTAAGTGCCAGCCCACAGGCACTTGCATCGCTGCAGACGCACATCGACGCCAAACGCATAGAATTAATTAACGGAAAAATAACCGGCTTTACCACGGACGATACCAACAAAAAGATCAGTCACCTGAGCGTGGTAGACAACAACAAACAGGAAATTAACCTGCCGGTTGACTATATACTGGCACGCCTGGGAAATTCGCCCAAACTCAATAACTTTAGTGACTGGAATTTACAAACCACAAGACACAACATCAACGTGGAGCCCGCATGCTTCCAAAGCAATCTGCCCGGGTTCTACGTAATAGGCGACATCAACTTCTACCCCGGCAAGCGAAAGTTAATACTATGCGGCTTTCACGAAGCAACGCTTGCAGCATTTGATATTGCCGCAAAACTAAAGCCGGACAAACCCGTTCATACCCAATACACTACTACCAGCACCGAACTTCAGCAACGGCTTGGCCTGACCTGACACATTAATTACGGAATACAAAGCGTGAAACTTGATCGTCGAATAATGGACATACTGGTTTGTCCAATCACAAAAGGAAGCCTGCAACAGGTAGGCGAAGAGCTATGGAGTAAACAGGCGGGGCTCGCATTCCCGATCAATGACGGCATTCCCGTAATGCTTGAATCAGAGGCGCGAAATCTCACAGAAGAAGAGTTGGAGTCACTAAAAAAACGTTAGCTATCCAGACACGATGCAATTACAGCGCTGGACATAAAAACGGCGCTGCAAGATAGCAGCGCCGTGAAGACTAAATACCGTACAACGTTGTTATTTTATATATTAACCGGCTGAATCATTACTTCCGACAGCGCCTCGATCGAACCGCCGGACACTTCGACTGATTTCTTAAGTTGAAAATAGAGTTTTGATTTTCCCTCATCCGATTGTCGTGGTGAAAAATGCAACACATCGCTGTAGTCTTTCCACGATGCACCGACAAAGGCAGGATCAGTACTTACCCGGTAATGCGTTGGCTTACCTTCGCTGTATGAAAGAAAAGCAAGCCCGTCATCACCACTGGGAAAGTACGACAAAGCAGTTATCGCCAATGGCCAGTCATCCGCTTTGGCACCACGCGTTATGCCTGGCTTAAAATCGACAAACTTCAATGCTCTGCACTTTTTACTGGAGAGCCCCTCGGTCACCAACACGTCTTTTATCACGTTGTCACCAACCATCGGTGCCTGCAGTGCGATACCACGAAAGTTACTTTTTGATACAGTAATCAGGACTAATTTTTCCGGCACATTGTCGTACAGAGCAACTCCTGTGAAAGAAGTTATTCCCGTGGCGTATTTCGCAGGATCAGAAGCAGTGCCCAGACATACAGAAGCGTTTGCCACCGGCAAGCCGCTGTTTGCGTCTAAAACCCGTACACCAAGTTTTGCTGAAAACGCGGATGATGAGAAGAGAAGCCCGGCCGCAATTGTTGCGAAAAAACCGCCTTTATAGCGCAGATTCGAAGGTGACATTTGATACCCCACATTGACTACACGAGAGCGTAACTGCCCTGGTGACACAAAGATTTCGGGGGATAGTAAAGAAATGGCTACAGTGCTGTCAATATATTGTCACTGCATTTTAGGTGTTTGGTGAAGAGGATCACTTTCTGCGACAAAACCGCACATATCAGTTTAAAAATCAGGCACCGGCCCTACCAGCTGCGCACCCGACCGGTATCCAGGTGCACAAACTCAAGTTCCGGATAGTAGCCAACACCACCGCGATGCAGGGACCACGCGGCATCTCGAATTTGCGCGGCGGTAAACCCCGGAATTCTTATATCGATGGCTCGTCCGAACATGTGAAAACTTCGCTTGGCCACCCCCTTTGAGGTAAGACGCAGCTTGGCATTGGTTGCCGGTGAGCGATAACCTGAAAGCACATGAATAGGAACTTCCAGCTCCAGCGCTCTGGATAACTCGTACAGACAGTCTAACAGTCGAAGGTCAATAGCGTGCACTTCATCAGTTCGATGATCACGCAGCAGATGATTAATTTGAGCCAGATTGTCATCATCGTATTTCCCATCCACCAGATATCGCAGATTGAGGGATTCCATCGTGTGGAGCGCTACCAGATTCAGCTCCCGACTTTGTAGCGCGCTTGGCAGATCAATAACGACGGAATAACTTGCAAGGGCAGATCTGCTTACACCACTGAGGGCAATGGCAGGCAGCAGAGCGCTGCTTGTGGTGATGAACTTTCTTCGATCCAAGGGTTCCTGCATGGATACAACCCACCCTGTTAAAGGCGCGTAGTATTCACCGCTAATGCTGTCAGATCAACCTGTCATCAGGCAAATGCCCGCCCTTTTGTTGTCCTTGTGAAGAGGTTGGCAGAAAATCCTGCAAAATAAGGGCTGCAACGGTCCTGGATTAAAAATAACCGGGATGATCAACGACCACTTGATTTCGATAAATGCAAAGCCCGGGTTAGTGGATCCGATTCATCATTGGTACTGTCATCAAGCGGAGCATTTCTCAATGCACTTTGCCCGGACACGTCAGAAACCAGGGCACTGCCATGTAACAACAAATCGGGCTCAATTCGCTCTGAATCCGTCGAGTCGTAATCACTGGTATTTGCGAGTTCGTGCAGATTGATTATTGGCTCGTCACCACCAACACCTGCCTGCTGGCATCTTAAGCTGTCAAAATCTTCCGGCACAAGGGCTACAACGTCCTCGATATGATCGCCGATTTTACATAACACTTCATGATGTTGACGCTGGCCGTTATATAGCCGTGTCAATTGATCCGACAGATCATTAATCTCACGCTCTAAAAGTGCGTTTTCCCTGATCAGGTTTTGTTGGTTACGAGCTGTTCTGCGCATAGTCCAGACAACCACTCCAAACAAGGCAAGGGTCAAAGCCACATGCAAAAACACACCAATAGTCGATGTCGCGAAAACATGTAATACTTGCATCGGTCCAATCCATAACGATTTTTTTATTTCAACGCACAATTGTGTCGACTCCAGCGGTGAATACTGAAGCCATAAATCCCGGAATATTCGGCAAATAAGCAAATAACGGCACCTGTGTACATCGTTATGAGTAATGCTGCGTATCCCTCAAATGCCATTAAAACGATGCCGAAATTCGTCGATACCTCACTATGAGCTGAACAGACAGCGACTAAAAAATTTGCGAAGCCATACGCATACCGGCCTCCGCCAAGCGACTGAATATGCTCCACGAAACACATTATTTCAGTTGGCAATAATAAAGTGCTTTTCACCATGGATATAAAACAAACTGAAGTTGTACTCGCACACATTGACGATTCCTACAAAATCGCCACAATGTCGCGCGAAATCATAGAACAGGGACTACAATGGAGCTGGACTCCGGAACGCGTGGGTCGGTGTATTTTATCCCCGGAAATAAACGTGATTACCGCTAAGATCGACAGCGATCTTATCGGCTTCGGCATCATGTTTTATGGCAACACCAAAGCGCACCTGAACCTGCTTGCAGTCGATGCCAACTGGCGTTCACATGGCATCGGTCACCGGATGCTTGACTGGCTCGAGATGTGCGCAAAAACCGCAGGCCTGGAAAGTTGTCAGCTTGAACTACGAGAATCAAACCAGAAGGCCCGCAAATTTTATACAGACCATGGCTACTCGGAAACAGAAAGAGTACACGGCTATTACCAACAGCAGGAAAACGCTATTCGAATGGCCAGAAATCTACGTGAGGGACATTTTGAGTCTTAAATAACAAGCCTTCCAGTGCCAGCGCAGACTCGAATCATCACATAGGTGATTTGCTTGAACACCAGTTTTTCAGGAAATCAATATAGCGCGAAAATCATTAACATTAGTAAACGTCGGTCCGGTCATAACCAATCCGTCAAGCTGTTCAAAAAATCCATAACCATTGTTGTCAGCTAAATAAGCTCTGGCATTTAACCCCCGGTTCACAGCATCCTTAAGTACATCAGGGCGAACAATTACACCGGCGTTGTCTTCACTGCCATCAATACCATCGGTATCCGCCGCCAGCGCATAAACCCCGGGCAATTCATTCAGCGCAACGGCCAACGCCAGCGCGAATTCTGCATTGCGTCCACCACGCCCGCTGCCTTTCACAGTGACGGTAGTCTCACCACCTGACAGCAGGACACATGGCGACGGAAGCGGCTGCTTGTGCTTTGATACCTGTTTGGCAATAGCCGCATGCACAACGGCAACTTCACGTGATTCACCCTCTATACTGTCACCCAGAATCATTGGTGTATATCCAGCTGCGGCGGCAATCTTTGCAGCCGCCTGCAGGGAAATCTGCGGTGTCGCTATCAATTGAGTCCTGGCACCGGCAAAGGCCGGATCATCGGCACACGGTGTTTCATCAGCCGCTTGATTTATATGCTCTATCGCCTCAACCGGCTCGCGGATATCGTACTTTTCCAGAATCGCCTGAGCATCTGCAAATGTGGTCGGATCGGGCACGGTGGGACCAGAGGCAATCACATCAAGATCGTCGTCCGGCACATCAGAAATCATCAGAGAGACCAGCTTTGCAGGTGCGCATGCGCGCGCCAGTCTGCCGCCCTTGATAGACGACAAATGCTTTCGCACGCAATTCATCTCGCGAATATTCGCGCCACTTTTTAACAACGCTCTGTTTACCAACTGCTTGTGCTCAAGTGTCAGTCCCTGCGCAGGAGCGGATAACAGCGCAGATCCACCGCCTGAAATCAGACAGACCACCAGATCATCCGCAGTCAACCCTGCTACCAGATTCAAAATTCGCTGCGCAGCTTTTTGACCGGCCGCGTCAGGCACAGGGTGAGAGGCCTCTACAATTTCGATATGCTGACATTCAGCGCCGTAGTCATAGCGCGTCACCACCAGCCCGGAGAGTTTATCGACCGGCCCGGTCCAACTGGACTCGAAGGCCTGCGCCATTGCAGCAGACGCCTTACCCGCCCCGATCACCACCGTACGACCCACTGGCACCTCTGGCAGGTAGGCGCCGAGTGTCTGTGAGGGTTGCGCCGCCTGCACAGCCGCTGCAAACATATCCCGTAGTAATTTTTCTTCGGTGGTCATTTGATTTTCCAGATTTTCAAGTCACGCGTCCCGGGATTTTTCACCAACACAATCGCTGATTGTACTAAAGAACCCTGCCAGCTGCCTCGCCAGGCTCGGTTTGCTGCCTGAATGTACGCCAAACTGTTATGGTATTGGCGAACTCAGGGTAAAGATGCTGTACACTCTTGTGCCACCCCGAATAGTGGCTCAGCAGGCCTGTGCTGAGCGACAAGAGAAAATTCATGCAAACAACAGCGACAGCGCCGGTCGAATTATTTGGCTACCCGCGCTACTGGGCAGAGTGCTTTGGTGCCGCCCCGTTTTTGCCCATGTCACGGGCAGAAATGGATCAGCTGGGCTGGGACAGTTGCGACATCATCATTGTCACCGGCGATGCCTACGTCGACCACCCGAGTTTTGGCATGGCCATCATCGGCCGCCTGCTTGAAGCGCAGGGCTTCCGGGTAGGCATTATTGCGCAACCGGACTGGCAGTCGGCTGACCCGTTTAAACAACTGGGCAAACCGAATTTATTCTTCGGCGTAACTGCCGGCAACATGGATTCGATGATCAACCGCTACACTGCGGATCGGAAAATCAGATCAGACGATGCCTATTCACCTGACGATGTCGGTGGCAAGCGACCTGATCGATGCTCACTGGTTTATGCGCAGCGATGTCGCGAGGCATTTCGCGAAGTGCCGGTTATTCTCGGTGGTATCGAAGCATCTCTGCGCCGCATTGCACACTACGACTACTGGCAGGATAAAGTACGCCGTTCGCTGCTGGTCGATGCCAAGGCCGATATCCTGCTCTATGGCAACGCCGAGCGCGCCATTGTTGAAATTGCACACCGGCTTGCCGGTGGAGAAGAAATCGCCGACATAAAAGACATTCGCGGCACGGCTTATCTATGCAGTAATATCCCTGCAGACCATCACGAAATAGATTCTACAAGTATTGACGTACCCGGAAAGCTGGACAAGCTACCCGACCCGTATCTCGATACCACAAAATCCGGGACATCCAATACAAACAATTCAAATAACACCGCTGATGACAGCGTCCAGGCCAATAAAGAAGACAGCATATCTGTTGCACCCATCAGGTTTTTAAGCAAAGAGGAACGCCTGCAACAAATTGCCGCTAAACGCGCCAACACTTACATAAGATTGCCCGACTACGAAAAGGTCAGCAAAGACCCGGTACTCTACGCCCACGCCAATCGCGTGTTACACCTGGAGACGAACCCGGGCAATGCAAGAGCGTTGGTACAGCGTCATGGCAACCGCTACGTTTGGATCAACAAGCCGCCAATTCCATTATCTACCGAAGAAATGGACTACGTCTTCGACCAGCCCTATGCACGAGTACCCCACCCGGCCTATGGCAAGGCCCGTATCCCTGCCTACGAGATGATTCGTTTCTCGGTGAACATTATGCGTGGCTGTTTTGGCGGATGTACTTTTTGTTCTATCACAGAACATGAAGGCCGCATTATTCAAAGCCGGTCGGAAGATTCTATCATCCGTGAAGTTGAACTTATGCGCGACAAGGTTCCGGGTTTTACCGGAGTCGTATCCGACCTGGGTGGTCCTACCGCAAACATGTACCGGCTGGCATGCAAGTCAGAAAAGATAGAAGCCGCCTGCAGAAAACCCTCTTGTGTCTACCCTGACATATGTCCCAATCTGGACACCGATCATTCATCACTGGTGAAGTTATACAGACGTACCCGCGCACTACCCGGTGTTAAAAAAGTACTGATTGGTTCAGGACTGCGCTATGACCTGGCAATCAGATCACCGGAGTATGTAGAAGAATTAGTGACTCACCACGTTGGCGGCTATTTAAAGATTGCACCAGAGCATACCGAACGCGGACCGCTGGACAAAATGATGAAACCCGGCATCGGCAGCTACGATAAATTCAAACAAATGTTTGAAAAATACTCGCGCAAAGCAGGCAAAGAACAATATCTAATTCCCTACTTTATCGCTGCACACCCGGGCACCACAGATGAAGACATGATGCATCTTGCTATCTGGTTAAAGAGCAACGGCTTCAGAGCAGATCAGGTGCAAAATTTCTATCCATCGCCCATGGCCACCGCCACTGCGATGTACCACTCAGGTAAAAACCCACTGCGCAAAGTCGGCAGACAAACAGAAGAAGTCGAGATCGCAAAAACCACAAAGCAGCGCAAACTGCATAAAGCCTTTCTGCGATATCACGACTCTGACAACTGGCCGATGCTTCGCGAAGCCTTAAAAAACATGGGCCGCGCAGATTTAATAGGTAACGGCAAAAAACACCTGATCCCGACCTGGCAACCAGAGACCGATGGCAGATACCACAGCCCCAGACGCAAGAACAGCACTGCGGCAAGATCAGACAGAAAGCCCACACCCGGAGCAATACTGACGCAACACACGGGGCTACCCCCGCGAGAGCATGCCGAAAGCGATAAACGCAGATCACCCGCGTCCGTCAAAAGGAAGCCATCCGCGCGCCCTAAAGCAGTCTCAAAGACGGCAGGCGCGAAAAGAGCCCCCGGCAGACCGAAAAACAAACGCTAGTGTGAAGGCAGGTTAGCAGAATCTCTGGGCTAACCCGCCTACAAAGCGCGTGAGAAACCGCAGTACCTTGCCACTAATTCAAACCTGAAACCACTTAAAAAAGGAGGCAGCAATCGCCACCTCCTCCAGGTTACCAGCTTAGTATTTTCCGACCAGATTGAAGAACCATCCCTGTACATCATAGTCTTCCTCTATCAGATTATCGTCAAACCGGGTAAAGTTATAACCGACCGCAACCTTCACGTTATCACCTACCTGTCTGCCCAGTGAAAACAATGCCCCGTGCTTAAGATCATTAGAGGCATCTGAATTCAGCCAATGATATTCAGCCAGCGCATCCCACTGATAGACCAGATGATAGCGCAAGCGTGACGCCACGAGCGTAGCGTCGTTTTCCGACCAGTCTCCAGTGGCACGAACATTACGCACCTTCGCGTCTTTATGTGCCAGCTTGCCACCCGCCTCCCACAGCCGATTCAACTGATAGGCGAATTCAAGACTGCCCACTGTGGCTTGCTCATCCATCGTGGCACCATCCTGCGACAGCGGCGGCAGATCGTAGCGGTGTGAAATTCGACCCAGCATGTTCAATCGATCATTGCTGACCGGCCGATAGGCAAAGCCAAATCCGGCTTCTGTAAACCGCGCGCTATCTGCACCGCTTAACTTATCATTGGTCTTTGACAGATTGAGCTTACCCTGCCAGCGCAGGGAAGGGTTCATACTAAAATTAAGACTATTCGCCGTCAGCCACTGCTCTGTGTCAACACTGGCGCTTTTATCACGACGATATTCCAATCGAGTCGACGCATGTGTGTTGTCACGTTTATAGGTCAGACCGACGGTGACCGCGTCTCTGTCTGTCGTGCCGCCCGTATCATCTGAAAAATCAGCCACCTGATAAGACGCGTTAGCTGTAGTGTTCTCAGTGGCCCTGACATCAAAACCGAAAGTATGGCCCAGGCCAGCTCTTTGATCTTCATCAGTGAACTGGTGCTCGGTAAATACTCTGAATTTTGCACCCAGGTTGTGACGCTGCCCTATGGTAGTGGTATTGCGATGCCTGTCTGTACGGTCAGTAGATATATTCTGATTCAAATACAGACTGGATTTATCATTGATGCGGTACTCAGCGCCACCTTGCAGGGAATTTCCCGCATCACCGGTACTTGTTTCAGCATGCACTGTAATTCGATTACCCAGATCAGCATCAACACCAACTGTCAGCAGATCATTGGAATCATAACTACCGCTTGCTTCAACAGTCTCCTGAATAGCACCATACACGCTGAGGTTATCGTTTACGTCAACAGCTGCCTGAACCGCTGCCAGCGTGCCATTGCCGTCACCACTTGCACCACCCTCTTCGATACGACGCAATTCAGCCGCCAGTGATACACGTTCATTCAACTTATAGTCTGCCTGTATACTTGCTGTGTCGCGATTACTTATATCTTTTCTTTCCAGTTGCGTTGCACGTGCTGACACTTTTAAGCGGTCATTCAGTTCTGTGCTAAGTTCAACACCGATGTCGCTGACTTGCGCACCGATATCGTAGCCACCGTTGGAAAATCCTGCATCCCTTTTCTTTATCCACGCGCCCGCACTCGCTTCACGTATCCAGTTCAAACGCTGTGCAATATCAACACGCGCTTCGATGCTGTAAGCATCACCTTCTGTTGGAGCCGCGCTATTGCTGTCGAATGGCTCAAAGTTAAGACCGCCATCGTCAGAGGTGAAGCTGCCGGTAGTCTGAGCTGCTGTGCTTTGGGCGTATTCGGCCTTAACCCAACTGCCCGGCCCGCCAAAAAGGGTTGCATCCACACCGCGTACTTCGTGATCTGTACCCTCGCGGTTTTCCAGTACCCAGGTGCCGCCTATCGCCAGTGCATCGTTTAACCAGTGCTTTCCACGGACACCATAAGTGGCCTCGTCAGCATCGAATGCATCAGGGACAGATTCGTAATCAGCAACCAGCCAGATTTCATTGCCGTCCAGAGGAGTGTCTTTAATAATGGATGGCGCGACTTCATCACCAACAGTACGCAATGGTTTGTGGAGAATAATGCGACCCTGAATATCATCAATTTCATAATCACGGCCTTCAACCAGAGCTATGCGGTCAATCACACGTCCGGTTTCACGCTGCCTGACTTCCACAGCCAGTTTTTCAGAACCGACAACGATATCCTGATCTGCAAGATAGTAAAGACTACCGCCAGTACCCCTGAATTCATTGTATCTGCTGACGCTCTGAGCTTCAGACGCAAAAACATTGAGTTCGGTTTTATTTTCCCCCTCGCTGGTGTGTTCGGTGCTGCGGTGTCTAAACAGCGCACCAAACAGACTTCTGTTAAATTGTGCCAGTCTGGTACCGGTAATACCGCTGTTAAAGTTACCCCACTGCGCGCGGGACTGATCCCAGTCAACACGAACATACAACTTGCCCTGGCTGTCAGTATCTTTGATCAGCGTAGAGTCATCACCATATACCGGGTAGTATTGCTCAGGGTCAAGCCGCCTGAATACACTATGCGGGTCAGTCCGGTTGAGGCCGTTAAAGATCTGGTCAATTTCCTGATTCGTCGTATCCAGCTGAGCCGTGACCAGATACTTGCCTTTCACTTTACCTTTAAGATAGAAAGCCAATCGCCCATCTACAAATATGTCGCCACCGTAGCGTTCCTGATCATCCACATCGAGGCCATCCAGACCACCAGTAACTGTATTCTTCGACACAGTAATGTCAGCCAGCCCCACAAGGAACATGTATTTATCTTTGAGATCCACATCCAGATCTTTACTGTAGATGCCTCCATTGCTATCTGTCACTTTTACAGTGAAGTCGTGCTCGCCATCGGCCAGTATGTACTCTGCAACAAAGCCATTATTAGCATCCAGCGTTACTGACTGATCATTGATAGTAACGGTACTGACATCGCCAAGGTCACGCCCGTAGACACGCACACGGGAGCCGCGAATAGGTATTTCCTGCCGCGCAAGTGCGCTTCTCAGTTTACGCGACTCCAATGCCAGCTCAGCCAGCGTGGGCTGATCATTATTCGACAAATACCGATCGCTGCCATTGACAGAGATTGTCTGTGGAAAAGTCTCATCTATATTGCCGTTTTTGTCATGAACCCTGAGCACATAGGTGTATTCGTCTCCGGCAGCCACCGGCGTACCATCGTCGAGAACACCGTTCCACTGCAACACAGAGTCATAACCCAGCTTACTGCCGCGAACACTACCGAGAGGCTCGCTCAGATCAATATCATCGGCCGCATAGAATAGAATGTCCCACGACGTGATATACGACGAATAATTTGAAAAAACACTAATACTGATCGGCGCAGACAACACACCATTTTTTATATCAACAAATTTTGCGGCCGCAACATCAAGTCGGCGCTCAATGGCCAGAGGATCCTGAGTGAGCCAGATTTTGCCACCGCTATCCGCGGAATAAGTACCTTCTGAAGGCACCTCAACGGCCTCGCCCTCAAAAGACACATCCACGCGTCGATTGTATTGCATTTGCTCTTCATCAGGGTTATCTATCGCCGCCTTTCCCTCACCGTAAGTCAATATTTTTAAGGTATAGGCCGGTTTTTGCTCTGCCTGGCTATCGGTACAGGAAACACCGGTACAGTCTGCATCCAGCAGGTTCGATACACCTTTGGCCGCGATAACTACATCAGCACTGATAAATGCAGCGCCAAGAATTGCCTTGGCCCACCAGTATTCGCCTAACGCGGTTCGCAGGTAGTGAATTTGCCCGGGCTGAGATTGAATCAGCGATTTGTTATTTAAATTTTTCATTCGCTGGCCTCCTGATTGTTAACGGAACGGGGGGTTTGTGCTTTCTCCCTGATGTAAGCCGACAAATCTACTTCTACAGCTACGTTCTGCATCAATGCATTTCCAAGCGCCTCACGAAGCACCTGTTCAACTGTACGAGCACGCCTTTCTGCAAGTGCTCTGTTGTATCTATGGGTCTGACGCAGATCAGTATGAGCTTCAATCATTATTCGACCACTGCCCAGCTCTTTGATGTGTTTGATAATGTCTTCGATCGCACCGCGCTGGTCATCGCGAATATCATGTTTATCGGTATCGAAGAAAATCGATCCCAGTTTCACCACAATCGAACCGCTGATCGGGGCCGGTGCAACTTCCGCCTTCTTTTTCACCGGTAAGATGACACCAAAGCGCATTGTGTTTAACGCACTACCGGTTACCCGCAGGACTCTCGGGTTTTCAGTTGTGAGCTTCGCATCACGCGGTAGTGTGGCGGTGTCTAGCTTTACGATGGTCTGCTGTCCCAGCCCTGAGCTGCCTGCATCGACATCAGGTATATGGAAACGTCCTGCCTTGTCGGTCTCTACAACAACCCCTGTAACCGTGGCCAGCCGAACCCCCGGGATACCTTCTTCATTGATCCCCAGATTACTGACAGTAATCTCCAGCACCTCGGTAGCAAGTGCGGCCGACTGCCCTTCAACCAGCGTTGGCACTCCTGTTATTCTGCGTGTAGTGACACGGATGTCCTGCGCAGTCAAACCGTGAGCACGCTTGCCGACATGGCTTTGCGTAACTTCATAGCGGTCATTAACAGTGAGAATTGTCCCTTCAGCGGTTTTCACCACAAAGTCGCCAGCCTGTGCAAGAGGAACATTAACAATCAGTTCCTGCGGCTTATCGCCCGTGTCAGTACGACCCTTTAGATGACCGGCGTTGTAAGCTCTGTCACCAAAGTAGTCGCTTCTGATAGTGACATTCTTTGCATCAGCACTTTCCTGATAGCCGTCACCATCACGGTCATGGAATACTTTGCCGACTAAAGTCGCACTATCGAGCGCCGGATCGGCAATTACGGTAACAGTGGCCCGCCCGGTATTACTCGCGCCACCCTCGCTTACTACCGCAGTATTGGTGTACTGCCCCTGCACCACTGATGCACCGACACGCACCGCATAAGTGATCGAGATTTCACCCTGGTCCTGCCCCGGTACCACAAGCCCGGTGAAGACCACCGGATCAACACCCGTAGTTACCACCCTGGCACTCGACAATGCACTCTGGTTGCTATCGAAGGTAGTGACTGTGGCTGAGTCAGCTACATAACTAAAGCCGTTTGGCAGATCATCAGCTACCGACACATCCAGCGCCTGATCTGCCACGCTATTAGCGACACGAACGGTGTAGTACACTACATCACCAGTTGATACGGTACGACGACCCACTGTCTTTTGCAGCGTCATTTCACCCGCCGCGGACACTGCGAAAGGATCAACCGGGATATGATTAAAAATCACATTGGTATCACCTGCCGCCAGTCGAAAAGACATGTAATAAGCCGTATCGTCATTGGCCTGAGGTGCACCTGATTGAGCCTGTACTTCACAGGCGCCCGAGTTCGGTATGGAATCAACAGTGCAGCCTGCCTCTGTATCAGCACTATCAAAAATAGACTGTTGCGGTGGAATATTCTGCGAGAGACCGGCCACATAAGTAACAGGAAGCTCCACTATTTCAATGGTGTAGACATCGTCCAGCGGACAACTTGAATGGGCATCCGGAAACACATCAAATGCATAGTACCCGTCCGCCTGTGTGGTCTGGCCCTGCTGATTTACATTCAGACAAACCGGATCTACAACTACACCTGCACTGTTGACCAGTTGTACCGTCACGTCAGGTACCGGTTCTCTGGTCACGCTGTCATAGATAATCCCGCTAGGGTCAATAGGTAACGGCAGATTAACTGTCTGACCCGCTTCCAGTACCCCGCCGGTGTTCGCGTCAGCCATAAACACACCGGCTTCATTTAAAAAGTGCACGGTATATTCATCCGGCACCAGGCCATCTACGAAGTAGACGCCGTTTTCATCTGTGGTGGTACTGGCCACCAGATCACCGGCATCATTAAAGATATTCAGTGTCCAGCTCGGCATCACCGGTTCAAACGAATCGATCTCACCATCGCGATCCACATCAAGCCATACAGTGCCTGTGAGCGATGCTGGCTCTTTAAAACCAAGGGTGATTTTCGAAACGTTAGACAACAGGCCTGTGGTGTCCAGTACCGTGTACTGAACCGGCGTCGGTGTACCAACGTACCCTGGCTCTGGAGTAAAAGTAATATTTCCAGTAACCGGGTCAACTACCCAGCTACCTTCACCCGCTACCTGCAACGTCGTGACCGGTTCATTGGTTTGAGGATCAATAATTCGAACCGTGGTCGGGTCAATATTATTCTCAGGGTCTGAATCATCAGCCAGGACCTCAATAACGACAGGCTCACCCAGAGGTAAATCGGTTTTTGAATTATCCGTAGTTACTGGCGGTAGAATCGTAATTACCGGCTGTGTATGGGAATCTTCTATCACCACGGTCTGATCACTATCTGCAGTGGCAGTATTGAAAATAACGCCAGCATCAACATCGTTAGCGGCCACGGTGTATTGCCCGACTAACTCACAGACAGCGCCGGCAGAAAGCAGCGCACAGGACGTCGTTGCGGGATTTAACATAGGATCTGCCACCACCACATTTGACAATGCCGTCACACCATTATTGGTGGCGGTAACCGTATAGGTCAGCACATCACCCAACGTGACGTTACCAGAGCCATCGTTATCCGCATTTACCGGCGCTGACTTAACAAGCGTCAAGGCAGGTTTCGCAACATCAATGGTGTGTGTGTCTTGAGCCTGCGGGGTCTGGTCTGAATCGGCCGTGGCTGTATTTATAATCTGACCAGCGTCCACGTCAGCTGGAGTGACCACATAATAGCCATTCAGCACACAGGTAGCCTGCGGCTGCAATGTCGCACAATTAGCTGCGTTCGGCGCAAGTAAAGGATCGACCACAGCGACATTAGTCAGTACCGCTGTGCCATTGTTAGTGGCGACAATGGAGTAGCGCAAGGTGTCAGCAACTGACAGCCCCCCGGTGCCATCATCATCGTCGTTGCCAGTCAGCGTTTTAGCCAGTGTCAGTGCCGGCTGATTCAACGCTGTCGTCAGGCTGGTGGTGACAGGCGCTGTCTGATCTGAACTGCTGCCTGCAGTATTGATTATACGGCCATTGTCAACATCGCTGGCTGTCACCTCATAAGTGCCAGTCAATACACACTCCTGCCCAACCGCAAGCAACGCACACGAATGTGCCTGCGGACTGATCGTATCATCACTAAGCTGTACGTTAGTCAGTGAGCTGGAGCCATTATTGGTTGCTGTCACTGAATAGGTCAGCGTATCGGCAACACTTATATCGCCACTGCCGTCTTCGTCCGCATTGCCGGCCAGAATCTTATCGAGCGCCAGTGACGGCTGATTCAGGTTAACGGTGACAGCGTCAGTAATAGCGCCAAGCTGATCGCTGTTAACCGTGGCCGTGTTAGTGATTAATCCAGCGCTGACATCCGCGGCGGAAACCACGTAAGTTCCAGACAGTACACAATCGCTGGCAGGCGATAACGATTCACACAACTGGGAAGAAGGTGCAATCATCTGATCGTCTACAATGACACCAGTCAACACAGCGCTTCCAGTGTTGCTGGCAGTCGCCGTATAGGTGAGTGTGTCGCCGGCACTTACATCACCGCTGCTG
The DNA here is from genome assembly GCA_937922015.1 of uncultured Granulosicoccaceae bacterium. Taxonomy (GTDB): domain Bacteria; phylum Pseudomonadota; class Gammaproteobacteria; order Granulosicoccales; family Granulosicoccaceae. The sequence continues at coordinate 18,880 of CAKZVB010000016.1, forward strand.
TCCTCGTCGGCGTTAGCGGATAATACTTTGACCAGTGTATAGGCTGGTGCCGGTACCACTACTGTCTCTGTATCAGACAGTGAATCAGTCTGATCAGATGATGCAGAAGCCGTATTCTCTATAAGGCCCGCTGTTACATCGGCATCGGTAACCACGTAGGTGCCTGTCAGCTCACAGGTATCACCCACGACCACTGTGGCACATTGCTGCGAAGCCGGAGTGAGCAACGCATCAGAAACCACGACATTCGTCAGATTCGCGTTACCGCTGTTACTGGCCGTCACGGTATACGTCAGAGTATCCCCTGAACTTACATCCGTGCTTGCGTCTTCATCGGCATTACTCGTCAGGGCTTTGTCTATGCTTAAGCCCGGGCCCGCCAGATTTTGCGTTTGTGAATCTTCAGCCGCCGGCGTCTGATCAGAATCCGCGGTTGCGGTGTTGACAATCTCACCGGCAACTACATCAGCAGCAGTTACGGTATAGGTGCCAGTCAGAACACAAGTTTCACCCGGCTGTGTCAATGCACACAGTGCATTGTCTGGTGCAATCATCACATCGTTGATCACTAGATTTGTCAGATTGGCGGAACCGTTGTTGGTGGCGATTACCTGGTATGTCAACGTATCACCGGCACTTACGTCGGCACTGCCATCTGCATCATCGTTTAGTGGCGCTGTTTTGCTCAAGGTCATTGAAGGCTCTGGCAACGCTACCGTTTGATCGGCACTGAGAGACGGAGTTTGATCCGAGCCTGCGCTCGCCGTGTTCAAAATTGAACCGGCTGCAACGTCTGCAGCAGTCACCATATAGGTACCAACAAGCACACATTCCGCACCGGCCACTACCGCGTTACAGCTTGTGGTATCCGGTGATAGCAGGGCATCACTAACAGTGACACCTGTGAGTGTTGCACCACCTGAGTTAGTCGCCGTGACCGTATAGGTCAGTATGTCGCCCACACTCAGGTCACCGCTGCCATCTTCATCAGAAGAAACAGGCGCCGGCTTTACCAGCGTAAGCTGTGGCTGTTGTAACGTGACTGACTCGGTATCATCCTGCGAGGCGACCTGATCAGCCACCGCAGATGCAGTGTTGTTAATAACTCCAGCCACAACATCAGAGGCTGTGACTACATAGGTTCCCACCAGCTCACAACTGGCACCAGGTGCTACCAGCGCACAGCTCTCAGCTGCAGGTGTTATCAACACATCATCAATCTGCAGATTAGTCAGGAACGCCGTCCCTGAATTGACAGCAGTCACCGTGTAAGTCAACACATCACCTACGCTGATATCACCACTGCCATCCTGGTCACCATTTACCGGCTGACTCTTATCAAGCGTCATCATCGGTGCAGGCAGTGCTACCGTTTCATCGTCTGTTACTGAAGATGTCTGATCGGACACAGCAGCAGCAGTATTAGCAATAGTGCCAGCGGCCACATCATTCGCCGTAACGGTGTAGACACCTGTCAGCACGCAATCCGCACCTGATACTACGCTGGCACATGTGATTGTTGCAGGCGAGATCATTGGATCAGTAACCACAACCTCAGTTAGCGTTGCCGCTCCATTGTTGGTGGCAATGATGGTATAGGTAAGTATGTCACCTGCACTAATATCGGTGCTGCCGTCCTGATCAGCATTGACCGGGGCTGCCTTATCTAATGCCAGACTTGGCGCATTTAAATTGACGGTTTGCGTGTCGTCAACCGCTGGCGACTGATCTGACACAGAAGTCGCCGTGTTACTAATAGCGCCCGCAACTATATCAGCCGCAGTCACACTGTAAGTACCGGTCAACACGCATGTTTCGCCGACAGCCACAATGGCGCAACTATTAGTATCGGGGTTAATCAACGCATCGCTAACGACCAGATTGGTCAACGTTGCAGTCCCGGTATTGGTTGCAGTAACTGTGTAAGTGAGCACATCACCCGCACTGATATCACCACTGCTGTCATTATCCGCATTGACGGGTACTGACTTAACCAGGTCATGTAACGGCGATGGCACAACCACCGATTCGCTGTCATTTATCGGGTTCGTCTGACCGGAGTTCGCTACAGCAGTGTTATTTATCACACCGGCTGTTACATCCGCAGCAGTGACCATGTAGCTACCGGACAATACACAAGTATCACCGGCAGGAACCACTGCACAGGTTTCAGACTGAGGAGACACCAGCGGATCATTCACCACCACGTTCGTCAGTATGCTGGTGCCGCTGTTTGTCGCCGTAATAGTGTACGTGAGCGTATCGCCAACGCTTACATCACCACTGCCGTCTTCATCCGCATTGACCGGTGCGCTTTTATCCAGCGCCATGGCCGGCTGCAGCAGTGGCAGACTGTGATTGTCATTTGCCGGGCCAGCCTGATCACTGGTCGCAACTGCACTGTTATCCAATGTGCCGCTGGCAACGTCTATTGCCGTGACAACGTAGGTTCCCGACAATACACAGTCGGCACCCGAGGACAAGCTCGCACAGCTTATGGTCGCTGGCGTGATCAGAGCATCACTGACGACAACATTCGTCAGTATCGCACTGCCATTATTGGTGGCAGTAATGGTATACGTCAGTGTATCTCCTGCACTTACATCGCCACTGCCATCTTCGTCAGCATTGACCGGGGCTGCCTTAACAAGACTTAAATCGGGTGTACCAAGCACCACCGACTCGCTGTCGTTCATAGCAAGCGTCTGGTCAGATACCGCTGTCGCTGTGTTGTCAATCACACCCGCACCTACATCTGCACCCGTGACGGCATACGTGCCGCTCAACACACAAGTAGCACCAGGCGCTACCTGTAGACAGCTGGTGGATGACGGTGTGATCAGCGGGTCTTCTACCACCACGTTGGTCAGTGTTGCTGAACCCGTGTTGCTGGCGGTAATCGTATAAGTCAGCACATCATTGGCGCTGATATCTGTACTGCCGTCCCTGTCATCAAGGACCGGGGCGGATTTGTTCAGCGTCATTACCGGAGAAGGTACCGGTACCGTTTCATCGTCGGTCACCGCTGCCGTCTGGTCAGAATCTGCCGTCGCTGTGTTGGCAATGCTGCCTGCGGCAACGTCACCTGCCGTCACACTGTAGCTACCGGTTAACACGCAGTTCGCACCCGAGGACAAGGTTGCACAACTTTTTGTGGTCGGCGCGATGAGAGGATCATACACCACGACATTGGTCAAGTTGGAACTACCGTTATTAGTGGCGGTGATGGTATAAGTCAAAGTATCACCTGCACTTATGTCGGTACTGCCGTCTTCATCAGCGTTTACCGGTGCCGGCTTATCAATGGTCAGGCCCGGTGCGTTTAAACTGATTGTTTGTGTATCGTCTACCGTTGGCGACTGATCAGACACCGACGTTGCCGTATTGACAATAGTACCGGCTGACAGATCAGCTGCTGTGACGGTATAAGTGCCGGACAAGACACAGGTCTCACCGGTCATTACTAATCCACAACTGACACTCGATGGCGTAATCATTGGATCACTGACAACCAGGTTCGTCAATGTGGCGCTGCCTGTGTTAGTGGCAGTTACCGTGTAGGTCAACACATCAGCGACACTGACATCACCGCTGTTGTCTCCATCGGCATTTGCCGGAGACGCCTTTACCAGCGTGTGCAGCGGTGTGGGTACAATTACAGATTCACTGTCTGTCAGTGCGTTGGTCTGATCTGAATCTGCGTCTGCAGTATTATTAATGACCCCGGCCGCAACATCTGCACCAGTCACCGTATAGTCACCAGTCAATGTACAGGTATTGCCTGCGGTGACTGTTCCACAGTCAATGCTGGCGGGCGTAATCAGCGGATCGTTAACCACGACATTAGTCAGTGTGCTGGTGCCGCTATTGGTCGCGATTATCGTGTAACTCAGCGTATCACCGGCACTCACATCACCGCTGCCGTCTTCATCTGCATTGGTCGGTGCGAGCTTGCTCAGTACCATCGCCGGCTGGGCAAGCGGCAGATTATGGACATCATCCACAGGGCCTGCCTGATCACTGGTGGCGGTGGCGGTATTGTCCAGTGAACCACTGGAGACATCTGCTGATGTCACTGTATAGCTACCGCTCAACACACAGCTACCACCTGCCGGCACGCTGCTACAGCTTGCCGAAGAAGGACTAATCATCGGATCACTAACCACCAGATTGGTCAGTGTCGCGGTGCCGTTATTGGTGGCGGTGATTGTGTAACTCAGGGTATCTCCTGCGCTCACATCACCACTGGCGTCTTCGTCCGCATTCGCCGGTGCCGGTTTTGCAATTGCAAGCGCCGGTGTGGACAGTGGCAGAGTCTCGGTATCGTCAATCAACGGGGTTTGATCACTGTCAGCGGTGGCTGTGTTATTGATCACTGCCGAGTTCACGTCCGCTACGGTTACGATGTATTCGCCAGTCAGGACACACACCGCACCTGGTGACAAGACCGCGCAGCTTATCGAAGACGGTGTCACCAGCGGATCGGCAACGACTACATTGGTTAGCGTGGCAGTACCGGTATTGGTCGCGGTGATGGTATAGGTCAGCGTATCGCCGGCGCTTACATCACCACTGGCGTCCTGATCAGCGTTAGTCGGGGCCGATTTATCCAGCGCCAGCATCGGTCCGGGTACCGGTACATTTTCGTCATCAGTAACCACAGCAGTCTGGACCGAATCGGCAGAGGCGGTATTTGGTATCACGCCCGCTGCAACGTCGCCTGCGTCAACCACATAGCTTCCGGTCAGAACACATTGCCCGCCAATCGGCACAACACTACATGTCTGCGTGGACGGTGAGATCATTGGATCGTTTACCACCACGTTTGTCAGGTTTGAGCTGCCGTTGTTGCTGGCCGTAATGGTGTAGGTCAACGTATCGCCAACACTTATATCTGTGCTGCCGTCTTCATCTGCATTCACCGGCGCCGGTTTGTCTATGGTAAGACTCGGCGCGTTTAAACTGATCGTCTGGGTGTCATCCACCTTCGGCGACTGATCAGATACCGACGTAGCCGTATTTACAATCGAGCCTGCGCTGATATCCGCCGCTGCGACGGTATAGTTGCCTACCAGCACACAGGTCTCACCAACAGCAAGCATGGGGCAATTGGCGCCACCCGGCGTTATCATAGAATCTGTGATCGAAAGATTAGTGAGTACTGCAGTACCGGTGTTTGTCGCGGTGATGGTGTAAGTCAATACATCTCCGACACTGACATCGCCGCTGGAGTCGTTGTCACCGTTAACCGGTGATGATTTAACCAGCGTATGCAACGGATTCGGTACCACAACTGATTCACTGTCTGTGAGCGCGCCCGTCTGGTCTGAATTCGCATCGGCAACATTATTAATTACACCGGCGGTTACATCCGCAGCAGTCACGGTGTAATCGCCCGTCAGCACACAGGTTCCACCGGCCGCAAGCGTTGCACAAACATGCTGATTCGGATTAATTAAAGCATCATTAACAACGACATTGGTCAGAGTAGCACCACCACTGTTGGTGGCGGTTATCGTGTAACTTAAAACGTCACCGGGGCTGATGTCTCCAGTGCCGTCGTTATCCGTATTAACCGGCGCAGCCTTAGACAGCATCAGTGCCGGCTGTGCAATCGGCAAACTGTGGGTATCACTGATAGTTGCAGTCTGATCGCTTATCGCCTGTGCGGTATTGTCAATCACGCCACTGACGACATCTGCCGGGGTCACGGTGTAACTTCCCGTCAATACACAAGTATCTCCAGGCAACACATTGGCACAACCGGCAGACGCCGGAGACAACATCGGGTCTTCCACGGTTACATTTGTCAATACGGCAGTGCCGGTATTGGTTGTGGTCACGGTATAGGTCAGCACATCGCCTTCACTTACATCACCACTGCCATCCTGATCAGCATTAACAGGTGCCGGCTTTACGATTGACTTGGATGGGTTCGGCACCGCAACTGTCTCTGTGTCGTTAAGCAAGGCAGTCTGGTCTGTCACAGCTGAAGCAGTATTATCAATTACACCGGCAGCTATATCGGCCGCACCGACTACGTAGGTGCCGCTTAGTACACAATTTTCACCAGACAGAACACTCGCACAAACAATGCTTGACGGCGACAACATTGCGTCTTCCACCAGCATATTGGTCAGCGTGGCGCTTCCGTTATTTGTCGCTGTAACGACGTAAGTCAGCGTGTCACCAGCACTTATATCGGTACTGCCATCCTCGTCTGCGTTGAGTGGTGCTGCTTTATCAATGGTGTGCGAAGGCGTATTCAACGCCACTACTTCGGTGTCGGTAATTTGCGCGGTTTGATCAGAGTCCGCTGTCGCAGTGTTGGATATCGTACCCGCTGTAAGGTCTGCAGAGGTAACAACATAGGTACCTGTCAGCACACAATCATCGCCGGCGAGCACACTTGCACATGAAATGCTGTCCGGAGTAATCATTGAGTCAAGGACAGTCACATTGCTCAGGTTTGCTGTACCGTTATTCGTCGCTGTAATAGTGTAAGTCAGCGTATCACCAACCCCTATTTCGCCGTTGCCGTCTTCATCTGCGTTGACTGGTGCTGCTTTATCCAACACCAGACTCGGTGTGTTAAGGGTAACGGTCTCGGTGTCAGTTTGCGGGCCTGTCTGATCTGCATTACTGTTGGCGGTGTTGCTTATCGATCCAGCCACAACATCGGCAGCAGTCACCAGATAAGTACCGGTCAACACACAAGTGTTACCAACAGGCACGATCGCACAGGTGATTGTATCCGGAGTCACCAACGGGTCATTCACTACCAGATTAGTTAAAGTGGACGCGCCATTATTGGTTGCTGTGATCGTATAGGTTAACGTATCGCCAGCACTGGTATCTCCGCTACCGTCGGCATCGGTCAGCGTTGGAGCAGCCTTGTCCAGTGAATGTGATGGAGCCCCGACAGGCACATTCTCGTTGTCGGTAACCGATGCAGTTTGATCTGAATCAGCGGTTGCAGTGTTGTCTATGGATCCTGCCGCCACATCAGCTGCGGTAACCACATACGACCCTGTAAGCACACAGGTTTCACCAGCCGCCAGGCTGGC